>JBCCIF010000004.1:0-63580 GCA_039028335.1 Bacteroidota bacterium
CTGGTGAGGAGAGACTAATGATGCAAATAAACAATACAAATCTCTAGCTTACAACCCTCATGTTGTTAGAGTAAAAATTTTTTTCGTTCACCTCTCTTCAGACCTTTCACCTTAGTCCTCTTTTTTTCTCAATCGCTTTTCGCTCAATTCACCTTTGTTTCCCAACAAAACAATCCTAGAATGTTTGGGGAAGGTTTTGGCTTGGTCATGTCGCCAGCCCCTGGCTTGGGAAATTTTGAATTGAGAAAAACAGATAATGATTGGCAGTCCTTTTCTTCACTTGGGGAGTTCGATGGAACCATCTTTTCTCCTTGGAACGAATTTCACATGTTCAATGAAAATGAAGGATTATTTTTTGGCTACTTAAGCAACTCCAATTATGCCCTAAGGACCTTCGATGGAGGAGAAAACTGGGAAGAATTAACCAATGAAAGCAGCTTTATCATGGGCGTGCACAACGACCTTGATTTTATTCAGAACAATTTAATTTATGTCATTACAAGTGATGAGAGCCTAGAGCACTACTATCTTCAGAAAATGCATCCCGAATGCGTGGTAACGCTAAAAGAATTAGATGAACTCGAAGGAAACACTGCCAACGATTCCATCTATCAATATTACCGTTTCGATTTTTTAAATGCTGATTATGGTTTTCTTTCTAAGGAAGATGATAGCGGTCAAACTCGAATATTTAAATCGATCAATGGCGGATATGATTGGGAGATGGTTTATGGTCCTTTCAACGGATCAGTCAATGATGTTCACGTACAAAACGAAGATCAAATCTTTGCTTGTGGAAAGGAAGGATTGATTATTCAAAGTACAGATGGAGGCAATACGTGGTCTCAAATAAATATTGGCCTTGCTGATTGGAACGCGATCAACTTTAAAGATGTGCAAGAGGGATATATTGCTGGGGAATCAGGAAATGTAATGAGGTCTATTGACGGTGGTCTATCATGGCAAATTGAAGAATCCGGAACCACTGGAAATATTCTGAATATAGATATTACCGATCTTGGCACAATTTATATCTCTGGACATGATTTTCTCTTCAAAAGAGACCCCATTTCATCTTTATCAGAATTGAATTCCAGTGAAAATCTTAAAATAATCCCAAACCCTGCATCAGATCGCATAGTCATTCCCGGTTACACACCTGACGATAACAAAAAATGGAAAATCATCGACCTGAATGGCAAAACGGTCATATCTGGTTCAGATGCTTTTATAGATATTTCATTTCTTCAAGCTGGAATCTATCTCTGGCAAGCAAGGATTAAGGAAGAAGAAGTGATTTATAAATTTATCAAGAGATAATAAGTACCAATTGGTATGGACCAGGCTCTATTTTGTTTTTGATTGGCTTTACAATACCTTCATCCCATGACCTTGGCCGAACGAATATTGCCTAGAAGAGTACGCTACATCCTTTTCAAAATATGGGCTTTGCTTTCGATGGTCAGATGGATTAATGTCTTGGTCATTGCTATTGCCCTATATCTGTCTGCCATGTGTTTGCTCAACGATGGCATATCTAAGTGGGAAATTTTAAAAAACCCAAAACTTCATTTAGAAGTAATAGCACTTTCTCTGTTTATCATGTCCGGCTATATCATAAATGCTTTTTACGACCTTGAAAAAGACCTGATCAACAAACCCAAGAAAACATATATCGATCGACTCATCAGTCGAAAAACCAGCTTGAACGCATATATAACATTCAATGGGATAGCGGCCATCCTTTCATTATTTGTGGGCTGGAAAGTATTCATCATAAACCTGCTCTTTTCTTTTGCTCTTTGGCTCTATAGCCATAAACTTCGCAAAAAAGCATTCATGGGTGAATTGGGTGCCACCTTATTGACGGTTGCTCCCTTCGTAAGTCTTTCGGTCTATTACTCAAAAATCACCGCCTATATTTTTCTGTATGTCTCCTTTATTTTTCTCCTGGCTCTCACTCGAGAGATCATCAAAAAACTAATCCGGTTTAAAGGCGATTTAGTAGTAGGAGAAAAGTCTCTACCTATTGTAATCGGAGAACAGAAATCGAAGGGACTGGCTATTTTCTTTATGCTGGGTTCCCTGGCTCAATTGGGCTCTCTTTATTTTATCCAATGGCTCTTACGCCTTCCTTTTTGGTTTATAGCCATGGGCGGTTCGGCTATCTTTATTTCAATCATTCTCATGCTTTCCACCCAATCCGGTAATAACTATAAAATTGTCAATTGGATTTATAAAATTTTGCTCGTAGGAACCGTTGCAGGAATTGCACTTATTTATTGAGCTAACAAAGAAATGCAGATAATATTAGTTGCAGTCTAGCTTAAATCCCACACCGTGCATATTTAATATTTGAATGCTTTCATCCTCCTTAAGGTATTTTCTAAGCTTAGTGATAAACACATCCAATGATCGGCCGGTGAAATAATCGTCTTTACCCCAAATAAGATTCAACAAGAGCGCTCTTTCAATGACCTTATTCTTATGTTCACAGAGCAGCTTCAATACGGAGGCCTCTTTCTTCGTGAGCTTTCTCTCTTCACCCATGGGGTCACGCAATAAAAAACTCAATGAGTCATATGTATACTCCCCGATCTGATGTACGTGCTTGTTTTCATCTTTCTTCACTTTACCACTTCGTTTCAACAGGGCTTTCACGCGAAGAAGGAATTCTTCATTACTAAAAGGCTTGGTCAAATAATCATCACCTCCACTCTCAAAACCTCTCACTTTATCCTCCATCATATTTTTCGCGGTAAGAAAAATAATTGGAACATTTTCATTGACTTTTCGAATATCTTCAGCCAAACTAAAGCCGTCTTTTTCTGGTAGCATAACATCCAAAACACAAAGGTCATAGTTCTGGGCATTGAACTGTTGTAAGCCCTCTTTTCCATCGCGACATAAATGCGTATTGAAGCCCTCTCGTTTCAAAGTATCTTGAACAACCAAACCCAAATTAAAGTCATCCTCAACTAATAAAATATTCAATTTGTCACTCATTTCTCAAATGGTAGTTTCAATATAAATTTCGTGCCTTTGTTCAATTCACTACTCACAGCCACGCTTCCTTTGTGCGCTTCGGCCATTTTCTTCACATAATAAAGGCCCAATCCAAAACCTTTGACATTGTGCACATTTCCTGTAGGCACGCGATAAAATTTATCGAAAAGATGCTTTAAGTTCTCACGGGCAATCCCAATCCCATTGTCGCTAATTTCAAAAACAAAGTACTTTCCTTCATTAGACGTACAGATTGAAATAATAGGTTTCGTTTTGGTATACTTAATGGCATTATCAATGAGATTGTAAATGATGTTCGTAAGGTGAACCACATCGCCTTCCAAGGAATGTCGATTCGCATTTAATGTCATGGTGATCTCTCCTTGCCGCTCTTTTATCGACAGATCGGCAGTCAGAACCGATTTTTGTATAATATCATGAAGATTTATAGGCTCTTTTTTAAGAACAATCTTATCCTCCTCCAAAGTAGCCATTTGCAAAACCTTGTCTACTTGCCTTTTCAGGCGATTGTTTTCGTTTTGTATAATCTGAGCATATTGGTTCAATCTTTCCGGCTCTTGAGTAATATTCGGGTGCATCAATACTTCACTAGACAAAGAAATCGTTGAAATAGGTGTCTTGAATTCATGTGTCATATTATTGATAAAATCCGTTTTCACTTCTGACAATCGCTTCTGTTTTAAAATAACGCTCATCGCATACGCGAAAAATAATACGACTCCAAGAAGTATTAAACTGGAAAAAATCCAAAGGTTCATTTTGGAAATTACATAGTTCAGTTTATCCGGAAACAGCACACCAAAATAGTGTCCATCCTTATCCCACTTAATCTGAGATAATTCTTCAACCCTGCCCACTGATGTAGAATCTTGTATAGAAACCGTTGCTCCATAAACGATGTCATTCGAAAAGCAGTCATAAATTCCATATTCAAACTCTTCGACAAGGTTTCGTCTGCTAAAATGCTCTTTCAATAAGCCTTCTAATAGAGCTGGATGCAATGTATCATTCATCTGAACGACAAATGAATTCGTACTTCTTTGCTCAACAGGGTAAAATGTATTGGAAGAATCTTTTCCTAAAGTTTTGATTTCTGCAGCAACATCATTCAAAGCTATGATCACGCGATCATTGAATTGCTGATCTTGAATGTTGTAGGTTTTGTTGTACCAAATAACTTGCGATATGACAATACTCAAAATACTGAGAACTGCCAGTAAAATCACAATTCTTATGGTGCTTCGTTTCACTACTTAAATTTACGAAGCACCCAAGATAAGGATTGTTGATTTAACGCTTTTTTAACGATTGATTCAATGGGCTATTCGCCATCCATTTGTGACTCAAGAACATCTTGCTCTGACTGAGCCTCAACGACAAGCTTTCTCTCAGCGCCTTCTGCTTCTGGCTCACCCACTGAAAACTCCTCCTCATGAATTACTTCTGTTTCAGGCTTTGAGGTTTCCGAAACTCCTTCACTCTCATCAGCGGCATAAACTTCAAGTATCTTTGAATACGTAATACTCGGAATGACATAACCTGTTCCATATCCCTTCATTACCGTTTTGGTCTTGTTATAGACCTCCATGATATTTTCCCCTGCAACTAAAAAATACATTGCCGTTTGCTTTTCCCTGCCAGATTCTTCGTCATAGGCAACAAGAGAAACTTTAACCTTGAACCATTTCTCTGAAGCTTCGTCAGGATGAACTTCAGATATATTTGTTTTTGTAATGTTAGAGATTTCAAATGTACCTCCACCCATTTGCTGCATGATCTCATGCATACCCGCTTCGGCTTCCGAATAGGTATAGGCTTGAATTAAATGTTGTTCGCTCGTATTGGAGCTTCCTTCATCACTGTGCTTTCTAATTTTGACAGTGCAATTGAACCAGTTCTTGTATTGCATTTGAATAAAATTGAAGAGGCAATATAGAGCTATCCTCTAGGATTAGCAGGCGATAGGAAGGGCTTCTTATTCACAGGCTATCCACAAAATGAGGTTGGAAATTGTGAAAAGAAAAAACCCTGCTGATCACATAAGGATCGGCAGGGTTCATATATTTTGATGTGAATTTCTTTTACATCATTCCTGGCATACCGCCACCCATAGGAGGCATAGCAGCAGGTGCTTCTTCTTCAATGTCAGCAACAACAACTTCTGTTGTCAACAACATTCCCGCAATAGAAGCAGCATTCTCTAAAGCAATTCTCGAAACTTTAGTTGGATCAATTACTCCAGCAGCGTGCATATTTTCATACGCATCCGTTCTGGCATTATAACCAAAATCATCGCTACCATCTTTGACTTTTTGAACCACCACAGAACCTTCGCCACCAGCGTTAGCAACAATTTGTCTTAACGGTTCTTCGATAGCTCTTTTTACGATAAAAACTCCGGTAGTCTGATCATCATTCTCACATTCTACTTTATCGCAAGCATCGATTGCTCTGATGTAAGCAACACCACCTCCAGGAACGATTCCTTCTTCAACAGCAGCTCTAGTTGCATGCAAAGCATCGTCAACTCTATCTTTTTTCTCCTTCATTTCAACCTCAGTTGCAGCTCCAACATAAAGCACAGCAACACCTCCAGCCAATTTGGCAAGACGCTCTTGCAACTTCTCTCTGTCATAATCAGAAGTTGTTGTTTCAATTTGTGCCTTAATTTGATTCACTCTTGCTTCAATTTCAGTCTTCTCACCATTTCCGTTTACAACTGTTGTGTTGTCTTTGTCAATAGTTACTTTCTCGCAAGTTCCTAAATCAGTCAATTCTGCATCTTCCAATTTTCTACCTTGTTCTTCTGAGATAACTGTACCGCCAGTTAAGATTGCGATATCTTGCAACATGGCTTTTCTTCGGTCTCCAAATCCAGGAGCCTTAACAGCTGCAATTTTTAAAGAACCTCTCAATCTATTTACAACAAGCGTAGCCAAAGCTTCGCCTTCAACATCTTCTGCAATGATCAATAAAGGCTTCCCTGTTTGTGCAGATTTCTCCAATACAGGAAGAAGCTCTTTCATATTCGAAATTTTCTTATCGAAAATCAAGATATATGGATTTTCCATTTCAGTGATCATCTTTTCAGAATTGGTCACGAAATAGGGAGAAAGGTATCCTCTATCGAATTGCATTCCTTCGACAATCTCTACTGTTGTCTCCGTACCCTTTGCTTCTTCTACCGTAATAACCCCTTCCTTTTTCACCTTGTCCATCGCTTCGGCAATCAAAGTTCCGATTGCATCATCGTTGTTGGCAGAAATAGAAGCTACTTGCTTGATTTTTTCATTGTCATCACCTACTTCTTGGCTCAATGAATGCAATTCTTTTACTACTGCATCAACTGCTTTATCAATCCCTCTTTTCAAATCCATTGGATTTGCTCCCGCAGCCACATTTTTCAATCCAGCAGTTACAATAGCCTGTGCCAAAACAGTTGCTGTAGTCGTACCATCTCCTGCATTATCCGCAGTTCTAGAAGCTACTTCTTTTACCATTTGAGCACCCATATTTTCAATAGGGTCTTGTAATTCGATTTCTTTTGCTACGGACACACCATCTTTCGTGATAGACGGTGCTCCAAATTTCTTATCTAAAACAACATTTCTTCCTTTCGGTCCTAATGTTACCTTCACCGCGTTAGACAATTTGTCTACACCCGCTTTTAATTTATCGCGCGCATCGGTGTCAAAAGTTATTTCTTTTGCCATTTTCTTCTTAAATTTTCTTGAATGATTGATTAAATAACTGCGAAGATGTCCGACTCTCTCATGATTAAGAGCTCTTTTCCATCAATAGATATCTCGGTTCCAGAATACTTTCCATATAGCACCTGATCGCCTTCTTTGACAGTCATCGGTTCGTCCGGTTTACCCGAACCAACGGCTACAACTACACCTTTTTGTGGTTTTTCCTTAGCTGTATCCGGAATAATAATTCCACCTGCTGTTTTTTCTTCAGCAGAGGCTGGCTCTACCAATACTCTGTCCGCTAGTGGTTTTACCTGTGACATAAATAAAATTATTTAAGGTTAATAATGAATTTAAATTTCGTGTTCAGTCCAGCAATTTTTTTGCCAGCGCGAATTTAGTCGCTTTAATTGACAAAATGGCCCATTTTTGGGATTATTGGACAAAAAAAATGTCAGCCTTTATGACAAGCTGACATTCGATATCTTTTAATTAATGAGTCTTATTCGCTGGGTAATCCCTGACCTTCATTTGGCGCTGGCGTGGTTATTTCAATACCATCTTCATTTACTGTTGAAATATTCGTTTGATCTTGTAAAGCAGTCGAGAACAAACATAAAACAACCAGTCCAATTGCTAAGCCCCATGTAGCTTTCTCTAAGAAATCTGCAGTTCTCCGAACACCTCCGATTTGGTTGGCTGCACCAAAACTACTTGCCAATCCTCCTCCCTTAGGGTTTTGAATCAACACTATGATTCCAAGAAGAACCGAAACGATGAATATCAATACAATAACTAAAGTGCTCATTTCTTATTTTTTGATTTAAGTTTCTTTACTTTTTTCAATCGGGCGGCAAAGTAAAGGCTTTTTTCAGGATATTTCAAGCTCAATTTTTTAAAGGCCTTAATGGCTTTGCCGTATTTCTTTTGTTTTACGAAAATCTCAGCCAAAGTTTCAGTTATGAGGTTTTCATTTTCAAGCAAGCTTTTTTCAGCCATCTTCTCTGTGGATACAATCGCCTTTTTACCTTTCAGTGCCTTTTCTTTTTTAGCGATGAACTCTGCCAATCTATCCGGTTCTGTATTATCTTCTGACGAAATATCCCCTTGTAGAAAGGAAAGGAAATCGAGATTACTCTTCTTTTCATGAGCAGTCTTTTTCGGATGTTTGACCTTCTTTTTCTTCTTTGACTTAGGCATTAATTCCTCGATACTGGGCAGTTCATCGCTTACATCAAGCGAAAAATGATTACTTACTATCTCAGTACGAATTTCATCTTGCAAAGTTGTGTCCGGTAATTGTTCTGCTTTTAAATTTGGCTGAGCGTTTTCGCGAGCTTCTGAATTCTGAACTGTTCGACTCTCTGACTGCTCTTCTTTTAGAAAAGCGTACAGGACATTTCTATCCGGAATAATTGAGGCTGTTTTCTTGAGGACCTCGTCAAATGAAATATCTTTTTCATTCTTGAGACTCTTCAGAAAAAGCATGGCTAAAGTAGGTGAATAAGGGTATTGCTCAAGTAAACTTTTCAATTCTTCACTTTGCTTAGCTCTGAGGACCTGTGGATTTTTGATATATTCAAGAAGCTCTGTCTTTGTCACTATTACCAGTTTCCGAGTGATTTATCAAATATATCTTGTAAAAGCTGATCGTTTATTTCCTCGATCAAACCTTCTTCTATGCTATCGAATTCTTCATTGGCGTTGAAATCAACGAATCGCGTAAAGGTCTGCTCGAAATTGTCTTCTTCATTAAAAACATTCTCATAGGTGACGACTATACTTATTGTCAACCTGTTCAAAGAAGCCGTTTCTTCTCCTGTTGCAGCTGAGGTATTTACCCTGTATTCCTTTACATATCCATCGAATTGTAAATCACCTTCTGTTTTTGTAAGGTCCAATCTAGATTGTTGCAGGATTAGGTCTTTCAGTCCTTCTGTAAGTAATTGGCCATAATTCGGATCTGCCAATGGCGCATTAACTCTGAAATATTGAACTGAAAATGTCTCTGCCTCTGCTGGTATCGTAACACCTGTAAAACTATAGACTCCGCAAGAAGATAAAAAACTCAGAGCAGCAAATACATAGAGATATTTCATGACATTAAAACGCATCATTAAATGTTATATTCCTTTATCTTCCGATATAATGTACGTTCTGAAATTCCTAAATCTTTGGCCGCATACTTTCGCTTATTGTTGTGCTTCTTTAAAGCCTTCACAATAAATTCTTTTTCTTTATCAGCCAATGAAAGCGATTCTTCTACCTCTTCATGAATTTGTATAGGTTGATGAAATTCTTCTTTCTGAGGAGCAATGGAAATTGGGCTATCATCGGATACTATTTCAATTGAATTATCATTCATAAGTTGCTGAACAAAGGCCGAATTTTCAGGATTTAAATTAGAAGATCCACCGCTCTCCATCATATCCAAAACCAAGGACTTAAGTTGATTCAAGTCCTTCTTCATATCAAATAAGACTTTATAAAGAATTTCTCTTTCATTCAAATCGCTCGTTTGCTCACTTTTATTGGCCAAAACAGGTAAGCGACTTTGATAAGCTTCTGGCAAATAATTGATGAGGGTCTCTTTTGAGACCTTCCTATCTGACTCTATCACTGATAGCTGTTCCGTAACATTTCGCAATTGACGGATATTTCCAGGCCAACGGTAATTGACTAAAATGTGCTTGGCGTCATCGGCTAGCTGGATGACTGGCATGCGATATTTATCAGAAAAATCTACGGCAAACTTTCTAAATATTAGCTCAATATCTTCCTTCCTATTTCTTAATGGAGGGAGCTCAAGAGGAACCGTACTTAATCGATAATACAAGTCCTCTCTAAATTTGCCTTTGTCAATTTCTTCAGGGATATGCTTGTTCGTAGCAGCAATAATTCGAACATCGGTTTTTTGAACTTTTGAAGAACCAACGCGAATGAATTCACCTGACTCCAATACCCTTAATAATCGAACTTGAGTTTGAAGCGGCATTTCAGCTACTTCATCTAAAAATATAGTCCCTCCATTGGCTTCTTCAAAGTATCCTGCTCTGTCAGAATTTGCTCCTGTAAATGCTCCCTTCACATGACCAAACAACTCTGAATCAATCGTTCCTTCTGGCAAAGCACCGCAATTTACAGCTATGTATTTGTTATGTTTCCTATGACTCAAATTGTGAATGATCTGTGGCATAACCTCTTTACCGGTCCCACTTTCTCCGGATACCAGAACAGAAATATCGGTAGGCGCAACCTGCTTTGCTATATCTATTGCACGGTTAAGTCCTATTGAATTTCCAATGATTCCAAAGCGCTGTTTTATTCCTTGATTATCCATACTCACGACACAATTTTTCCAAATAATGTTGCAGAAGAGCAATCTTCCACTAAGACATTGACATAATCACCAATTTGGGCATTTTCCCTTGGAAAGATGACCATCGCATTTTGAGATATTCTACCTGCTAAATCACTTTCAGATTTTTTAGAAACTTTCTCAACCAATACTTTGTGCGTTTTCCCTACAAAAGCTTTGTATCTCTCAAAACTATGCGATCGCTGTTTCTCCTGAATTTCAGATAATCTCTTTGATTTAACTTCCTCAGGAACGTCATCTTCAAATTTTCGTTCTGCTAGCGTTTTTGGCCTTTCTGAATACTTAAAGGAATAAGCAAAATCGAACTTCACATCTTCCATTAAGCTTAAGGTTTCTTCATGCTCAACATCTGTTTCTCCGCAAAATCCCGCAATGATATCTGTTGAAATTGCCGCATTGGGCGTAATGCGCTGAATTGCCGCTATCCTATCTAGATACCACTCTCTAGAATAACCTCTGTTCATTCGATTCAGAACATCTGAGTTACCACTTTGGACCGGTAAATGAATGTAATCGCAAATGTTTTCGTACTTGGCAATCATTTCCAAAACATCATCAGTCATGTCTTTAGGATGTGACGTTGAAAAACGCACACGCATGTCCGGACTAACCAAAGCCACCATTTCCATAAGACGAGCAAAATTTACAACTTCCTTTGTCTCATCCAGAACATTTCCTTTGCGGTCGATATTCCATCTATAAGAGTCGACATTTTGCCCCAAAAGAGTCACTTCTTTATATCCTTGATCCAATAAATATTTTGCCTCATGCACTATGCTATAGGGATCTCTGCTTCTTTCTCTTCCTCTGGTGAAAGGAACCACACAAAAAGAGCACATATTATCACAACCTCTCATTATAGAAATGAATGCTGTGACTCCATTGGTGTCCAATCGTATTGGATTGATATCTGCATAAGTTTCTTCACGAGACAGCAATACGTTCACCGCTTTTTGCCCACCTTCTACTTCTTGAATTAAATTGGGCAAGTCTTTGTAAGCATCTGGCCCGGCTACCAAATCGACCAACTTTTCCTCTTCAAGCAATTGCTTTTTCAAGCGCTCAGCCATACAACCTAGCACCCCTATTATTGTTCCCGGCTTTTTTTCTTTGGCATTCTTAAAGTGATGAATTCGCCCGCGAACGCGCTGTTCAGCATTGTCCCGAATTGAACATGTATTTATCAAAATCACATCCGCAACGGAGGAGTCACGGGTTGTCGAAAAACCATCATTTGCGAGTATAGAAGCCACTATTTCACTGTCCGAGAAATTCATCGCACATCCATAACTTTCTAAATAAAGTTTTCTGCCTTTATCATTGCTCGGGGAATTCATCTGCAAAGCCTCTCCTTGCCTATTCTCGTCTATTACCTTATTCTCAAATTCCATTTTTAAGTACTCATCAAAATGCATGCAAAGTTAATATTATCCATTATTCTGCCAATTTGGCAGTTCAATAATAATTGAATCAAAATGCAAAACACAAAAACCTCATTTTCAAATACTTATCTCCTGTTTTCAATTTAATTAAAAAAGGAAATTTGAAATCAAAGCAGAAGACCTAGGTCGAAGACAGCTTATTAATGTATTACTTTGCAGAGCGAAATGATTAAAATGTGATTTAGATGGCGAAGAATTTGGTTATCGTTGAGTCTCCGGCAAAAGCAAAAACGATTGAAAAGTATTTAGGTAAGGAATTTCTGGTGAAATCCAGTTTTGGACATGTTCGAGATCTTGAGTCCAATAAACTCTCCATAGACGTTGAAAATAACTTTGAACCGACTTATGTTATTTCTGACGACAAGAAAAAAGTCGTGTCCGAACTTGCAAAACTGGCTAAGGACGCAGAGATGATTTGGCTCGCAACTGATGAGGACCGCGAAGGAGAAGCAATATCATGGCATTTAGAAGAAGCTCTTGAACTAAAGCAAGATAAAACAAAAAGAATCACCTTCAATGAAATTACCAAAACAGCGGTTCTAAGGGCTATTGAAAATCCAAGGGAAATCAATCGTGATTTGGTCAATGCTCAACAAGCCCGAAGAGTTCTTGATCGATTGGTTGGTTTTGAACTCTCTCCTGTGTTATGGAGAAAAGTAAAACCTTCATTATCTGCTGGAAGGGTGCAATCTGTTGCTGTGCGTCTTATTGTTGAAAGAGAGCGTGAAATCATAGATTTTGAAAGCAAATCTTATTTTAAGGTTGTTGCTGAATTTGCCCCTGATGGCAAAAGCAAAATGAAAGCGGAACTCAATAAACGCTTTGACAATCAGAGCGAAGCAGAAGCCTTTGTCAAGGATTGTAGTAATGCAGATTTCAAAATTGAGAACCTTGAAGTAAAGCCAGGTAAAAGAAGTCCAGCCGCACCATTTACTACTTCGACATTGCAGCAAGAAGCCTCTAGAAAACTTGGTTATTCAGTTGCCCAAACTATGGTCCAAGCCCAAAAATTATATGAAGCTGGTCTCATCACGTATATGCGAACAGACAGTGTCAATTTATCGGACACGGCTCTTAATGCATCGAAGGCTGCAATCATCGATAAGTTTGGAGAAAATTATTCCAATACTAAAAAATACAGTTCGAAAACAAAAGGAGCACAGGAAGCTCACGAAGCGATACGACCAACTGATTTCAATTTACAGTCCGTTGACAGTGATCAGTCTCGACTGTATGACCTCATTTGGAAAAGAACCGTAGCTAGTCAAATGAGTGAAGCACAATTGGAACGAACTACGGTTACAATTGATATTTCAAATCGAGAAGAAAAATTTGTAGCAAAAGGAGAGGTAATCAAGTTTGACGGTTTCCTTAAACTATATATTGAATCGAATGATGACGAAGAGGATGACGAAAACTCGGGAATGCTACCTCCCTTAACGATAGAACAAAAACTGGAACACTCGCTGATTTCTGCAACGGAAAGGTTTACAAAACACCCTCCTCGATTCACAGAAGCAAGTCTGGTTAAGAAACTTGAAGAATTAGGAATTGGTAGGCCATCTACTTATGCACCGACAATCTCTACTATTCAGAAAAGACAATATGTTCTTAAAGAGAGTCGTGAAGGAAATGAGCGCAAGTACACCGTTATAAGCCTAAATGGTCAAGTAAGCATCGACTCAAAAACAGAAATTACAGGTGCCGAGAAAAACAAAATGTTCCCTACTGATATTGGCTTGGTTGTAAATGATTTCTTGGTTCAACATTTTAAATCTATTCTAAGCTATGATTTCACAGCGAATGTGGAAAAGGAGTTTGATGAAATTGCGAACGGTCAGAAACAATGGATTGAGATGATTAAAAAATTCTACAGTCCATTTCATGAGATCGTAGAAGACACCTTAGAAAATTCTGAAAGAGCGAAAGGAGAAAGACATTTAGGAGAAGATCCAAAGAGTGGAAGAAAAGTGTTTGCCCGAATTGGTAGATTCGGGCCTATGATTCAAATTGGTGAAAGAGAGGAAGAAGAAAAGCCAAAATTTGCATCGCTTTTAAAGGACCAATCTATAACTACAATTACTCTCGAAGAAGCGTTGGACTTATTCAAATTACCGAGAGATTTAGGCGAATTTGAAGGAGACGAAGTAGCAGCCGGAATAGGTCGCTATGGGCCATTCGTGAGATTTGGCAAGTCATTTGTTTCAATAACCAAAGACAAGGATTTTACGGCTTATGACATTACGCTAGATCAAGCAATTGAATTAATAAAAGCAAAAAAAGAGGCAGATAAAAATAAGTTCATAGCCGAATTTCCCGAAAAAGAAATATTCGTTTTGAATGGGCGTTACGGTCCCTATATCAAAGCAGGGAAAAAGAATGTTAAAATCCCAAAAGGAACAGATCCAAAATCCTTGACCTTAGAAGATTGCGAAAAAATTGTCGAAGAGGCACTCAATGCAAAAAAGAAAAAGTAGATGAAAGAATTTGCCTCTTATTTTGAACCCATTGATATTGAACGTCTTCGGTCTGCTGTAAAACCAAGATCCTTATTTTTTGAAACGAAATTTAATGGTGAAGAAGGCTTGCCAGAATTAGATGATTGTCAGATCGCTATAATTGGAATTCAGGAAGGACGAAATTGCGAAGACAACAGAGGTTGCGAGCATGGAGCAATGTCTATTCGACAAGAACTCTATTCACTTTATAGATCGGACCATAGATTAAATCTGGTGGACTTGGGCAATTTAAAAAATGGAAAAGAGATTTCTGATACCATTGCCGCCATTTCGACTATTACTGGAGAGCTAATCAAACGTAAAATTGTTCCTGTTTTTATTGGAGGACCGCAATTTGCGACATTCGGAATTTATAAAGCATTTGCCGCTATTGAGAAAGCTGTAAATATCACTTCAATTGATCCCAAGTTGGATTTAGGACTTCTCGACACCGAATTAAAAAGTGATTCTTATTTGAGCAGAATAATAATGGGCGAACCCAGTTACTTATTCAATTATATAAATCTTGGATACCAAACTTATCTCACAGAGCCTCATCAAATCAAATTGATGGACCGCATGCACTTTGAAACGTATCGACTAGGAGAAATTGCTCAAAATATTCCGGATACAGAACCCTTATTGAGAACCAGTGATATCGTATCTTTTGATATGAGTGCAATTCGAATGAGTGATAACCCTGCAAATCACCGTGCTTTGCCCAATGGACTTTATGGTGAACAAGCCTGTCAAATGATGCGCTATGCCGGATTGAATGAAAATTTGAAGGCATTGGGAATATTTGAATATAATCCTGCTTTCGATCTGCGTGGGCAATCAGCACAGTTGATCGCAGAAATGATTTGGTGCTTTGCAGAAGCCTTAATCTCAAGAGTAAAGGACATTCCAAAAATGTCAAAGAACAATTTCCTTCAATATAAAGTGAATGTAAAAGATCAAACAAACATCACTTTTTACAAAAGCAAACTCACTGACCGCTGGTGGATGGAGGTCCCTTACCCAGCAAAAAAGAACGAGTCTTATAAGAAGAACGAATTAATTCCTTGTACTTATCAAGAATATGAATCAGCGTCCGAAGCAGAGATCCCTTTGAGATGGTGGAAATCTTTTCAAAGACTGAGCAATTAATTTTTTTTGCATTCCAATAAATTGCCATTATACCCACAGAGCGCTATCGAAAAAATTTTTCGTTAGAATAAGAATTTGATTATTTTAGTCCCCTACTTAAGGTTAAAGTTCTCTAAAAATGAGGACTTTACTACTTTAAATACGAGATCATTTATGAAGAGATTATTCGCTTTAGCACTTGTTTTTATTGGGTTGCAACAAATGTGCGCTCAACAAGATTTTCAATTCACTCAATTTATGTTTGATCGTTTGTCAATTAATCCTGGTGTTGCAGGATCTGTGGACAATTCGATTTGTGCAACCCTTTTGGGCAGACAGCAATGGTCTGGTTTTGACAATGCACCTCGAACAGGTTTATTGAATGCACATGGGCAAATTCCAAGATGGAAGAGTGGAATTGGAGTCTCTTTATTCTTTGATGAATTGGGTCAAGAGCAAAACACTGTTGCCAGATTGCATTATGCATATCATTTGCAAAACGTACTCAATGGAAAACTCGGAATTGGCGTATCGGCTGGTTATTTATCCAAGTCATTGGGTAATAATTGGGTCGCTATCGATCCAGTTATGGGAGATCCTTTAATACCTCAAGAAGCGACTAGCGCTGGAATCATGGATTTCAGCTTCGGACTATATTATTATACCTCAAAATTCTATTTGGGATTATCATCTACACATTTAAGTGAGGGAGATATTGAAGATGTGAATATTTCTGCTGCGCGCCACTATTGGTTGCAAACGGGATATACACATAGCCTAAATAGTGACTTTGACTTAAATCCAAATGTGATTGTTAAGACGGACGCTGCAGCTACCTCAGTAGACGTCAACTTAACGGCCATATATCAAAACACGTTTTGGTTTGGAGTTTCTTACCGAACAGAAGATGCTATTGCACCTATGCTCGGATATCAAACTCCTTTGCAAGACGGAAAATCAATGTTGAAAGTAGGATACAGTTATGATGTGAACACTTCTCTCTTAGCAGATTTCAGTAGCGGAGGGCATGAATTAATGGTTAACTATTGTCTAAAATTGGAGAAACCACTTCCACCGAGAATATTCAAGGATCCGCGTTTCTTGTAAAATTTGACCATGTAACCTTTACCTAACAATCCCGTTAATAATCATGAAAACAGAGAATCCACGAACCTGGTATACTGTCTATTCAACTAATATGAAAATAAACCTGTTTGGTATGAGAAACTTATTTATTGCTTTCTCGGCTTTAACTCTTTTTGCTTCATGTGGCAGTGGAGATCGAGGAGAATTGATCGGGGCTTTCCCAAGGGAGGAGTTCGTTCAAGTCAATCCTTATGGAATGAACTATATTCATTTTGGTAGCTATGTCATGGGGCCGAGCGATCAGGATGTGCCTTATGCACATACGGCAAGGTCTAAAACCGTGTCCGTTCAAGCCTTTTATATTGACGATACAGAAATCACGAACAATGAATACAGACAATTTGTTTGGTGGGTTCGCGATTCAATCGCTCATAGAGTCTTAGGTGAAGCCGACATAGGAGAACATGTCTTTGAAGAAGATCAATACGGAGAAGAACTTGATCCGCCAAGAATCAATTGGAGAGAACGTATCGAGTGGAATGAAGAGGAAGAAAGAGAAGAGCTCGCGGATATGTTTTATTCAGAAAGTGAGCGCTTCTACGGAAGAAAAGAAATTGATACCCGAAAATTGAAATTCGAGTATTATTGGATAGATCTTCAAGCTGCTTCGCGAAAGCCTGGAAGAGATGTCTTTTCAAATCCAAACAAAAAAGGTCAAGACAGTCCGATTTTAGGACATGTAGACCGTTCTCAGTTCATTATTAAGGAGACAATTCAAATCTATCCAGATACCTTATGCTGGATGCACGATTTCACGTATTCTTACAATGAACCAATGACAGAATCCTATTTCTGGCATCCTGCATACGATGATTATCCTTTGGTTGGAATTACATGGACGCAAGCAAAAGCCTTTACAGTATGGAGAACCCGTTTATTGAATGGGTGGCTTCAAAGCAGAGGACAGACTTTTGTGCAGAAGTTTAGATTACCGACTGAAGCAGAATGGGAATATGCGGCAAGAGGAGGACTGGATTTGAACCCTTATCCATGGGGTGGACCTTATGTAAGAAATGTTTTAGGATGTCCTTTAGCCAATTACAAACCACTTAGAGGAGATTATGTAGAAGACAATGGATTCCATACGGTCCCTGTTACTTCTTATGAGCCCAACGATTATGGTTTGTACTGCATGGCAGGTAATGTTGCTGAATGGACCTCTACTGCATATGATGAATCGGTTTATGACTTTGCGCATGACCTGAATCCAGAATACACTTATGATGCACTGGCAGATGATCCACCGGCATTAAAAAGAAAGGTTATTAGAGGTGGATCTTGGAAAGATATTGGTTACTATATCCAGAATGGAACCCGAACGTATGAATATCAAGACACTTCAAAATCTTACATTGGATTCAGATGTGTAATGAGCTACTTAGGCAGAGGAAAAGCGGGAGATCCAGAAGATTGGAACTAGAAAAATTTAGTTATAAAAGGAAAGTTTAATTCAATTTTAATTTTAGAAAATTATGAAACCAGGGAGTAAAAAATGGAAAAAGTTTATGGCGAAGCTCTACGGAATTGGAGCATCAGTTGTAATCATTGGAGCGTTGTTTAAAATTCAGCACTGGAAAGGTGCGGATATCATGTTGATTCTAGGTCTTGGAACCGAAGCAATCATCTTCTTTTTCTCAGCTTTTGAACCTATTCACGAAGAGTATGACTGGTCTTTAGTATATCCTGAACTGGCAACAGGAGAGCATGCTGATGAGTCTTCAAGAGCTTTGACAACAGGTGGTTCTATTACGGAACAACTGGACACTATGCTCGAGGAAGCCAAAATTGAACCAGAATTACTGGCGAGTTTAGGTGAAGGAATGAGAAACTTAAGTACTCAAGCTGGTCAATTAAATGACTTTGCAGACGCATCTGTTGCAACAAGCACTTATGTGGACACTGTAAATTCTGCTTCTCAATCAATGTCGACATTAACCGATTCATATTCTCAAGCTGCAGAAGCTATTGCAGGAATTGCAAATGCAAATGATGCAGGAAGTAATGCCGGTGAGCAATTATCTATCATGTCAAATAATTTGATGGAATTGAATAGCGTTTATGAAATGCAATTGAATTCAACAAAAGAGAAAATGGCTCAGTCAAATGAAATATTTGAAGGAATCAACAACATGATGAATACATTGAATGAATCTGTTGAAGACACCAGAAGATATAAAGATGGTATGGCCGAGTTGTCTAGAAATCTAAGCAGCTTAAATACGGTATACGGTAACATGCTTTCTGCCATGAACGTTGGCAATAACGGATAAGATAATTTATTAATCCTTAATCTATAACAATGGCAGGAGGTAAATTATCACCACGGCAGCAAATGATCAACATGATGTATCTCGTGTTGACGGCTCTTTTGGCAATGAATGTTTCCAAAGAAATATTGGATTCATTTATTACAATAAACAAAGGACAGGAAACTACAAGGAAAGCTTTCGAAGGAAAGCTTTCTCAACAATATGGAACCTTCCAATCTCTAGCTCAAGAGAATCCTAAAAAGTACGGAGATCCAAATGCTAAGGCCCAAAAAGTGAAGGCTGCGGCTGATGAAATTGTATTGCATATCAATAAGATAAAAGCAAAATGCATCGCGGAGACCGAAGGCTTGCCTATAGATTCCGTTCTTAATCCAAACACAGGAGCTTTATTAAAAGGTGTTGAGGACATTAAGTCGAAAGACAACTACGATGTCAATACCAATTTAATGATTGGTTCCGAACCCGCTTCTCCAGCTACAGACGATGATGTAGATGGCAATAACTATCGTGCAATCGTTTTGAAGCAGAAGTTGATGGATTATGCGAACATCGTGAAAAATGAATTAGGAAAAGATCAAGAAGGAGAAAAGCTGAAGGCTTCCATTACCGAATTGTTTAATTTTTCTACTACAGTTGACAGTGAAGGTGATAGTACAAAATGGGAAACATTGAATTTTTATCATGTGCCATTGGCAGCTACTACTTCGATTTTATCGAAACTTCAATCGGATATTCGAAATGCAGAATCTGATGCCATTGGTTATATGTTTGCCGATGTAGAAAAATCTTCTTACAAATTCACAGAATTGGTAAGTGCGGTGATTCCTCAATCGACAAACGTTACTACTGGTGCTAGCTATGAGGCCGATGTATTCTTAGCGGCATATGACGGACAAAACGTTCCAACAATTCAATTGGGTAAACCGGGTGTGAAATACGACTCGATTGCTGGACAACTGAAGGGAGAATTCGACATCTTGGAAATGGATGGGACTAAAGGAAAAGTTCAATTACCAGGATCTTCTCTTGGACCTCAACACCGGGAAGGATGCATCATCTTTACTCCAGTTGGAGGTCAACCAGTAGTTCGTGGATTTGCATTGGATTACAATGTGGTTGCTCCTACTCTAGTGGTTTCACCTACGAAGATGAACGTATTTTATCGAGGTGTAGATAACCCTGTTAGCGTTGGTGTGCCTGGTTTTACGGACAAAGATGTGACTGCCTCATGTGAAGGTTGTCAAATCACGAAGGCCTCTGACGGTTATATGGTTCGAGTGAATCAAGGAACTGAAGCAAAAATATATGCTACAGCTACTTTACCTGATGGTGGAACAAAGCGTCTGGGACCAGCTAGTTTTAGAATTAAATCTGTTCCAGATCCAGTTCCCCAGTTTGCTGGAAAAGGTGCTGGAGATGCTGTGGTTAAAAAAGCAGAGTTAACAGCAGCACAAGGTGTTATCGCCAAAATGAAAGATTTTGAATTCGACTTGAAGTTTACTGTTACTCAATTTAAAATGGGTATGGTAATCGGTGGTCAATATGTTGAGCAGACTTCGAAAAGTAATCGTGTTACTGCTGACATGAAAACCATGATGAAGAAAGCCAAGAGAGGACAAAAAGTATTCATTGAAGGAATCAAAGCAAAGGGACCTGACGGGAAAGTCAGAAACCTTGGTAGTTTAGCCTTTAAAGTAAATTAAGATAAAATGAAAAAAGCAATCATTTCAGTACTGACCTTGATCTTTTGTATGCCAATTTTCAATGAATTGGATGCACAGAATGTATTGGATGGTCCTTACATCAAGGAACATACTTTAACAAGAAGAGTAGTGCCATATCCGCACTTAAGGGAAGCTGATGTGATGTGGAGTAAGCGAATTTGGCAAGTGATCGATCTAAAAGAAAAAATCAATCACCCGCTTTATTATCCTTTAGAAGAGATAAATAATAGAAAAAGTTTATTTCTAGTTATCAAGGAAGCGTTGCTTACTGATGGTTCTATCACTGCGTATAGCACTGGAGCTTTAGGTAATGATGATGAGTTTAGAGAGCCCATGCTTCCCTCGGAAGTAGAAAATATCCTTTCTACTGTTGATACTTCATATACCGAAGATCTTGAAACGGGAGAACTGGTTCAAGTAATTCAAAATATCGATATTGAAACACAAGATGTGGTTCAATATAAATTGAAGGAAGATTGGTTCTTTGACAAGCAGAGATCAGAACGTTATGTCCGAATCATTGGACTAGCTCCAATGAGAGCGGTGTATGGCGAAGATGGTGAGTTCAGATCATATCAAGATATGTTCTGGTTGTACTTCCCAGAGTGTCGATATGTATTTGCCAATTATGATGTCTTCAATCGACAGAATGATGCTGAAAGGCGCTCTTTTGACGATATTTTCTGGAAGCGACAATTCAATAGTTATATCGTCAAAGAATCCAATGTCTATGGCGATAGGGCAATTATTGAATACACAACTGGAATCGATGCATTGCTAGAAGCTGAGCGTATTAAAGAAGAACTTTTCATTTTAGAACATGATCTCTGGTCATACTAAAAGAAAGAATTGAATTAGAAAAAGGGGCCTTGAGCCCCTTTTTTATTTTGATAATCTAATTTTTTTAACAATTCATCGACTGTTTTAAGTAACTCATCCGGTTTTTATCCGTAAATGTATTTGGATAGGGAAAAACGTGTAGAGTGATGAGAGAGAGAGTGAGCCGACTAGAGCAGTGGGGAGATTTTGTGTTGTTGATTATGTTTTTCGCATCCGCTATAATAATCGACAAACTATTGGAGGTTATTTAATCCTATTATGGATGGGATACAAAAGATTAAAGCTTCATCGGGTAAACCGGTGAAGCTTTTCTTATTGATAGCCATAATGCTTAAGCCGATTGTCCTTATCTCTCCAGTCTTTATCGACTTTGACATAAGTTTCTAAAAACACTTTCTTTCCTATGAAGGCTTCAATGTCTTTTCTAGAATCCATACCCACATATTTCAGTTTACCCCCTCTCTGTCCTATTAATATAGCCTTCTGAGATTCCCTCGCAACCATAATTTCCGCTCTGATTCGAACAATATTCTTCTCTTCCTTGTAGGATTCTACTACCACTTCACAGGAATAAGGAATCTCCTTTTTATAATGCAGAAATATTTTCTCTCGAATGATTTCAGAAACAAAAAAGCGCATAGGCTTATCTGTCATTTCGTCCTTTGGAAAAAATGGTGGTCCTTCAGGCAGCAATTCTACAATGCGATTATAGACTTCTTTGAGGTGGAATTTGTGAAGTGCACTAATAGGAATAATTTCAGCTTGTGGGAGTTTGTTTTGCCATAAAGAGATCTTTTCCCCAACTCTTTGCTGATCACTTAAATCGATCTTATTGATTAAAACAAGAATAGGAACCTTCAACTTCTTTATCTTCTCAAAGATGGGTTCATAATTCATTTCATCTTCAAAAATATCCGTAACCACTAGTAATACATCCGCATCTCTCAAAGCAGTGAGTACGAAAGCATTCATTTGCTCATGCAGTTTATATGCCGGATTGACGACTCCAGGCGTATCTGAAAAGACAATTTGATAGGATGCCTCATTAATAAACCCTAGTATTCGATGTCGGGTGGTTTGAGCCTTAGAAGTAATTATGCTCAACTTCTCTCCCAGCATTGCATTCATGAGTGTAGATTTCCCAACATTTGGGCTTCCGACAATATTTACATATCCCGCTTTATGTGACAATGAAGAAAATTTTTGCTCGCAAAGAAACAAAATATATATTTGCAGCCCATTTGAACGAAAGACCAATCAAAATTTTTGCCTGACTAGGGCGCATAGGTTGGCTAAAGATACATCGCGGGGTGGAGCAGTTGGTAGCTCGTCGGGCTCATAACCCGAAGGTCGTAGGTTCGAGTCCTGCCCCCGCTACTAGAGAAAACCAGATCATTAGATCTGGTTTTTTTCGTTAGAACCGAGCATTCACAAAATTATTGTTAAGCGACCCAAAGCGATAAGAAACACCAAAATTGGCGAAGTACCTGAATTGAGTATCTAATTGCCTAATTTGTAAGAGTATGTCTTCATCTGTTATAGAATCCTTCGGAATATTTATTCTATCGTTAACCCAAGACACGAAAGCACTCAGCCAAACTCTGAAACCCTTAAATAACTGCCAACTAATACTAGGGTCAAAGTAGACATTATACAGCTTAGGATTATGCAAATATTGCTCTACACCAAAATCAATTGAAAAGTCACCCATTTTTTGCGTCTTGAAAAATTCTATATCTATAGAGTGTCTTCCTACCCACTCATTCAGTTTATTGAAAACCGTAGAATCTGTATAATTATAGTATTCTGGTCCGATTGAATACCTGAAGGTAAATCGCTTGGTTTGTACTTCATCGTAAGGATAAATATTATATTCTACTGCTGGTTTAAAAGCAAAATTCACGTCCATATTGCTAAAGGTTGAAGAACCGCCTTCTGACAAAAAGCCCAAGGACCAATTTTGATTTAAGCTTTTCACATAAGTCAAAAATGCATTATAGTCTATTATCTCACTAACAAATGTCTCTCCATCAGTCAATGTAAATGTTGACCTATTTAAACCTGAGAAAGCACTGAAACGAAATTTGCTTTCTTCTGTTATTCTTGAAGCCGACAAGCTCGCATTCAAATTTAGACTTCTAAAAGAAGATTCTCCATTCGTCCACCCATTGGCCCGAATATTATACACCCAATAATTCCAGGGATCAAAAATGACCTCGTCCGACAATGAGTCCACTTCTTCTTCATCCATGGAATAAGTAATTTTGTTAATCAAAGGAGTTTGAATAATATATGGAAGCAATCCCTTTTTCAAATATTCAACCATTACATCTCTTCGGATAAAATCAGTATCATTTGGACCAAAATTAAAGGAGAGAGTGTCTATACGTTGATCAAAATCTTCACTTCCCTGAAAAACCATTTGAATTTCTCTTCCACCACTTGCGGTTTGCACACCTGTTATCAAAACAAACACATCAGCTTCCATACGCTCGAGTGAATGATCTACGAATGTTATGTTCTGTTTGATATAGTCAAAATAACATCTGGTGTTACAGTCGATAAAAAGATCTAACTTATCCTGAGACTGGGAAAATAATGAAATACTTCCTAGGATGATTAACATTAAACTTTCGAATCGCTTCATCTTTTCGTTTTTAGAAAGTCCTAAAATAATGAAGGAATATATGCCTAAAAGCGCTTTTACGTTATTTTACAAAAAAATCCCCAGCAGTGTGCAGATGCTGAGGATTTCATTTTAATTTAGCTATGAGTGTCAAAAATAAGCGAGGTATGTATTATAGTCCATACCCATCAATGGTGATTTATCTGATTTAAGAACTCAATAATTCTCTTACGATTCCTGAGATGACTTTGCCATCTGCTTTTCCAGCCATTTTACCAGTGGCCTGCCCCATGACTTTTCCCATATCGGCCATTGAACTTGCTCCTGAACTGCTAATTATCTCTTGTACTATTGCTTTAATCTTTTCATTAGACAGCTGCTCTGGCAGAAAGGACTCTAAAACATTTGCTTGGGCCATTTCTTCATCATATAGATCTTCTCTACCCTGCTCTTTGTAAATATCCGCTGCCTCTTTGCGTTGTTTATGCAATTTGGTAATGAGCTTAAGTGCTACTTCGTCATTCACTTCAGAAGAACCGTCTTTTGTGGCCTCCAAAAGAAGAGCGGATTTCACCGCTCTCAATGTTGCCAATTTGACTTGATCTTTTGCACGCATGGCATCCTTGATGCCATCATTAATGTTATTAGCTATACTCATTAGTCCACATTGTCATGTAAAAATGAATTGTTCTCTTTAATTTGGATCTTAGGATTCTCAGGTGTCCCATCATTATTGATAGACAATCTACTTATCTCAGATTCTGACGAATGCGCTACTTTCTTCAAAACAGTGTTGTTTCGCTTGTATGCCGGAACATTCTCTAATTCCGCTAATCCATCTGGATTACGCAGCTTCATTGTATTTTCTCTAATGCGTTTTAGACGATCATCATTTAACTTTTGTACGTCTGCCAGACTTGGGCCTGATTCAGCTTCTTGAACCGGTTGCGAGCTCGGTGCAGGAATCTCAAATGCATTAATTGGCATTTCCTGATCTATTACAGGCTCATCATTTAAGGAAAAATACTGCTTTTCTTCTTCATTAACACTCTCTGGTTCTGCTGTGTCTTTTTCAACCTCTGTAACTTGCCTTAAAATCGGTTCTTCAAAGTCCAAATTAATCTGAGGGGCTTCTTCATTTTCTTCCTCATCATTTTTCTGTACTAGAAATGGCTCAGGTTCTACTTCCTTTTCAATTTGAATTTGCTCTGAATTATCCACAGGATTTTCTAATGGACTTTCTATTGGTTTGGTTATGATAACCGGAACATCCTCGTTCAGTTCTCTTTTTACCGTTTCAGGTTCTTTGTTCTCATCAACACCAACATCCGGCAAGTTAGAACTAAATCCAGTCGCGATAACAGTTATATTCACCTCGTTCTCCAGATTCGGATCCTGTCCGTAGCCCATGATGACTTCTGCTTGCATTCCTGCTTCATTTTGAATGAAATCAGTTATTTCCGATAGCTCATCCATGGTTATGTCATCCTTTCCATGCGCAATGTTCAACAATATATGCCTTGCTCCTTTAATCTCATTATCGTTCAATAATGGAGACTCAAGGGCTTGTTTCACTGCTTTCATAGCACGCTCTTCCCCTTCAGCTGTGCCGGATCCCATAATTGCCACTCCACTGTCTTTCATTATGGTATTGACATCATTCATATCTACATTGATATATCCAATTGTCGAAATAACATCAGCAATTCCCTTTGCTGCAGTAGTTAAAATACTATCTGACTCAGCAAAAGCTTTTGTCACAGTGAGATTACCACATACTTCTCTTAATTTATCATTCTTAATTACCAAAAGCGTATCTACCGACTTACGCATTTCTTCGAGACCAGCTTCAGCTAGACTTCTTCTTCTCGGTCCTTCGAACATAAATGGGATGGTAACAATGCCAACAGTTAATATACCCATTTCCTTTGCAGCTTGTGCGATAACCGGTGCCGCCCCAGTGCCTGTTCCACCACCCATTCCGGCAGTGATAAATACCATAGTCGTCTTATTCTGAAGAACTTCCTTAATTTCCTCAATGCTCTCTATCGCTGCATTTCGTCCAACACTTGGTATTGAACCTGCACCTCTACCTTCGGTTAAGGCAGTTCCTATTTGTATCCTATGCGGAATTTGCATTCTGTCTAAATGCTGAGCATCCGTGTTGCATACGATAAAATCCACTCCTTTAATTCCGAGGCCATACATGTGATTCACTGCATTGCTTCCTCCCCCTCCTACACCTATTACTTTGATAATAGAAGACTTTTCTTTTGGTAATTCAAATTCTATTGGCATATCTCTACTTTTAATATTCTTTTCTTAATCGTGTTTTTCAGACATGAACTCTTCGGCTCCTTGAAGAATTCTTCCCAACAAGCCAGTTCCAGACTTGCTCTTTTTTCTTTTTCTTCTTTCGGGTTCAGTCAAACGCTCTAAACGCTCGAATCCTTTGATCACTAAACCGACTCCAGTGCTGTACATTGGACTGGTAATCTCTTCTGAATTCACTGAGCCCAAATGCTCATTTGGATAACCAATTCTTGCATCCATACCCGTTTTAAAGGAGAACAATTGAGGCAAATGCTTCAACTGAGAACCACCACCTGTAACAACTATTCCACCAATTAATTGTCGCTCGAAGCCCGAATTCTTGATTTCGTAATGAACAAAATCGATAATCTCCGACATACGCGCGTGAATTATGGAAGAGAGATTCTTCACTGAAATTTCCTTTGGAGGCCTACCGCTTAATCCAGGAATGCATACAATCTCATTTTCTTGCTTATCCATTGGCATCGCTGTCCCAAACTTCTTCTTTAATTGTTCAGCATGCTTTTTCATTATCGTGCATCCCGATTTGATGTCATTGGTTATGATGTTACCTCCAAAAGGAATAACTGCAGTATGTCGGATTATTCCATCATGGAAAATTGCAATATCAGTGGTACCACCGCCTATATCTACCAAAACAACTCCTGCTTCCTTCTCTTCTTCACTCAATACTGAAGCTGCTGAAGCCAGCGGTTCTAGCATTAGATCTGTTGCAACAAGATCGGCTTTGCCTACGCATCGATGAATATTCCTAATTGCATTTACATGTCCTGTAATGATGTGGAAGTCGGCTTCTATTTTTGTACCGGCATGACCTATAGGCTCTTTGATTCCGGTTTCATCATCAATGATATATTCTTGAGGCAAGACATCAATAATTTCTTCGCCCGGAGGCAATGCAAGTTTTTCAGCATCTTTTACCAAGCCATCGAGATCAAACTGATCTATCTCACCTAAATTATTATCCCGCATTCGCATGCCTCTATGCTGCAAACTTTTTATGTGCTGTCCGGCAACACCGACATTCACACTCTTAACCTCTATACCCGAGATATTTGACGCTTCTTCAATTGCAGCATTGATCGAATCAACAGTTTGTTGAATATTCGAGACGATACCTCGATTGACACCGATAGATTCAGAGCGCCCCATTCCTAAAATTTCAATTTTTCCTTGCTCGTTTTTTCGTCCAACAATACAGGCAATCTTTGTTGTTCCGATATCTAAGCCTACTACAAATTCTGACATATTCCTATTTTTTAGTGCAAACGATTTGATCTTTGTACTTCAAATTTACCGTACTGAACGCATTCCAGTAATTGCCTTTATCGCAATTCGCGTAGAAAGCCCTCAGTTTCTCAAACTTAGTCCTTAGATCACTTGCATTTCCTACTAATATTTTATGATTTCCAATACGAGGTGTTAATTCTATTTCTTGCTTCGTGTCAATATGGATTTGTACTATCTGATGTTTCCACATTGGATTTTCTTCAATAAATCTCAATAAAGACAAAAGGTCATCTTTCAGTTCTATTTTGCTCTCTTCGTTTGATCTAAAATCAAGTGAATTCGCACTCGTAATGGAAACTAACCGAGCGGCATGGAGGGCTGATAAATCAATTGGGCTCCCTTCTAAATCAATGTAGTACGACTCTCCATTGGAGTTAAAAATTCTCGCTACGGGCTCTTTTTGAATAACTGAAATATGGAGTTGACCTGCTATATCAGAAAATACTTTTGCCTCTTTGACTTGAGAAATGGCTTTGATTTTATTTTCAATTTGATCGACAGGAATATCCGTTATTTTTTGTCCTTCTATTCGAAATTCATTTTGAGACAAAGTATAGTCTAATGTGGACTCATTGATAAGAGGATATTCTTCTCCCTTTTCTATTTCGAAAATTAACGTGTTGCAAATACGCTCATTGAAGCTTAAAGTAGAAAAGCTTAACAAGGTGAAAAAAGATGCGATGAGCACCATCCAAATTGTGATTCTTAGTACTTTCTTCATATTAGGATTTAATGCTTAATTCATTTAAAATCCCCTCTTTCAAGGGTTGAACACACCGGTCAATATCTCCAGCTCCTAAGGTCATAATTATGTCATATTCAGATTGTACAACCTGCTTAAGTAATTGAGCCTTTGTGCAAAGCGTCTTTTTGTCAAGATTAACTTTCTCTAACAATACTTGGCTACTGACCCCAGCAATTGGCTCTTCTCTTGCTGGATAAATATCTAGCAAAATCAACTGGTCCAATTCCGACAATTCCTTGGCAAATTGAATCATAAAATCGCGTGTTCTGGAGAATAAATGAGGTTGAAAAACTCCAAGCACAGTCTTTCCTGGATACAAGAGTTTTATTGCTGAAATAATCGACTTTAATTCACCAGGGTGATGAGCGTAGTCATCAATGTAAATGCAATCGGGTTCATTTATTATGTACTCGAATCTTCGCTTAACTCCATGATATGACTCCAATGCAGCACGTATTTCGCTTTTCTCAACTCCTAGTTTGTTGGCTGTTATTGAAGCGGCCAGAGCATTTAATGCATTGTATTCACCAGGAAGATGAAAACATATCCCCTCTAAACGATCGTTATCGAGTATCATATCAAACTGAAATCGGCCCTGGTCAATTTTCAAATTCTCAACACGGTTCGCACTTGCACCATAATTAACTATTGCAGCATTCAGTTCTTCATTAAACTTTACGGAATCATGCTTAACAATGCCTCCTTCATTTGCTGTTCTATTAGCAAAAGACCAAAAGGTATTTTGAAAATCAGCTTGATCACGATAAATATCAAGATGATCTGCTTCTATTGAGGTAATAATGCTAATAAAAGGCTCTAGTTTAAGGAATGAGCGGTCGTATTCATCAGCTTCAACGACAACGAGATCAGAAGATTTATTTAGTAAAAAATTACTCTTCAAATTTGTGGATATTCCTCCTAGAAAAGCATTACAACCTATGCTCTCATTAAGAATATGTGCAAGGATGCTTGATGTCGTTGTTTTACCGTGCGTTCCAGCCACGGCCAAGACTTTCATTTCTTTTAAAACCAGAGCTAAGGCATCAGAACGTTTAAGAACTTTATATCCCTCATCTCTAAAGAATTTCAAAATTCTCTGATCCTTGGGTATGGCTGGGGTATAAATCACAAGCACATTTGACTTTTCCACGTTCAAAAAATCAGTTTCTATACTTTCTTCTTGATCATTGTAAGTAATGGATATACCTCGATTCTCTAAATCAGTAGTTATAGATGAAGATGTTCTATCATAACCGTAAATCGGAATGTCGAAAGCATTCATATAGTGTGCAAGCGCACTCATACCTATGCCTCCAATCCCAATTAAATAAGCGCTATGGATATTTAATTTTTTCACCCAATCAATTCGAATATTTCTTTTGCGATTCTGCCGGCAGCATTTTCTTTGGCTAGTTCTCCTGCCTTTTGAGACATGTCTCTCAATTTGTCCTCATCTTGAATTAATTCTATGGCGAGTGGAATAAGCTCTTCTTGTGCATTTTCATCTCTGACTAAAAGAGCCGCACCTTTACTGAGCAGTGCCTGTGCATTTTTAGTTTGGTGATCTTCAGTCACATTTGGGGAAGGAACAAGAATGGAGGGCATTTTAGTTAAACTCAATTCCGAAATTGACATAGCTCCCGCACGCGAGATCGTCAAATCTGCAAGGGCATATGCCAAATCCATTTCCCGAATGAACTCAAGGGTCCTAATTCCGTCATAATCAAATGAATTGGATTGTTCTTTGGCATCAGCAAAGTAATATTTACCTGTTTGCCAAAGCACTTGAATACCGCTTTCTTTAATCTTTTCTAGATGAGACAAAAGGCTATTGTTCAATGTTCGCGCTCCAAGACTCCCTCCAATCACCAGAAGTGTCTTTCTTTCAGCAGATAATTTGAAATGGCTTAGGGCTCTTTCCTTCTTTCCTTCCAGATCAACAACATTTTGACGCACCGGATTACCCGTAATAACTAGTTTCTCTTTTGGAAAGTAATTGTCCATTCCATCAAAAGCAACGCAGATTTTCTTTGCTTTTCGTGCAAGAATGCGGTTGGTTATTCCTGGATATGAATTTTGTTCTTGAATAAGCGTTGGAAGGCCTTTATTAGCAGCAGCGCGTAGAAGAGGACCGCTTGCATATCCACCGACACCAACGGCTACTTGAGGAGAAAAATTTCTGATGATTCCACGAGCACGTTTTAAACTTTGAATAATTTTGAATGGGACCAGAAGATTCTTAAGCGTTATCTTACGTTGAATACCAACTATATTCAATCCTTCGATAGGATATCCTGCCTCTGGGACTTTTTTCATTTCCATCTTACCCTTAGCACCAACAAAGAGAATTTCAGTGCTTGAATTCTGTTTCTTCAAGGCATCTGCAATGGCTATAGCAGGAAATATATGTCCACCTGTTCCGCCTCCGCTAATAATTACTCTAGGCGACTGCGAACTCATGACTGGATTGTTGTGCTGTTTGCTCTTGGCTTTCTCTAGAAACGCATTGAATGAGACCAAGTGCGAGGCAAGTAAACCAAATAGATGTTCCTCCCATACTTACCAATGGCAAAGGTTGGCCGGTCACTGGAATTAGATTAACTGCAACTGCCATATTCACGAATGCTTGAAAAGCGATCATAAATCCCAACCCGATTACTACGTAGGCACCAAATTTTGAATTCGCTCTTCGTGAAATGCGCATGCATCTTATAAACAAAACTAAATACAAAAAAAGGAGCCCAACTCCGCCTAAAACTGAACCGTACTCTTCAATAATAAAAGCATAGATCATATCGGAATATAAATGAGGCAGGTAATTTGGGGAAGCGCCCTTGCCTGGCAAGTCCGGTAATATTCCTCCTGATACAATGGCCAATTCGGCTTTTTGAACTTGATAATTTTCAGCACTTTCTCCACTCCAAAAATCACTTATTCTTTCAGACCAGGTATTCAATCTTGGAAGGGCTTCCGGAGCTACTTTAGCAATTCCAACCATAGCTCCAAAAGAGAGAACTGCCGCTAAGATGACAATGGCCATGTGGCCGACACGAACTCCGGCTATAAACATCAAAACGAAACACGTACCGAAGAGAAGCGCAGCAGTAGAAAAATTTGCGGGTAGAATAAGCAGACAAATTATTCCAATCGGAATCAAAACAGGAATGACCCCTAATTTAAAATTCCGTATTAGATCTTGATTCTTTGTAACTAAGCGGGCTACATAAAGCACCAATGCAATTTTGGCCAAGTCCGAAGTCTGGAAACTTTGATTAACGATCGGAATAGTAATCCATCTTTTCGCATCATTGATATCGTTGCCAAAAAGCAATGTAAAAGCCAATAAAATGGCCGCAAGAAAAATTAGGAGTATTGAAATTCTGTAGACATACTTGAATTTAATTCGATGCATGAAATACATAATGCATAACCCGATACCAAGCATAGTGCCATGTCTAAACAGATAGTAAAAGGTATTTCCATCTCGATACTTTTCAGCCAATCCTGAAATTGAGCTATACACAGCTATTAGAGAAACAAAACAAAGTAAAAACGTTACTATCCAAAGAATTCGGTCTCCCTTTAAATATTTAAATAGTCCGGCCAATCTATTTTATCTTAGCTATTTCATTTTTGAAGGCGTTACCTAATTCCACAAAGTTGTTATACTCTGGTGGTGGAGGACAAGAAGGAGAAAAGAGAATTACATCTCCTTTCGATGCCAAAGTTTTCGCTTCGTCAATGGCTTCTTTCATTCCTTGAGTTTGAATAATCACATCTACTAAAGGCATAAGTTCCCTCTTGATGTCTTCAGCATTTTCGCCCATGACAACAATTGATTTCACCTTATACTCTACCATTTTATTCAGAAGCATGAAATCTCTATCATGCGCTGTGGAGTTGACTATCCAAACAACAGGACGCTTCAGACATCGAATAGAGTCTTTTGTGGTAATTAAATTCGTAGCTTTTGAATCATTGATATATAGAACTCCTGCAATTTCTTCAACCTCTTCTAAACGATGTTCCGTGCTTTTTAATTCATTAATGAGCTTTTCTCTAGCATCGAGAAGTTTGTCAGCTAGGCTCTGCTTTCCTCGGTGAATAGTGAATACTTTATTTTCCATTTTAGTGTTTATTTAGTGCAATGATTGTATGAATGCATCACCCCTGCTTTCAAAATCCCCATAAGTGTTGTTGTTTGGTATTGCAGGCGAATACAGGACACATGAACCTTTAAATGCCAGTTCCTTTGAAAGATCGACTGCTTCTTGAATGGTATTGGCCTCTACTACTACATCAACTAGCTGAAAAAGTTCTTCAACTGTCTGCGCTCTGTTCTGGCCTACTACAATAACGGATTCCAATTCATTTAAAGTATCCAAATCCAAATTCGCAAAATTCCTTTGATAAGGGCCCGCTTCAACTATCCAGAAAACGGGCTTTGAAATGGAATCCAAAGAAAATGCAGTTGATTCCAAGTCTTGCGATTTTGCATCATTTATAAATTCAATCCCATCAAACTCACCAACCAATTGCAAACGATGAGTAGTATCTAGGAGCCTGTTCATGTCCCTTTTTCTCTTAGCAAGCATTCTATCTGCTAATTTTTGGAGACCTTGTTCTTTTAGAATTTCGATTTCTGCATTCATTTTCTTTTGGGTATTGGTTTTGATTTAAAGTGATCTAACTGCCGCCTTAAATTGATGTCCTCGATCTTCATAGTTCTCGAAAAGATCAAAACTTGCACAGGCTGGAGAAAGCAAAACTGTATCACCAGCATTGCCTACTAATTTGGCTAATCTCACGGCTTCCTCAGCTGAATCCGATTCATGAATATTAACGACCTTATCTTTAAAAGCATCAACAATCTTGGCATTGTCTTTTCCTAGACAAACTATGGCTTTGACCTTGTTCTCAACCAATTCCATAAGCTCGCTGTAGTCGTTCCCTTTGTCCACTCCTCCTACAATCCAAACAATATTTCCTTCAACAGAGTCCAATGCATACCATACTGAATTGATATTTGTGGCTTTGGAATCATTTATAAAATCTATTCCATCTACACGGGCAACATGTTCTAGTCTGTGCTCAATACCCTTGAATGAAACCAAGCTTTCTCTTACGGTTTCATTTTTAATTTCAAGCACTCTCGAAGCCACTGCGGCCGCCATTGAGTTGTAAACGTTGTGTTTACCTTTTAAGGCTAATTCGTAAATTGACATAATTAATGAGTTATTGTTTAATTTTATGTTTAGTAATTCTCCATTCAAAAAGGCCCCTTCGTCCACTTCTTTCTTTATAGAAATGGGTATCATTTTGGCCTTGATTTCTTTTTGTTTTATGAGATCGTTTATGATCGGGTCATCTGCATTATAGATAAAGAAGTCCTCTTCATCTTGATTCATGCATATTCTCATTTTTGAAGTTGCATAAGCATGAATATCATAGTCATAGCGATCGAGATGATCTGGTGTAATATTTAACAGAACAGCTACTCGTGGCTTAAATTGCTTTATTCCATCTAATTGAAAACTACTGACCTCAATGACATAATTGGACCTGTCTTTTTCGGCTACTTGTTTCGCTAAACTAAAGCCAATATTTCCAGCTAAACCTGTATCTCTTCCCGATTTGCTAAAAACATCATAGATCAAATTTGTCGTAGTTGTTTTACCATTACTTCCAGTTATTGCAACCATCTCTGCTTTACTGAATCGATACCCCCATTCAATCTCCGAGATAATTTCTTTCCCTTCGTCTTTGAGGCCTTTGATCAATTGCAGATGATCTGGAATGCCTGGACTTTTTATGATTACATCCGCATCTAAAAGCTTAGCTTCAGTATGTCTTCCCTCTTCATATCCAATCCCAAAATTTGAAAGAACGTTTTTGTATTTTGCTCTTATCTGACCTTTGTCAGAAAGCCATACATCAAATAATTTCTGTTTCGCAAGGATGGCCGCTCCCACCCCACTTTCTCCTCCTCCAAGGACCGCGACTTTCATAACACTTTCAGGGTTACAATTGAAATAATTGCGAGAAAGACACCTATTATCCAAAAGCGAGCGACAATTTTGGATTCATGCATTCCTAAAACCTGATAGTGGTGATGAAGCGGAGCCATTTTGAAAATGCGCCTTCCCTCTCCAAATTTTTTCTTGGTATACTTGAAATAGCCTACCTGCAGCATTACCGATAGATTCTCAATTAAAAAGATGCCGCATATGATAGGTATGAGTAGTTCTTTACGAATGATAATTGCAAAAACAGCTATGATTCCCCCTAAGGCCAAGCTGCCTGTGTCACCCATAAATACTTTTGCTGGAAAAGCATTGTGCCATAAAAATCCTATGCATGCACCAACGAATGCCGAAATGAATACCACGGCTTCTCCAGAGTTAGGTATATACATGACATTCAAGTAATCCGCAAAAATGGTATTGCCTGAGACATAGGCAAAAATGGCTAAGGCTATACCGACAATTGCCGAGACCCCTGTTGCAAGACCATCTAAACCATCTGTCATATTGGCCCCGTTACTCACGAAGGTTACGATGAATATTACCACAGGAATAAAGATTATCCAAGCATACTTCTGCCGATCTTCTTCACCCAAAAACCAAAGAACATCAGCATAGTCAAATTCATTATTCCTTAAAATCGGGATTGTTGTTTTTGTTGATTTTTCTGCAATCCAAATTGCGCTATCTCCATCTGGATCATCGATACTTTGGGCGTTGACGACCGTATGTTCTTGCTTAATAACAAAGTCATCATGAAAAAACAGGGCCGCTCCAACGATCAAGCCAACTCCTACTTGACCAACGACTTTAAACTTACCTGCCAAGCCCTTTTTATTCTTTCGGAATACTTTTATATAATCATCCAAAAAACCTACTGCTCCTAGAAATACAGTCGTAAAGAGCAAGATGATAATGTAGATATTACTGAGATCTGCGAATAGTAAAGTTGGAATCAGAATAGCGCCCAGAATTATCAATCCTCCCATGGTAGGAGTGCCTGCTTTTTCATTTTGCCCCTTTAAACCTAAATCACGAATAGACTCACCTATCTGCTTCTTTCGAAGAAGGCCAATTAGTTTGTTGCCCAATATCATGCTGATTACCAGAGAAATCAACACAGCAGATGCCGCTCGAAAAGAAATAAACTGAAATATTCCTGCTCCGGGAGTCTGATAGGTATTCTCTAGATATTCGAATAGATGATACAGCATTACTTTTCTAGCATTTTAAGCGTTTCTTGAACGATTTCGAAATCATCAAAAGGATGACGAACGCCATTTATTTCTTGGTATTTCTCATGCCCCTTCCCAGCAACAAGAACTACATCTCCCGGGTAAGCCATATCGCATGCCGCTTTGATAGCATCTCTTCTATCTGATATGGTAAGCGTCTTTTTAAAATGAATTCCCTCGACTCCTGCTGTCATATCTTTTAAAATCGCCTCTGGTTTTTCATTCCTAGGATTGTCGGATGTAAAAATCACTTTGTCGGAAAATTCGCAGGCTATCTTCGCCATAATGGGCCGCTTCTTTCGATCCCTGTTCCCACCGCAGCCAATAACGGTTATGATCTTCTCATTACCTGTGCTGATATCTAATATTGTTTTGAGGACATTTTTCAGCGCATCGGGCGTGTGGGCATAATCAACAATGGCCGAAACATTCTTCTCTGTTCTTAAGTGCTGAAAGCGACCCTCAACCGGGTTCAAACGTGAAATCTGCGTCAATACTTCGAGCTTATCTTTACCCAGTGAAATGGCAGTTGCATATACGGCAAGTATGTTGTAAGCATTGAAGCTGCCGATCATTTTTGTGTATAGGTCGTTTCCATCAAGAAGGACATGAATCCCACTGAATTGATTCTCAATTATTTTAGCCTTGAAGTCGGCAAAGGATTTTACGGCATAGGTTCTTGAAGTAGCTTTTGAATTTTGAACCATTATCTCTGAATGAGGATCATCATGGTTGACTATGGCAATTGCTTCTTTAGCCAGCTGATCAAAAAAGATCTTCTTCGCCTTTATATATTCATCAAACGTTTTATGATAATCCAGATGATCATGCGTGATATTGGTAAAGAGCCCAATTTTAAAATCCACTGCCGTTACTCTGTGTTGAACCAATGCATGGGAACTAACTTCCATAAAGCAATACTCTATTCCCTCATCCACCATTCTCGCCAAGAGTCTATTCAAAAGGACCACATTTGGCGTTGTATGAGTCGCAGGAATCTCATCTTTTCCTATGCGATTGACAACAGTACTAATCAGGCCACAGTTATGACCCATGGCTGTAAACAATTGCCATAGCAGGGTCACACATGTCGTTTTCCCATTTGTCCCTGTTACACCAATCAAATTCAATTTCTCTGAAGGATGATCATAGAAATTTCCTGCAATTTCCGCCAAAGCCTTTGCAGAGTCGCTTACTTTGATGTATGTAATTCCGCCATGCACTACCTCTGGCAGCGTTTCGCAAACAATGGCAATAGCACCTTTCTCAAGCGCCATTTCGATATACTCGTGCCCATCTACTTGCTCACCGGGTATTGCAACAAATAATGAATATCCTTTAACATCCCGGCTATCAAAGTACAAAGAGTCAATAGCTACATTTGTTGGTCCAATGACATCTTCGATGCCAGCTTTATACAGTATGTCTTTTAGTATTTTCATTTAAAAGTGAGCGCTATTTGATCATTAGGCTTGAAGGAAGATCCCTCTTTAATAGACTGGTGAGCGACAAGTCCATTTCCTTCAATTGCGACTACCAAGCCCATATTTTCTAATAATGGAATTGCGTCCATCATTGGCATTCCTTTTACATTGGGAATTGTATTTTTCTTAACAGTTATTTCGTCTACAGCAATTGCATTTTCTTTCGCTCTTGTCCTCACCCATTCACCATCGGTTCTCTTCGTTTCTAAAGCTATATTCAGATTTTTGGCCACTTGAATGAGATCATCTCCATAACCACTTTTACTTATTGGAGCTTTTTGCTCATCCGAAATTTCCGCTAACTCTATCATGAAATTCTTGGCGTAAAATTTCTCTGCAATCTCAAGAAATACCGGTCCAGCCACTCGATTCCCGTAATAAAGACCCTTGGTAGGATTATTGACCAAAACAATACACGAGTACTTTGGATCATCTGATGGAAAATAGCCCACAAATGACGCTTGGTATCTTGCCTTGTTATCGGCTGTTCTATATCTGCCATCCATGGCAACTTGAGCTGTCCCTGTTTTTCCAGAAATCTCGAAATGAGGCGATCGCAAATTTTTTGCTGTTCCATTTTCGACTACTCCTTTCAATAACTCCTTGGCATCATTTAATGTACCTTCAGAAATAAAATCTTTGTTAATAATAATGGGCTCGGATTGATGAACTAACTCACCATTTCTTTTGATTCTCTTAACTAATTGAGGCTGCACCATCACCCCGTCATTAGCAATTGCATTATAAAATGTCAAGGTCTGTAAAGGAGTCATTTTTAACTCATAACCGATCGACATCCATGGCAATGTAACTCCGGACCAATGCCCATTTTGATGATCCGGTGTTTTTAGGAAAGGAACCGGCTCTCCTGGTATACTAATCCCGGTTCGTTGATCAATCCCAAATCGTCTCAAGTACTTAATGAAGGTCTCTCTATCATTGTCAAATACATCATCTACAACTCTGGAAATACCTACGTTAGATGATACCTCAAAAGCCTTTTGAATATTGACTTTACCATAACCCTTGTCATTGGAGTCCTTCATGATTCGATCATGAAATCTGTGTCGTCCCCTTTTCGTATCGACCATAGTTTCTCGACTCACACTTCCTGTTTCAATGGCTGCTAAAATTGAAGGAAGCTTAAACGTTGACCCCGGTTCAGTAGCAGTTCCAATAGCATGGTTATATCGTTCCACATACTCCCCTGATTCACTTTTGTCTAAATTTACAATCCCCTTAATAAACCCTGTTTCAACTTCCATAAAGATTGCGCAACCAAAATCGGCTTCATGCTCGACCATTTTTTTTCGAAGAGCTTCAGAGAGAATATCTTGAACATTGATATCAATGCTTGTGTAAACATCAGCCCCATCTACTGTTTCAACTTGATCATCGTCATTGAGGGGCATCCAATCACCACTGGCAATTTTACGCTCTAACCTTTGACCGTTTCTTCCTTTCAATAGGCTATCGAAAGCCAATTCTAAACCATAGATCCCTTTGTCTTTTCCAAAACTGTATTTCCCTATTGTCCTTCGTGCTTTTTCCCTGAATGGATTCGCTCTTTTCACCTTCTTTTCAAAACGCACACCGCCTTTGAACCTACCCAATTCGGCAAGCGGAAACTCTCGAACTTTCTGCAACTCTGTGTAGTTTATTCCCGACTTCAATAATTGATAGCGCTTACCCTGTCTTCTATATCTTTGAAAATCAGACAACCAATCGACATAGGAACCACCAAACTCTTCAGACATTGCCTTTGCAAACGCCCCGATATTCTCGTTAAATCTGGCATCACTTAGACCGTCCGCTTTAAAGTCCATTCGAACATCGTAAATCGGCAAGGTGGTTGCTAAAAGGCTTTCGTCATCGGCATATATATTTCCACGATCAGCTATCACCTCTTTCCATCTAGTGTATCTTTCAGATTCTTCTGTAATTTGCGGATCAGCCGAAATCTGAATACTGAAAAGGCGGTAGATAATAGCTACGGAAAGAACAAATACGAAGACCCCAACCAGAGTCGTTCTCACTATGGTTCCTTGTTCAATCTTCATTTCGAATCTTTTGAATTTCAACAAGTGGCTCTGTCGACTCATCCAGACCCAGATTAGAAATCTGACGTGCGACTGAAGATTGCTGCCTTAAACTATCTAATTGCGATTGCCAAGTGAGATGTTCCGACTTAACGTCCTTTAGCTCTGCCTCACGGAGATTCAGCTCCTTTACAGATCGCTCTGTAAAGTAGCCGTAAGAAATGTAGCAAACCATAATTAGTGTTAGAAAAGCTGCAAAAGGCAAGAATTGCACTACCTGGTCTTTACCAAGAAAACTCCCATTGAGTATATCAATGACCTTCTTGACAAAAGCAGGCGTTTTAATTGATCTTCTTTCCTTTCTGAGTTTGTTCATTTATTCTTTCTCCTATTCTCAATCGAGCACTTCTGGCCCGTGGGTTTCGTTCTATTTCCTCTACAGTTGCTTTAATGGCTTTAGATGAGATTGCCCTAAATGGCTTTATATCGTTTCCGTAAAAATCTTTTCCTACTCTACCTTCGAAATTTCCTGATCTAAAAAAATTCTTAACCATTCTATCCTCTAAAGAATGGTAAGAGATAATTACCAAGCGACCTCCCACTCTGAGCAACTCCACCGATTGAAGAAGCAATTCTTCTAAAGCCCTCATCTCTTCATTCACCTCTATTCTAAGGGCCTGAAAAACCTTTGAGAGGTATTGTTTCTCTTTTTTAAACGTTGCCATTGACAGAGAAAGATTCTTCAGCTGCAGGGTATCTTTGAATGACTCCTCTTGACGAAAGTCAATTACGGCTTTCGCCAACTTTCCAGGATTGGGAACTTCACCATACCTTCTGAAAACTGACGCTAAGTCTTCAAAAGAATAGGAATTCAAAATATCAGCTGCAGTCGGGCCAACCTGCTGATTCATCCGCATATCAAGAGGACCTTCAAAGCGAAATGAAAATCCGCGTTCCGCCTCATCAAATTGATAACTACTCACACCTAGATCCCCTAAAATACCGTCAACAACCCTCAAACCATTTAGTCTGAGATTCTTCTTTAAAAATTTGAAATTTGCCTTTACCAGCGTCAATCGATCATCATCTATCTTATTTGACTGCGCGTCAGCATCCTGATCAAATGCGATCAAGCGACCGCTTTCTAAGCCCTTCAATATTTCCCTACTATGACCACCCCCACCATAGGTAACATCCACATAGTCACCATCTTTATTGATTTCTAATCCATTAATACAATCATGTAAAAGAACGGGGGTATGATAGCGATCACTCACCATCATCAAAATTGCCGTTACCAAAAATCTCTTCCGCTAAAGCTTCCGTATTTACATCAGCCTTAAGAGCCTTTTCATAAGCTTTCGGATTCCAAATTTCAATTTGATCTCCATTGGCAATGAGCTTTAAATCTTTTTTAACTCCAGCATACTTGAGCAATGACGCATTTATCAGAATCCTGCCTTGACCATCCAATTCAACCTTTACTGCGTTGGCCGTAAACTGCCGAATGAAATCTCTATTCTTCTTGATAAAAGTGTTGAGCTTACTCAATTGAGCATTGTTCTTTTTCCAAACTGACCATGGATACAAGACCAAAGACCTTTCATAGAGATCCCTATTCACTACAAATCCTTCATGTATAATTTCCTTGACTTGAGCGGACAAGCCCTTTGGGATAAGCAGCCTGCCTTTGGCATCCACTTTACAATCATATGTCCCCAAAATATCTAGCAAGGTTTTCGCTGGTTTGAAAAATTAGTTGGTCAAATATACCACTTTTTCCCACTAACTTCCATTTTTTACCACTTTGTTGAAAAATTAAAACGATATGAACAATTTATTATTGCCAATGGGCTAAAATGGCCCTGAGCATATCTGCTGACACTAACACTAAGAACACGGCTAAATCAATTACTCTCATTGACTTTCAACCAGTTATATCAGTTCGAAATAAAATCCGATTCAAGAATATCCTGAGAGGTGGGAAAAAAGAGAATTGTGGGAAAATCAAATGACTTTCATTTTTTTCTACATTTGAATTTAGATGGAACATTTAATCACCGAAGAGGGAGAATTTAAATTCATAGAGCAAGGTGAAGGACCAATAATTCTTGTACTTCATGGTTTGTTTGGGGCCTTGAGCAACTTTAAAGATGTCTTTTCAGGATTCAGCGATAAGTACAAAGTGGTCATCCCAATGCTCCCAATTTATGAGCTGCCATTGTTAAAATGCAATGTCAAAAACCTCGCTGATTTTCTGCATCGATTTATTGAGTTCAAGCAATATGAGAGTTTAAACTTACTGGGGAATTCATTAGGTGGTCATGTTGCACTCGTTCATGCGGCAGCTCATCCGGACAAAATTAACTCGGTTACTCTGACTGGCAGTTCTGGTCTTTATGAAAACGCTTTTGGAGGGACTTTCCCACGAAGAGAAGACAAGAGGTACTTGAGAGAAAAAATTGCCTTAACTTTTTTTGATCCGGCCATGGTAACTGATGAATTGGTAGATGAGTGCCATGAAGCCGTAAATAATCGAAATAAAGTCTTGCGTATTCTCTCGATTGCGAAATCAGCAATTCGTCACAATATGGCTTCCGAATTGCCAAATTACAGCATGCCTTTTTGTTTGATATGGGGAAAAAATGACACCATCACACCACCTGAAGTCGCTGAAGAATTTCATGAAAAAATAACCGACTCCGACCTCTATTGGATTGATAAGTGCGGCCATGCTCCAATGATGGAACATCCCGAAAAATTCAATGACATCTTGAAAGCTTGGTTCAAGGACCGCGGAATCTGAAATGAAAATACAATCCGCCCAGTTTCTTATGAGTAATACGGACATTGAAAAATGTCCAGAACCCAAATTGCCTGAATATGCCTTCATCGGACGGAGCAATGTCGGAAAGTCTTCCTTGATCAATATGCTCAGCGAAAGGAAGGCGCTAGCGAAGACTTCCGGAACACCAGGAAAAACCAGACTAATCAATCATTTTATTATGAATGAAAGCTGGTATTTAGTCGACTTACCTGGTTATGGGTACGCCAAAATTTCTAAAAAAGACCGAGCCAAATGGCGAATTTTGATCCATACCTATTTAAAAAATCGCAGTAACTTAATGTGTGTGTTTGTCTTGATTGACAGCAGGCACAAAGCTCAAAAAATAGATCTAGAATTCATGGAATGGTTAGGTAAAAATCAGATTCCGTTTTCAATGATTTTTACAAAAATTGATAAACTCAATAGCGGAGAATTCAATAAGAATAAAAAGGCTTTTCAAAAGGAAATGCTTAAGAATTGGGAATTTCTCCCTCCCACTTTTGAATCGTCATCTACTTCCGGTCATGGAAGAGATTCTATTCTTAAATATATAGCTGAAATAAACGAAATGTTCGAAGTATAAAATGAGAAAACCCGGTAATTTCTTACCGGGGAAACCAAATACGGGAACTAGATTGGTTTTGTTTTGTCTTTAGCTATTTCAGCAAAGAACTAACAATGTCTTGATGTAAAAGTAGGACAAAAAGCCTTTCGCACAAGGGGTGTTTTATGAAGGCGCTCCTTTATTTTACGAAGCTCAGCCTTGGTTTTATAAAGCATCATAGAATTTTCAATAAATCGAACAAATTCGACCTATAGGTCTCTCCAATTGGAATAGAAACACCATTAATAACGAGTGAAGATTTTCCTTTTATTTCTTCAATCTTATTTACATTGACAATGTATGATCGGTGCACACGAACGATGTTATCTTCCTTTATTTTTCTATCTAAGGAACCTAAATTTTGAGAAACCATTCTTTCCTCATTTTTCAAAATAAACTTCGAATAGGCTCCCATTCCCTCTATATAAAGCAATTCCTTCATATCTAAACTGAGCAACTTCTCTCCATCCTTTATTAAAGTCAATTCAGCGGATTTTTGCTTTTTTGATATAGCCAGATCGTCCAATTTCTGGTTTGCCAACTTAAGTGCAATTTTAAGATCCTTTTTTTTGTAAGGTTTACTTAAATAAGAAACTGGATGGGTTGTAGAAGCCCGGTCAATTTTATCCATTTCATCAATATCACTAATAAATATATATGCAATTTCATCTTTTCTGCTATACCTATTTATGAAATCAATACCGTCTAATTTCCCATTTAAATTAATGTCTAAAAGAGCCAAATCAAATTGATCCTCAAAAGCCAATAGATCTTCGGCACTATCAAACTGCCCGATCACTTCATGGCCATTGGTTTCAATAATAATTTTGAGTTTTTCGGAAATTATAAGTTCGTCCTCAAGAATAACAACCTTCATTTGAACAATTTAAACTGATCTTAGATCAATTGCCTCTAAGATACTTAAATATTCAATTGACCTTTGAGATCTTCGCAAAACATTCTTACTCCATCGGCAATCCTCTTGTCATCTGTTGCCTTTTCAAAAGAATCAGTAAGCGTAAGAATGGTTTGATGAAAAAATTGCTTCATTTCTTCCTTGGTCATTTCTTTGTTCCACAGATCAATTCTTAAGGTGTTCTGATCTTTGGAGTCCCAGATTGATAGCATGATTGCTCGCGCTTCTCCTTCCCCGTCTGCGCCAGCCTTCCAATTAATGGATTCAGGCACTTGGTTTTCATCCATCTCAATATCAAATTCTATTCTTGACTTATTCATTATTTATTCGGTTTATAGGTGTTCAGGACTTTTTCATCCTTTTCATTAAATAATTGCTCAAGGGAATACTCTGGATTTCTATTCATGAAATCCAAAACGATCTTTTTTCCGATAAACAGGCTAATCATACCAGGAGACTCCTCTGGAAAACCTTGAGTAAAAGGGCCAAAACCTGTGAACCGCTGAATTTGTTTATAATCGCTTGACCATACTAAATCCTCGTCAATTATCGCTTTCCAAATGTTGAATTCGTTCTTTTCGCACCAAAGAAGTTCATTCTCTGTATACCCCATTTGAAAATGTTCTTTTTCAAATGGCATCAAAGCATTAAGTATATACATTACTTTTCCCTGATAAATGAAATGATTAATAAGCTTATCGCCTTGAATTTTGTTTTGATTTGTACTTAAGAGATAGCCCCTCATGGCATCTCCAAGAAGAAAATCTTGATCCATTTTTTCCTTCTGATAATTTGGAAATTGCTCATGAGGTAAATCGTTTGTAATCCGATGATTCTCTCCTAAGTAAAACTCAAGTCCAATTGCCAAGTTCTCTTTCATCGGATATACCGCATAATTGAATCCGGAATTCATCGTGATGATATTTGGCAATTTCCTTTGGGGAAAATAGTGATGGTAATATTGTAAAACACTTAAAAAATCTTCTCGAAGTTGTTGATCAAAGAAAAAGACTGAATCAACTTCATTTTGACTATCTGCAAATATTATTTGATTTGAAATATGCTGAAAATCAAATGCAGCGGTAGTATCATCAACCGGACCGATACGAAGAATTTTTTCGAAATATTCTTTGTAAAATTCGGGATAAGTAGCAAACAAATGCGTCTGTCTATCTAGAGGGTCATCGATTTCGGAACGAAAAACTTCTTGATCTAAGCGCACAAAAGCGAAATCGAGTTCTTTTTCTTCAATCTCGACATCAAAGGGATTCCTTTGGCATGAAAATAGCACAAAGGACAAGCACACAACAATTAAATTACGATTCACGATGAAAAAATTATTTACTTTTGAGCGTAACGAAAATTCTGGCATCAAAATTATGAAAAAGTATCTCGGTCTGTTTTTATTTATTTTTCTAATTGTGGAATTTACTGCCCAAGACGACCAAAGAGTTCGGTTCGGTTTTACGGCAAGCCCAATTTTTTCTTGGTTACAACCAGATGGTCAGTATTTGGAGCACGAAGCTACACGTCTAGGATTGCAATATGGAATAATTGCGGATTTTACAATAGATCAAAATAATAAATATGCTTTTTCCACTGGTGTATTAGTTGATAATATTGGTGGCTCTGTAAGGGATCGTCATTTTCATAATGGAGATACATTGGTGCAAGAGTTTGGAGATGTCAAGGCAAAATATAAGCTGCAGTATCTCAATATTCCATTGACGCTTAAGTTGAGGACAAATGAAATAGGCTATTTGACCTATTTTGGCCAATTTGGACTTGACCTTGGATTTAATTTAAAAGCGCGAAGAAACATTGAAGGAACATTTGGAGGCGCTAATTTCGAGGAAGAAAATATTGATGTTATTGAAGATATATTACCAATAAGAACTGCTCTTAAAGTTGCAGCAGGTGCAGAATACAATATTTCGGGATCTACTTCTTTTATGATCGCTTTGGCATGGAATAATGGTTTCACAAATGCGCTAGACTTTAATGAGCTAGATGAAGATGCTGACGGACGCCCTATATTTACGGATAATGGAGTACTAAAAGAAGGAGACAAACTTAAAGCGATCAACAACTACTTTTCATTGAATTTGACAATATTCTTCTAATGGACAACAGCAGGGTAATTGACCACATTGTAAACTGGCTAAAGACATATTGCGATAAAGCTGGATTACAGGGTTTTGTTTTAGGTATTTCAGGTGGAATTGATTCAGCTCTGACTTCAACACTTTGTGCTAAGACTGGCAAAGATGTTTGGGTTTTAAGCATGCCTATTTATCAAGCAAAAGATCAATTAACACGTGCGCACAATCATATTAAATGGCTAAAGAATCATTTCTCGAATGTTCATGAAGCCGAAATAGATCTAAGCCCTGTATTTCAATCAATGGAAACCCATTTCCCAAAAGACATTCAGGATCAATTGACCATGGCAAATACACGATCTCGTTTAAGGATGCTTACTCTTTATGCTTATGCAGGAAATAAAAAATTACTTGTTGCTGGCACTGGAAACAAAGTTGAAGACTTTGGCGTTGGCTTTTTCACCAAATATGGAGATGGGGGTGTCGATCTTTCCCCAATTGCCGACTTAGTCAAAACTGAAGTTTGGTCCTTGGCAAAGACTTTAGGCGTGCTAGAAGAAATTATTGAGGCCAAACCTACAGACGGATTATGGGGAGACAATCGAAGCGATGAAGATCAAATTGGCGCAAGTTATCCAGAATTGGAATGGGCCATGGAATTCTCTGGCAGCGAAACTGATCTTACTGAAAGACAAAAAGAAGTGCTGTTGATCTATAGGAAATTTAATCGAGCAAATCAGCATAAGATGCATCCAATTCCAGTTTGTCTTATTCCAGGTGAACTTAGAAATTCTTAGCACTGCATTCGTGAAATATAGATTTTGATGGCTGAACAAAGCTTGAAGATATAGTATCTTTGAACAAGTTTTTTCATTTATTGTTTTTTACTTATACTTTGATTCATGAGAAATTCGCTTTTACTTATTGCAGTTCTTGTTTCATCTTTCATTTTTGGACAATGCGAGGATGAACGCTACAAAACTCAAATTTTCGACAACTTTTCAATTAGCACAGATATCATATATGGGCAAAATTATACTCAAGTTGGAGAATTACAGGAATTACATTTAGACCTATACGAACCTGCTGATGATCTGGAAGAGGAAAGAGCGGTAATTGTATTGGCTCATGGTGGATTCTTTATTGAAGGTTCAAAGGACGGACCAGATGTGGTTCAATTTGCGCAAGATTTTGCTAAGATGGGTTATGTGGTGGCATCAATTCAATATCGCTTGGGCATGGAAGCCGATCCATTTTTCCCTTCTGAACAAACGGCAACCGAAGCCGTTATCAGGGGCTTTCATGACGGAAAAGCAGCTGTCCGATTTTTGCGAAAAACTATTGCCGAAGATGGAAACCCTTATCGATTATCAAACGACTTGATCTTCAGCGCTGGGGTTTCGGCAGGAGGATTCATTACTGTTCACAACCTTTACTTGAACGAACTAGATGAACTTCCAGCTATTGTTGATACTACAAAATTAGGCCTAGGAGGTGGCGTTGAAGGGCAGTCTGGTAATTTGAATTACTCTTCTGAATTTGTTGCAGGTGTCAATATTGCAGGCGCAATCGGTGATACTGCTTGGATTGATGAAGGCGAAGCCCCTTTGATTAGTTTTCACGGAGATGATGATGGCACTGTACCATACAACATCGGCACTATTGGACTATTTGGCTTGGAATTGGGAACTGCAATGGGCAGTTTTCCAATACATGAAAAGCTCAATTCGTTCAATATTGAAAATTGTTTAGAAACGCAAGAAGGGGAAGGTCATGTTCCGCATGTGACAAATAATCTAGAATATGACACCTTGATGGTGATGGCGCGAAATTTCCTTGCTCGATATATCTGCAATACTGATTTAACATGTACTTACGAGGAAATTTCCGTTGGCATCAATGAGCAAAAAATCAGCTTAAAGGTTTATCCTAATCCATCTTCAGATTTTATGCGTATTGAGCTACCTAAAAGCCAATGGTTAGCAGAAATCTATGACCTCAATGGTCGGGTGGTATTCAGAAAAGAAAATTTTGGAAACAACTCAATGCTTCTAAGAAAAGATGATGTAGGAAAAGGGATGTTCACGATTCGATTAACCAGTGATATAGGCGTAATTAACGAAAAGCTGATTTTCAATTAATCGCTTCAACCCTTATTATTTCAGGGACTACTTTTTTTATGCTTTCTTCGACTCCTGCTTTCAGAGTCATTGTGCTCATTTCGCATGTACTGCAAGCTCCATGCAATTGGACTTTAACAACGTTATCTTTAGTTACTTCAACAAGAGTAATATCGCCTTGATCAGCCTCTAAAAAGGGCCTAAGATCGCTCAAAGCTTTTTCTATTTTTTCTTCTGTACTCATTCAAATGAAGTCCTTTTTATTTCAACCTTTTCAGTAGGCCTATGCCCTTGGTTTCTTTGGTGCAAAGATAGTTCAAAATTGTTTAGCATTTCCGAGAATGCCTGGGCTATAAGCGTATTTTCTTGTAAAATTGCTGGACGCCCAATATCGCCACTTTCACGAACACTTTGAACCAAAGGAATATCTCCTAAAAAAGGAACGTTTAATTCTTTTGCTAAATCCTTAACTCCGTCCTTGCCAAAGATGTAGTATTTATTTTCTGGAAGTTCTTCGGGCGTGAACCAAGCCATATTCTGCACCATGCCCAGAACGGGAACATTCACGCTATCCAATTTAAACATTTCTACTCCTTTTCTGGCATCGGCCATTGCCACTCTTTGCGGAGTACTCACGATTACTGCACCTGTAACCGGAACTATTTGAACTACAGATAAGTGGATATCTCCAGTTCCTGGTGGCATATCAATAATCATGTAATCCAATTCACCCCACTCGGTATCCGCGAAGAGCTGTTTTAAGGCTTTGGAGGCCATTGGACCTCTCCAAACAATCGCCTGCGCAGGATCAGCGAAGAACCCAATAGACATAATCTTGACACCATAATTCTCTACCGGAATCATTTTTATTTGATCTCCAAATTTCTGAGTAGTGGGCCGCTCTTGAACAACATCTAGCATCAAGGGAAGAGAAGGACCATAAATATCAGCATCAATCAATCCCACTTTTAAACCCTTCTTTGCCAAGCCTAGGGCAAGATTTGCCGTTATTGTCGACTTTCCAACTCCACCTTTTCCTGAAGCGACAGTAATGATATTCTTAACACCGGGTAGAACCTTGCGATGTGCAATTTTTTCTTCTGGGCTTAATTCTGTGAAGATCACTTCAACATCATTTTCTTTGCCCAATGCCCTTTCTAATGCAAAGTCAACAGCACCTCTCATTCTTTCCTTTGTCTGCTCGTTCGCATCAATGAGTTTTAGCCGAATGACATTCTTATTATTTTCAAATGAAATAGATTGAAAAATCTTGGCAGTTACGATGTCCTTTTTCGAAACTGGATCTATAACGTTTGAGAGAATATTCTTTACCTCTTGCAACTTAATTTCTGGCATCGCCACAAAGGTAAAATTTCTTGATATGGCAGCGTATATCGCATTAAAAAAAGGCGATTGTGAAGGATTCGACACTAAAGATTATTATCCCCAAAATTTAGCTGAAAACTTTTACGAAACATTTAATTTTTATTTACTTTGGCGATTCCGAGAAGAACGTTCTTTCAAAATTCTTGGAGAGGTGGCCGAGTGGCTGAAGGCGCACGCTTGGAAAGCGTGTATGCGGGAAACCGTATCGCGGGTTCGAATCCCGCTCTCTCCGCCAGAATGGATTTCTATTCGGATTGAACTGCTGGATATAACCTGACACTGCTGATTCGCACTTGTTTTCTGCATTTGTGAAGTATTCTTAAGAGAAAGGCTTTTTTAGGTTCATGATCGGTAGCAATGAATTGTAAATTAAAAGAGTTTTAATATCAACCTTTATTAAATATAACATGAAAACGTTTTCAAGAATTATTAGCAGTGTGGTTGCATTTATGATGGTATTACCTGCTATTGCAAATGATGAATCAGTCGCTGCGGATGGTGGTATTCACCAGCAAATTAAGAACTACTTTATCGAAGGAAATCCAGGGTTCATGGCTTTCGTGCTAGTTTGTCTTATCTTAGGATTAGCCCTATGTATTGAAAGAATTATTTATTTGAACATGGCTCAAACCAATACAGATGCTTTATTGTCCAACGTGGAAGGCAAATTAAAATCTGGAGGCGTAGGAGCAGCCAAGGAATATTTGAGAAATACGAAAGGACCGGTTGCAAGTATTTTTTATCAGGGATTAGAACGTGCGGATGAAGGTGTAGATCAAGTTGAAAAGTCAGTAGTCAATTACGGTCAAGTTCAGATGGGATTGCTTGAAAAAGGACTTTCTTGGATTTCACTTTTTATTGCTTTGGCTCCAATGCTTGGTTTCATGGGTACGGTAATCGGTATGATTAATGCTTTTGAAGATATTGAAAATGCTTCTACAATTAATGCTTCAATTGTAGCATCAGGTATGAAGTTAGCCTTGATAACAACGGTTTCAGGTTTGATAGTGGCAATTATTCTTCAAATCTTCTACAACTATATTTTGTCGAAAGTTGACAGCATTGTTAACGACATGGAAAATGCTTCTATTTCGCTAGTAGATATGATCGTAAAATACAAGGATTAATTTTTTTAAAAATTCTAATATGTCAAAAGCATTAAAATTAGGGACTACGGCATTCTCTGCTATTTTAGCAATTTTGGGAATTGTATTCACAGTTTTAGCAATTCCAGAAGATATTGAAGCTGCAGTGGATAATAAAATTTTGCCCCCTTTCGAGAGCTTAATGGCTAACTTAGCACTTATTGATTCTTATGCATTGGTGGCATTTTGCGCTCTTTTTGCCATCGGAGCTGGGATCTATGCTCTAATTACTAACTTCAAGAAAAACTCTAAAGTTTTAATTGGAATATTTGGTTTGTTAGCTCTTGTCGGTATTGGTTGGGTATTGGCAAATGGATCAATACCAGCGGAAGGAACCACAATGGGAGATAAATGGAGAGAACTTGAGGTTACGGAGGGAATTTCTAGGTTTGCAGGTATGGCTTCTTACCTTTCCTATTTCTTCTTAGGAATTGCGATTTTTTCGATTATTTACTTTGAAGTAAAAAACGTATTCAAATAATATGGCAAGAAGAGCATTACCGAGCATACCAACGGGATCAATGGCAGACATTGCGTTTTTGCTTTTGGTATTCTGGTTGATGACGACCACACTGGAGTCGGATTCTGGAATATTAAGACAATTGCCGCCCATTGAAGAAAACCCGGACGATGTGATCGTAAAAAAGAGAAATGTCTATGAGGTTCTCGTAAACTTTCGTAACGAATTGCTGGTTGAAGGTGATTTTGCACAAATCACTGATTTGAAAGGTGGTGCCATGGAATTCTTAACGAATACGGGAGTTTTTACTGAAAAACCTGGAGATGAGGATTTGACTTCACGCACATGGGTGAGAAGAGCAGATGTGCAGGCCACAATAAATGGTATTGAGCAAAAGATTCAAGAAGCCGCTGACGAGGACAATGAGAAAGCCTATAAAAAACAATTGGCAAGTTGGCAAGCGAAAATGGATGCTATTGAATTTTTTGGGGAATACCGTGAGTTAGTGCCTGCAGCTGTGATTTCATTGCAGAATGACAAAGGTACTTCATACAATACTTACATCATTGTTCAAAATGAATTAGCAGCAGCTTTGCGACAATTGCGCGATGATCTTTGCCAAAAACATTGGCAAATGAACTATGGCGATTTTGATCCCGAGAATAACGATGATCATAAACGAAAAGTTTTAGCGGTAAGAAAAGTATTTCCGAATAAAATCTCTGAAGCTGAGCCCAAAGACAGTAGAAATTAAAATTTAAACGAATATGTCTAAATTTAGAAAAGGTGGAAAAAAAGAAGTTGGAGAGATCTCAACAGCTAGTTTACCAGATATCGTATTCATGCTTTTGTTCTTTTTTATGATCGTAACAGTGATAAAAGAAGACGACCCTCTGGTTAAAGTAGAGCAACCTAGGGCCACTGAAGTAACGAAAATAGAGAAGAAAGAGTTGGTCGATTATATCAATATTGGAGTGCCTCAAGATGCTCGATTTGGAACTGAACCGGTTATTCAATTAGATGATGCCATAGCAGGACTTGATGATATTCGTCAATGGATTTTAGACAATAAAGATGAACGATTTGAAGCCGAGCAACCCAAAATTGTGACTTCCTTAAAGGTTGATAAAGACGCAGAAATGGGGATTGTTGGTGACGTCAAATACAAATTAAGAGAGGCCGAAGCTTTGAAAATTCTATATTCAACATTAGATGACTCAGATGAATAAATCCTATTAAGATCATTAGCAACCCGTTTTCAATTATTTGAGAACGGGTTTTTTTGTGCGTTTAGTTAAACCTGCTCAAAATCAAAACCAAAGGCTTATTTGACTTTATTTTCGGCAACAATGACTTGGACAAAATAAAGTTATTGAATTGTTAACCTTTAAATAGCAATTCAGTGAAACGAAGAATAATTTCTCGGGTGTCAACTGGGTCAATGGCGGACATCGCTTTTTTACTTTTAGTCTTTTGGATGATGACCACATCCTTGCAAAGCGAACAGGGAATACTTAGGAAACTTCCCCCTATCGAAAAATCAGACACTGTTCTTATTCCTGATAAGGACATCTTGGACATCTACATTAACGCTGATGATCAATTATTGATAAATGAGAGTACTATCGAGCTGTCGGATATCTATGCAAATGCAATTACATTCTTCACCAATGGAGGCGTATTTAGCGACAGCCAAGTAAATGAATCATTTACTGAACGGAAATGGATGCGAAAATCAGCATTGCAAAATGAACTAGATAAACTAGCAAAAACTGTTCAATTTGATAAGTCCAAAGAGCATCTTAACAAGCGAATAGCAAAGATCGAGAAGCAATTGGTGGCAATTGGCTATTTCGGAGAATACAAAGCTCTAAAACCAAGTTCCTTGATTTCAATTCAACATCATCATCTTACGTCATATGACACCTACCTTTTCGTACAAAATGAGCTTCAAAGGGCCCTAAATTCATTGCGTAATGAATTGGCTATCGAACATTTTGGAAAGAGCTATGAAAAACTCGATCCTTTAGATCAACAGATGGAAATCACAGCAATCAGACAGGTATTTCCTCAAAAAATATCAGAAGCAGAATTTAAACGATAGTCATGAAAAAGAAAACACAATCCAGCAATTTAATCCAAACTTCCAGCCTGCCAGATATTGTCTTTATTTTATTGTTCTTTTTTATGGTTGTAACTCATATCAAGGAAGCGGATCCCTTAATGGAAATTCATGAACCTGAAGCTTCTTGCACAGATAGGATAAGCAATGCTTCATTAGTAGACCATATTTATATAGGCAAAATGGATGGAAAAGAGGTCTTACAGCTAGATGACGGTATTGCGCAATTGCAGGACATTAGGCCTTGGGTAGAAGATAATGTTATAAGAAGAGCAGATCCAGACAAGTCTAAGATTATTCGCGCATTACATGTAGATGGAAAAATAAAAATGGAGAGAGTGTCACAGGTCAAACAGGAATTGCGGAAAGCAGACGCGCTTAAAGTTCTTTATTCAACCATTCCTCAATCCAAGTAAGGAGAAAGCCAGCGTTCCATTTTGTCGACAGCAAAACCTTTTCGTTGAGCAAGGTCTTCTGCTTGATCATTCAAGATCTTTTGAATTCCAAAGTAACGGCTTTCAGGGTGAGCAAAATACCAGCCGCAAACTGATGCTGCCGGACTCATAGCGTAATTTTCTGTAAGAGAAATTCGAGTGTTCTGGCCTGAATTTAAAAGTCTAAACAACTCGGGTTTTTCAGTATGATCCGGACAGGCAGGATATCCTGGAGCAGGACGAATTCCTTGATACTTTTCACGTATCAGTTCTTCGTTCTCAAAGTCTTCATTAGACGAATACCCCCAATATTCCTTCCTTACTTTTTCATGAAGATATTCAGCCATGGCCTCCGCCAGCCTATCCGCAAGTGCCTTGAGCATAATACTCTGATAATCGTCTATTTCTTTTTCAAATTCTGCTAGCTTTTTTTCAATTCCTAAACCTGAAGTAACTGCAAATGCTCCTATATAGTCCTGTTTACCACTATCTAATGGAGCAATAAAATCTGCTAGTGAATAATTGACCGCCCCTTTTGCCTTTTGGATTTGTTGGCGCATCATATGAAATCGGCCTATTTCTGCATCGTCTTCATAAACAATAATATCATCCAAGCTACTATTTGCTTTCCATATTCCACATACTGCATTGGGGTATAACCATTTTTCTGAAATTATCTTTTCCAGCATTTGCAAAGCATCTTCATACAATTCGGTTGCATGCTTTCCTACGATCTCATCATTTAAAATCCTAGGAAATCGACCCGCCAACTCCCAGGTTTGAAAAAAGGGCGTCCAATCAATATATTCTTTCAAGCTTTCTAACTCAATCGAGATAGAATGCACTCCAAGTTGATTTGGTTTAATAGGCTCATATCCAACCCAATCTATTCTATGAGAATTTGCCCTTGCATCCTTTAATGATATCAGGCGTTTAACATCTTTCTTTTTTGCATAATTGGATCGAACCTGATTGTATTCATCCCTAATTTCGCTGGCAAAATTTTCTTTGTCTGAACCTAAAAGTCTTCCAGCCACTGTTACACTTCTAGAAGCATCTAATACATGCAGTGTAGTACCTGATGGGTAATTCTCCTCTATTTTTACTGCTGTATGGACACGGCTTGTGGTCGCACCCCCAATAAGCAAAGGAACATTTAGACCCGCTTTTTCCATTTCCTTTGCGACATATACCATTTCGTCCAAAGAAGGAGTTATTAAACCACTCAATCCAATGATCTCAGCATTCTCTTCTCTCGCTCGCTGAATTATCTTTTCCGGAGGCACCATTACTCCTAGATCAATGATCTCATAATTATTGCATCCTAAAACCACCCCTACAATATTCTTCCCTATATCATGTACATCCCCTTTAACAGTTGCTAATAAAATTTTTCCAGCCGATCTCCCTTTGCCCTTGTCCTCTTCAAGAAAAGGGGTTAAATAGGCCACTGCTTTTTTCATTACTCGGGCACTTTTGACTACCTGTGGCAAGAACATTTTTCCAGAACCGAAAAGATCGCCTACCACATTCATCCCAGACATTAAAGGACCTTCTATGACCGCCAATGGCGAGTCTAGAACTTGCCTTGCTTCTTCGGTATCATGCTCAATAAATTCTGTAATTCCTTTGACTAAAGCATGCTCTAAACGCTTCTCAGTAGATTGATTACGCCATTCTAAATTTTTACCCTCCTTTTTTGCGTCTTGTTGAACACCTTCAGCAAAATCCAACAACCTTTCCGTAGCATCTTCCCTTCTATTGAGTAGCACATCTTCTACTCTTTCGAGCAAATCAATTGGAATATTGTCATAGACCTCGAGCATGCTTGGATTGACAATTCCCATATCCATGCCTTGTTTAATTCCATGATATAAAAATGCAGAATGCATTGCTTCCCTAACTTTATTGTTTCCTCTAAAAGAAAAGGAGACATTACTTACTCCTCCAGAAACGTGTGCACCTGGTAAGTTTTCCCTTATCCATCTCGTAGCCCGAAAGAAATCCAAGGCATAATTCCTGTGTTCGTCAATTCCTGTGGCTACAGGGAAAATATTGGGGTCAAATATGATATCCTGAGGAGGGAAGTCAATTTCATCTCGCAAAATTCGATATGAGCGTTCACAAATCTCAATTCTTCTTTCATAAGTGTCCGCCTGTCCTTTCTCATCAAACGCCATCACAATCGTGGCTGCACCATAGTCTTTGACTTTTTGAGCTTGTTCTAAAAACTCGCTCTTCCCATTCTTCAAGGATATTGAATTAACAATTCCTTTTCCTTGAAGACATTGCAAACCGGCCTCTATTATCTCCCATTTTGATGAGTCAATCATTATTGGAAGTTTGGCAATATCAGGCTCAGAAGCAATTAAATTCAAAAAGGTCACCATGGCGCTCTTACCATCTAGCATCCCTTCATCCATATTTACATCAATCACCTGTGCTCCTCCTTCGACCTGATCCCTAGCTACTTCAAGAGCTTCTTCATAATTTTCTTCCTTGATTAAGCGCAGGAATTTTCTCGATCCAGTTACATTGGTTCGTTCCCCGATATTGACGAAATTGCTATCTGGACGCAATTCAAGCGGTTCTAAACCACTGATTTTCAGATTTTCTAAATCTGTCCATTTATACGTATAGTCTCCTTTATACATCAAAGCAGCAAAATTATTAGGTATTTCTGCAAAAAAAGGGGTATTGAAAATTTTTGATCAAAATACAATAAGAAAAAAGAGAAAGCGTTAATGATTCAGAAACAATTAAAATGCCTATGGTTAATTTTACTTTTGAAGATTTACATGATTTAGAAAACAATGAAAAGAGCATCTTTGGCAGAATTGCTACACAAGCCGAGGAGATTGAAATTTCACCTAAGAAAAGCACGGTGAATAATATCCTTGCCTACAGCAAAGCTTTAAGCGTAAGAGACTCAAAATCATTAAAAAAAGTTAAGATGATCTTGAATTAAGAGATCACTAAAATTTGAATTAAGCCCTTTTTAATTTTCAAAATTAGAAAGGGTTTTATTTTTTCTTCAAGTTTTTTCTGCCAATTTTCTGTTGAATACTGTCCTTTGCTTGGTCCCAAGCTCTAGCAGGTGAATGTTCTCTTCCGTAAAATATGATCTGTAAATGAAGTTTATTCCATTTGTCCTTTGGAAATAGTCGTTTCGCATCTTTCTCAGTCTGATCGACATTTTTACCATTGGACAAGCCCCATCTCCACATCAATCTGTGAATATGTGTATCTACCGGAAAGGCCGGAACTCCAAATGCCTGGCTCATGACAACAGAAGCAGTTTTATGGCCCACTCCCGGAAGTGCTTCAAGATCATTAAAATTATCTGGCACCTTTCCATCGTGTTTTTCAAGCAGTATTTCTGAAAGACGATATATGGCCTTAGACTTTGTAGGTGATAAACCACATGGTTTTATAATCTCTCTGATCTTCTCTACAGGGATTTTAATCATTTGCTCTGGAGTCTTTGCCTTTTTAAACAACAAAGGTGTGACCTCATTCACCCGTTTATCCGTGCACTGTGCCGAAAGCAAGACAGCAATTAAAAGTGTATATGCATCGAAATGATCTAATGGTACTGGAGTTCTAGGGTACAACTCTTCGAGCTTATCGATAAGAAATGCGGCTTTTTCTTTTTTAGTCATTTTAGCATCAATTCGCATTCATCAACTCAGATTGCCACAACCAAGCACTCTTCATCATTTCGTCTATGGATTTCTCAGGTGACCATGCGAGAAGATGTTTTGCTTTAGAGCTGTCTGCGTATATTTCAGAGACATCTCCAGGTCTTCTTTCTCCGAAGACATAATTCAGTTTAAGGTCATTCACGCGTTCAAATGCATTTACAGCTTCCAATACCGTTACTCCTTTTCCCGTGCCTAAATTGAAAATCTCATGGCTGCTCTCATTTTCTTGCGCAACAAGTCTATCCATCGCAAGCAAATGCGCATATGCAATATCCATGACATGGATGTAGTCACGAACACATGTACCATCTCGAGTTGGATAATCTCTTCCAAATATTGTCAGTTGATCTCTAATACCAGCAGCGGTTTGCGTTATATAGGGAACCAAATTATTGGGAACTTGAAGAGGAAGTTCTCCTATCTTTCCTGATTCATGAGCCCCGACTGGATTGAAGTATCGCAAAGAAATAAAAGACAAGTCTTGATTGGTTTGAATGAACTCTTCAATCATCTGTTCTCCCATTTGCTTGGTCAAGGCATATGGTGATTCTGCCTTGGTCCATGGCGTGCTTTCTTTTACGGGTAGCTCTGCAGTATTTCCGTATACCGAACAAGAAGAGCTGAAAATGAAATGACGTACATTATAAATTTTTGAGCACTCAATAAGATTGAGTAAACTATTGAGGTTATTCTGAAAATAATTTAAAGGTTGATCAACGGACTCTGGAACCGATTTCAAGGCCGCAAAATGAATAATTCCGTTGATCTCATTCTCTTCGAAGATTCTTTTTGTTTCTTCAAAATTCGAAAGATTGACCGGGTAATTTTTGGTCTGGTGACCGTTTATGGCTGATATTCTCTCGAATGTGTCTTTCGTAGAGTTGATAAAATTATCAGCTGAAATCAAATTCCAGTCCCTGTTTTCAAGGGCTGATATAATCGTGTGTGAACCTATATATCCCGCTCCTCCTGTAATTAAGACATTCATTTTAATAGCCTTTACTCATTTACTACGCGTTTGTACATCTCGAGTTGATCCTTAATGAAATACTTTCGATCAAATTTAGCGCGTTCAGACAAAGCGTTATCTGACATTCTTTGTAATTCTTGTCTGTTTTCATATAAAAAATTCATCTGCTCTTTCAACTCTTCAACATCTTGTTTCTTGATTAAAATTCCATCGGAGTTGTGGCTTACAACATTTCTACATCCTCTTGAATCGATTGTAATTACAGGCACTCCCATTGCAAGAGATTCCATCAAGTTAACGGGCATTCCTTCTTTGACACTTGGAAATACGTTTACGTGAGCAATGCTTAAATACTCATGCACATTTTCTTGCCACCCCACCTTAACTATCCCAGGACAATTATTTTGAATCCGTTCCTCGGTTTTATCTAAATTGGTATTGTGAATATTGTCCTTATCGCCAACCAAAATTAATTTCAGCTTGATATTTTTAGAGTAGAGTTCTACAAAGGCCCGCACGAGCTTATCAAAACCTTTAAAATGCACCTGTCTACCCACAAAAATGAAAACGAAGTGGTCATCTCGAATATCATATTGCTGCCTTAATTCTGCTTTCCGTTCATCTGAGACCGAATTGGCATTAAACTGATTTAAATCACATCCCAATCCATAGGACCAAATGACTTCTGTATTGATGTTCTTTGATTTTTTTTCTAATGCTTGTCTATCATCCTCGGTAAGGACAAAGACTTTATCCATTTTTCTGGCTGCCCATCCTTCAGCTAATCCCAAAGCAATTCTTCTCCAACCTTTTTCCATTACGAATGAAACACCGTGAATGGTGCTTATTGTCGTGGGCCAAGATTTATTTTTTGCGATTGCAGCGGTAAACATTGCAGCTGAAAAATGAACATTCACCAAATCAGGTTGAATGGCCTCAACAATTTCATTCAATTTTCTCGAGGCGTTGATATGTTCGGTCCATTCAAAACCACGAGGGAATTCAATCTCATGCAAAGTTCCATGTATATCTCGATCGTAACAGGATATATCAGAAATATGCTTGGTAGAGGTTGCAAGATGAACCTGATCATTCTGTTGATTGAGTTTACTAGCAACATCTTCTAGGAAAGTAAAGTAATTGGTAATAGATGGTATGACAAAAAGAATTTTCAAATATGGATAGTTCTCTGCAATTTAATACTTTCGATTGCTAAATCGAATTTGTTTGACCCAATTCACCTTAGAACCAAACGAGATTATAAAGGCGAATCAAAAGCCCGTTCACATATTCAAATATGGTGACAATTCCGAGAATATAGACCATCAGGTTGTAGAATCTTTTGGTGAAGAATGGAAGAAATTTCAAAATTTCGAAGATGAAGAAATTGACCGTATCGGTAAAGAGTACTTTGACATATTACTCCCTTATCTAAAACCAGATAAAACATATCTCGGAGATTTTGGATGTGGAACAGGAAGATGGAGTAAATATTTGGCACCGAAAGTAGCTCAAATTGAAGCCATTGACCCTTCAGAATCTATTTTTGCTGCATCGAATTTATTAAGTGAAAATACAAATGTCAGATTATCGAGAACATCAATTGATCATTTACCTTTTGAAGACAATTCATTCGACATAGTTATAAGTGTTGGGGTCTTACACCATATTCCCGATACAAAAAAAGCAATGAGGTCTTGTGTTGAAAAAACGAAAATAAATGGCCATTGTTTCTTTTATCTGTATTACAACTTAGAAGGAGAACCTTTTTTGAATAGAACCCTATTTTCATTTGTAAATGCCTTACGTAAATTAATTAGCGGATTGCCTGTTTTCTTGAAAAAGGTTCTTTGCGATATAATAGCCCTGTTCATTTATTTTCCTTTGGCGAAAAGTGCCTTGTTTTTTGAGTCATTAGGTTTAAAGAAAATTGCTTCAAAAATTCCTCTTAGCTATTACAGGAATAAATCGTTTTATGTAATGAGAAATGACAGTCTCGACCGATTCGGAACTCAGTTAGAACAGCGATTTTCTGAGCATGAGATCAAAGAAATGATGGAATCCTGTGGTTTGGTAGATATTCAAATTTCGCCTTCAAGACCTAAATATTGTGCGGTAGGACAAAGAAGCTCCTGATTAATCATTTAAAACCTCATCAATTATGCTCAGGTACGTACCTTCATTGGCCATTAAAGAGTATTTGTCCACAATCGTCTTTCTCCCATTTACTCTGAATTTCTCCCTTAGTTCTTCATCGCTGATTAATTTTTTAAAAGCCTCTAACCATTCTTGATCTGTTCGAACCAACAAACCATTTTCACCGTGTTCGATAATTCTGCCAATCGTACCCCATTCACTTGCAATTGTAGGAATACCAATAGCCATATATTGGATAGCCTTCAATCCACTTTTGCCATAAATCCAAGGCTCGTCCAATAAGGGGTAAACACCAATATCAATCCTACTCAAATCGCTCACTTCAGTTTCGGACTTCCATTCTATTGCTTCAAATTCTATTTCATCAGAATCAAACCTAAATTCTTTGTCGCCTATTACTAAAACCTTAAAATTTATTCCCTCATGTCGCATTTGGACAAACACTTTCTCGAGTAACTTCAAATATTTAGACGTGCTATGGCTCCCACTCCAACCTATAGTTGGTTTTTCATTCCATGAAATAGCTTCTCTAGGAATATATTTAATGGTATCTACAGTAGAGGATATATCTGTTGTATTTGAATTGTACTTTCGAACAAATTCATCTAAAATAGGTGTACAAGTGATCACATGATTTGCGTGCTTCATCATATAGATCATTTTATTCTTGCCCTTCAGAAATTTTGAGAATTTATTATAGCGACTCGCATGCCCAAGAAAGACCATATCATCTATATCATAAATGAGCTTTTTTGAGAGCTTATGAACAAGAAACTCGAAAAGTGGAGGACCTAAAGGTGTAACCCATAAGAAACTGTAGACCAAGTCGTATTGTTTGATTTTAAATAGAAGAGGTACTCTCCTGATATAGCCTAGCATTGTATGCCATGCTTTTCTAAAATAATGTCCTTTGACGTACAAACTTGAATATCCTTTCATATCGAAAAAGGTGGCAATCTCTAGATCGTAGCCTGCTTTTCGAAAAGCCGGAAAGTACTGCTCATACTTCAGTCTTTGAGCTGCCGCCTCATCTTCTGGGTAAGGGCAAATGACCAAAATTCTCTTCTTCATCCTAAAATTCTATTGTATATCTGTAAATACTTTTCAGCTGCTTCGTCTAAATCAAAATAGGATCGCGCATTCTTTCTTATTTCAGCAGAATCTTTGTTCAGCAGGTCAAATATCTCTTTTTTCTTTTGCTCTAAAAAGGGTTCTTCAATTTGCTCAAGTGCAATTCCACAATCCAGATCTTTTAAAATCTGATCGACATCTCCCACTCCCGAATTGGTCAAAACAGGAATACCCTTCGCAAGCATTTCACCTAATTTCGTTGGTGAGCTAGATTTTTTGGAGAAACTCGGTTTAATGAAAAATATTCCTAGGTCACTTGCTTCTAAAAAGTTCGAAACTTCTTGCCTCTTAGCAAAATGGACGAATACATCCTGTGGAGATAACTTGTATTTATTTGTAACATTCAACACCTGTTCTCTCTTATTCGGACTAATCATTAAGAACTTTGCTTTCGGTTCTTTTTTCTTGAACCAGCTAAAGAAATAAATGATCTCTTCGAAGAGATACCAAGTTCCCATTGTACCCAAATAGGTTATCACCAGAGAATCATTCGGAATGCCCAAATTTTGGCGACAAATGTTTTGTTTCTCAGGGCTGCGCAATTCGAATAAATCAAAATCTGCTGCGCAGGGAATTATCGTTAACTTACTTTCTACACTATCCTTGTCCCACCAGGTCTTCATGATTTCTGCCCCAGCACTCGTCAATGAAACAATTGCATCAGAATGCTGAATAAATTGAAGTTCCTTTTTCTTAAGGTATTTATAGACGCTTCTGTAAATAGGGTTTTTTAAATTCCATAAGTCACCTTCTACTCTTTCATCTGCGTAAAAACCCCTCATGTCAAAAATGAAAGGAATACCATACTTTCTTTTCATTTTTAAGGCCACCAAAGAGGTCAAATAACTTCGACAATGAATAATATCACACCCATCATTTTGAATAGATTTCCTGAGCTGCTTTCCAAGTTTAAACACATCCCAAACTGTAGATAAAACTGGAGGCCGTTTTGAATACATAAGTGGAATCCAACGAATATTATATTGAGCACAAATGGCTCTAATATCAGGTTCGAACTCTCGATATTTATCCGCTTTTTCGAAAGAAATAAGCGTAAACAGACACCCCTTTTGAGAAAGTTTTATAATATAGGACAGTATTTGGCTTTGCCCCAAAATATCCGTCATCCCATCGTATGATAGATATATAATTTTCTTATTCATTCAAGTAGGTTAAATGAGATAAGAAATTTGCTCTGGTTTTGGCATTTTCAATCAATTGAAAGACTAAGGGCGCAAATTTAGAATTTTTAAAATGACCCGTTTTAGACATTATTAATGGAGTTTGTAGACATCGTTTCGACTTTGGCTTATAGCACATTAATTCTTTTGATTGCTTTGGTCATAAGACAGCTGAATAAGCATTCTATATTTTATCGCAAATACTTTATTCCAGGTTTACTGGTAAAGATTATCGGGGCAATCTCTTTTGTTTCCATCTATACTTTTTACTACAACTATGGAGGAGACGCAAGTACTTATTTTCACGATGCCCAAATACTTTCTGGTTTATTCGTTGAAGACCCCATCAATTACATTAGGTTGCTTTTTGGCGATCAAGATTATGTCAATACCAAATTCTATACTATCGTAAATCAGACCTATTACAAACCCGGGCAAACAGAATGGTTCACGTCTAAATTTGCCAGTATGGTATCATTTATTGGCATGGGAAATTACTTGGCCTCAACGGTGATCTTTTCTTGTCTAAGTTATATTGGAATATGGAATTTGTTTTTAGTCTTTTCAAGGAGATACCCGGCTATTCATTCGAAATTGGCTTTTGCCATTTTATTCGTTCCTAGCGTGTTTTTTTGGGGTTCAGGAATAACAAAAGATAGTATTGTAATTGGCTTTTTAGGTCTTTTAATTTTCCATGCCGATAAGCTCATTAGGCTGAAAGGATTCAGAAGGTTTCCTTCGATCGTTGTAACATTAATAAGCTCATATATCATATTCAATACAAAGGCCTATGTTATTATGAGTTTGTTACCTGCTATTCTTCTTTGGGTCGTTATGTCGTATAGAGATCGTATCAAGAACCCACTCATAAGAAAAACAATTGTCCCCTTCCTTTTGCTTTTTCTTGGTGTTACAGTTGCAGCAACAATACAATTCTTAGGTTCTTATTCTTCAAAATACTCACTTGACAATGTGCTTTCAACCGCGCAAGGAATGCAAAGCTGGCATCAGGTTCAAACCCATACCTTGACAAATGTAGGTAGAGGTTCTAGTTACAATCTGGGAGAATACGATGAAACAATTTTTGGGATTATCAAAATGGCTCCTGCATCAATAAACGTCACTCTATTTAGACCCTATCCTACTGAGGTCAACAGTGTAGTAATGGCAATGGCATCAGTTGAAAGCATGATCATATTCTTAGCGAGTTTATATGTATTTATCGGCTTAGGACTGTTTCGAATTCCAAAAATAATCAATAGGGATGCCTTCCTCCTGATGGCTTTGAGCTTTTCATTGTTCTTTGCCTTTGCAGTAGGATTCAGCAGTTATAATTTTGGAGCATTAGTGAGATATAAAATCCCTTGTATTCCTCTATTTGTGGCTTCTCTGTTTATCC
>JBCCIF010000005.1:0-60999 GCA_039028335.1 Bacteroidota bacterium
CAGATGAAGAAATCTTTGCATCAAGTGTTCATTGGTTCATAAGAAATGATGTACTTGAAATCCATTCTTCAAAAATAATAAGGGATTTGTACATATATGACATTTCTGGTCGATTAGTTAGAAAGGCAGGACATTTCGAGAAGGACTCGAGATATTTAAACTTATCTAACTTTCAATCAGGCATTTATACGGGAATTGTTATTTTTGAACAAGAAAGACCGCAGGCTATCAAATTTTTCTCTTCGAACTAAGAATTAACAGAACTTTAGGGTAATAAATACCTCATTTGTAATGTTAAATGAAACCATTGTATTAATATTCTTTTAACGTTAACTTTGCAATAAGTTAGTCTTAGAATAATTGGCATTGACATTTATTGATAGACATATTGGCAAGATCATAATTGGCTTTCTACTATTGGCCTTTATCATTGCATGGTTTGGTCCTTTTGAGGTAACGTACAAACTCACGTATTCTGGTAAGGTATATCCTTCAAAGAAATGGGCCTTAAAACAGGATAACAATCAGTATTTTACCGAGAACAGAAATTTTGTTGATGGCTTCAGTGAATCCATGAGCAGTTTCACTTTTGACAGAGGTGACATAGTCGAATTGACGTTTAACGAGCGTCTAGAAAATGGAACTTATGTAAGTCAAGGAACATCGCTTTTCGAGTTCAAAAGCTACCTTCTAGAGCAAGAAATTGCCGACCTTGAAACGAAAATAAATTCTCAACTGGCCACATTCACAGCAGAAAATACGGGTAGAAAGATCTCCGTAATACAAGAGGCCGAAAAAGAACTTACCATGGCCAAGCAACAATTGGACTTGGAAGAAAAAAACTTTGAAAGAGGAGAAGAACTTTTTAAGGATCAAATCATAGCTGAAGCTGAATTTCAAGTTATTGAAAACAACTTAATGCTTGCCCAATCCAATGTTGAGCTGGCTGAACAAAAATTGGTCTCAGCCCGAACTGGGAGAAAAATTGAAAGTTTAGATGTCGTGAATGCACAGTTGGCAAATTTCGAAGCCAACCTGAATATTTTGAATGAAAAGAAAAGAGGATACAATGTCTCTGCTCCCTTTCAAGGAGAAGTGCTCTTTGATGCATTTAACAATAGCCTTATTTCGCTTGTAGACACCATTCAGCAAGTTGTTATTGTTCCAATTGAAGTTGAAGAAAAAGGATTTATAAATGAAAGACATGCTCGTGCGTGTTTAGATCTTCCAGGGTGTACAGGAAATTTTGACATGAATGTTGCTTTGGATAAAAAAGTCAATATCATTGATAACCGTCAGGTAGTCCTCGCTAAAGTTAAAATCCCACATAACCGACATCGAATGGATGAAGGTCTTATGGTGAATTGTGAGATTATTTGTGACACTATTCCAGTAAGAGAATACCTGAAGCGCAAAATATTCTAGTCCTTGCGCTACGAATACAAGTATATCATCCCAAATTCTAAATTGTCTCGTCTACGAGAAATGATCTTACCTTTTGTCAATTTGGATGAGAATGCTCGTCAGCGATCTGAAAAACACTACACTGTACGAAGTATTTATATCGATACCCCAGACTTACATATATATACCGAAAAAATAGAAGGTTTTCCGAACCGAAAAAAAGTAAGGCTGCGTGGTTATGACAGCCTTGAGCTTTCTAAAGGTGTTGTATTCACCGAAATAAAAAGAAAATATCAGATACCTATTCTGAAGAATAGAGCAAAAATGACTTACCAGGACGCGCTTGATCTTTTTTTGAATAAAACAGATCTGCACAGTGTCTTGCAAAAGGATAAGGCAATTGAAAATGCCAATCGTTTTTTCTATTATATCGGGAAAATGAAATTGAAGCCCGTGGTTCTCGTCACCTATGATCGCGAGCCATTTTTAAGTAAGACTGATGACACAATTCGGGTGACCTTAGATAAGAATTTACGCAGTTTGTCTTTTCCCAGATTGGACGATTTGTATGAAGACGATAAACTGAAAATGGCCATGCCCGATCACTTTATCCTAGAGGTAAAATTCAATCACTATTATCCTGGTTGGATGAAAGCCATAGCCCATTCACTCAATCTCAAACAAGTTTCTGCAAGCAAATACTGCATTTGCATTGATTCTCACGGCTTCATGAACAGAAGTCGAAAATTCAAAGTAATTTCAAACGCCAAACTCTTTAGAAAAAGATATGCTGGAAGAATTATCGAATAGTAACCTGACCAATTTCAATCAAGATCTTAATCTCATTGTTTTAAATATGCTTGTGGCGCTTGCCTGTGGGATTGTTATTTCATTGGTTTATCGCTATACTTACAAAGGGCCGAGTTATTCTACTTCCTTTACAAATTCATTGGTTTTACTCTCTATGATTACCGCCATCGTAATTATGGTTATCGGAAACAATACAGCTACAGCTTTTGGACTGGTTGGTGCCATGTCTATTATTCGATTTAGAACTGCAGTCCGTGACGTAATAGATATCGTATTTATCTTCTTTTCATTGGCAATTGGACTTGCCGCTGGAGTTGGTTTTAAGGGAATTGCTCTGGTAGGAACTGTGCTTATTTCATTAGTGATCATTGTAGTCGTAAAAACGAACTTTGCTCGACCTAAGCGTAGAAACTATCTATTGCAAATTCTTTATGACAACAATGATGAAGCTGAGAACGGTATTCAAAAGGAACTAAGAAAATATTGCAAACAGCTGAAATTAGTTAACCTTCAAACACATGAGCACAACAACAATATTGAAGCTTATTATCACGTAGTTCTGCGGAATCAAGACAAGAGTTCAGAGCTTTTAAGACAGCTGAAAGAAATTAGGGATGTGGACAAAATCAACTTGTATTTTGACGAGGAAGATTCTCCTCAGTAGTTAATTTTTTCGCGATATAGGAATTTTTTCTGGCTGCTTTCAAAGGGCCGATAGATATAATAAGCATATCCATCTCTTATCCGAATTCTTTCAGCATACTTATAATGGAGTTTCTTATTCCCACTTACTTCCGCATTCTTTGAATCAATTTTCTTCAAATAGGTAAAACCGTTTCTCGAATAACTGGTCCAAAAAGTTTGTTGAATATCGTCTAAATAAACCTCTCCATCCCAAGCATTATTCGGCATCCATTTTTCATCGTAGCGCTTGCGTTTATGATAATTGAACTCAATGCTATCAATAGCATTATTCCATTTAGAATACTTCATTAAGCGATCGCTATGATGATCAAAAATTAAAACCGTATCGTTCATGACAAAAAGTGGGGCATTCGGTGTCTCGAAATAAGCCTGTTTATCAAAGCCTCTCATGTATGCCCCAATAATCTTGCGATCAATTCCTGTTCTGATTGACATATTCGTTGCATCTACCCTATCCCTATTACTTAGATACTTGAATTCAGATCGCATTAACTCCATTCCAAATTTGTCGCTTATATAGCGTAAAAGGGTATAGGTACTATCTCGGCTATCCAGTGTATAATATTCAAAAGCAGGATATGAAGGATTGAAATTTGAGAGATAGGTAACGTCCCCAATGGAATCAATTTTAGGCTCCATGAGCTCCGAATAAACGCTCTTCTTTATTTGAATCGTATCGATTCGCGCTGAATCCATTTTGAAAAGAATCACATGTTTGTCAGATGACAATATTGGATACTTGCCGTATTTATTTTTGAATTCAAATTGGCCTGAATTTAATGGAATGCTATCGCGTATGCGGTTCTCAAAATCCGTACTATAGACCACTACATTCTCGTATATTTCATTCTCGTATTGATCTGCTGACCTTAGGCTTTTTTCCCTTTGATATGCCAAAACGCATAATCCGCTTTCTGTAAAATCAAAATCACAAACATGCCTTAACTCGTTTGAAAAGACTAACTCGGGCAAGGGATCTGGAAGAATTTCAGGTCCTTCAAGGATTTTAGAATCGAGGTCCAATTGAAAAAGTTGATTCTGTTGTTCCAAACCCTCATCCAGTGAATTTATCAAACGCTCATAGGTCTTATAGGCTACATGCGTTAGTCGAAGTCGCAGAGGAAACTCAATATTCTTCAAAGTAAAAAATCCCTCTTTATTACTCGAGACTCCTCTTTTCGAATTGAGTTCTATGATATTCACGCCCGCAATCGCTTGACCGGTCTCTTTATCCACAATTCTACCACTGAAGGATTGAGATTTAGCCCAAAAAGGTAATATCAAAATCAAGCCGAAGAATATACTTTTGCTTAGCATCCTTTTTAAAGATGCGAATTAATCACCAAATCCACAAAATGGGAACTTACGCGTATTATTTAGAATTAATGTGGTCTGGGAATCGTCATGAAATTTCAGAAGATCAAGAGAACTATAGCCGGGACTTTGAGGTGACAAGCAATGGAATAAAAACCATATTGGGATCGGCAGATCCCCAATTCAAAGGAAATTCAGAAAAAATAAATCCGCATGAGTTGTTCTTAGCTTCGCTTGCTTCAAGTCACATGCTCTGGTATTTGCATTTGTGCACCATAGAGAAAATCAGCGTAGAACATTATACAGATAGTCCTCAGGGCACTATGGAAATGGAAAGCAATGGAACAGTGCAATTCCAAGAAATCATACTTAAACCGAGAATAATAATAGATCGAGAATCAAAAAAAGCCTTGGCTGAATCACTTCATACCAAAGCTTTGCGTAAATGTCTAATCGCGAAATCAGTTGACTTCCCGATTCAAATCTTCTCGACTATTGGATCCAGGTCATCCAATTGAATACGTCTTCTTGTCGACCTGTTCGAATATCTTCTAAAGCATTTTTCAATTTCAAGGAATACGGATTTTCTCGCATTGGAATATTGAAGTTTGTCCCATCAATTGAAATGGATTCAACAGGAGCAATTGTCGCTGCAGTTCCAATTCCAAAAGCTTCTTTTACTCTTAGGTTTTCAAAACACTCTCGCAAAAAACGAATGCTAATTGGAGCTTCGTTCACCTTTACTCCCCATTCTTTCAGAAGTTGAATTACTGAGTTTCTTGTTATTCCTTTAAGAATAGAACCTTCTGTTGGAGGCGTATAGAATTCATCATCAATAAAGAATCCTATATTCATAGTACCTGATTCTTCAACATATTCATGCTCAACACTGTCTGTCCACAGTAATTGATCAAAACCTTCTTCTTTTGCGAGTTTGGCTGGATATAATGAACCGGCATAATTTCCTGCAGCTTTCGCCTGACCGAAGCCTCCTTTTGCCGCTCTGGAATACTTTCTTTCAACTTTTAATTTAAGAGGATTGTTATAATATGAACCTACAGGGCCAGTGAATATGAGGAATTTATAAGTCTGAGAAGCTTTAACCCCGATATAGGTATCTGTCGCGAACATAAAAGGTCGAATGTAAAGCGAACTTCCTCTCTTTTGTGGAATCCAATTGTGATCCATTTGAATCAGTTTACTCAGACCTTCAATAAAAAGATCAACAGGAATTTCAGGCATGCACATACGCACGGCTGATTCATTCAAGCGCTTTGCATTTTCTCTAGGTCTAAACAAACCTACTTTTCCATCCTCAGTCTTATACGCTTTCATTCCTTCAAATATGGCCTGACCATAATGCAGGACACTGGCTGAAGGTGCCATTGGAATGGGACCATATGGACAAATTGATATATTGGTCCACTCTCCATTTTCGTAGTCCATTTGAAACATGTGATCTGAAAACACCCTTCCAAAAGGAATGCTATCAAAATCTACCTGACTCAGTCTTGAATTCGAAGTTTCAATTACTTCAATTTCTGTATCTTCCACTATCATGTTAAATTGGGATTTTGTGTTCTTCAAAAGTACGATAATTTAAAGGAATTATTGCTTTTTTTAGTGCCTTATAGACGTGGCTTTGCATTCTTACGAAGAAATATTGAATACATATTGGGGATTTGAAAATTTTCGACCTCTGCAACAAGAAATAATCGAAAGTATTGGCAATCAGAAAGATACAATTGCCCTTTTACCAACTGGCGGAGGCAAGTCTATATGCTATCAAGTGCCTGGAATGGCATCAAATGGACTCTGTCTTGTCATCTCTCCCCTTATAGCACTTATGAACGATCAAGTCGAAAATCTAAAAAAGAAGGGTATTAAAGCTATTTCTGTCACCAGTGCATTGAGCAGTAAAGAAATCGACATTGCACTCGACAATGCGGCATACGGTGATTATAAGTTTCTCTATATCTCGCCTGAAAGGTTGCAAACAAATCTTTTTCAAGAAAGGCTTTTAAAAATGAATATCAATGTAATCGCAGTTGATGAAGCGCATTGCATTTCACAATGGGGTTACGACTTTAGACCCGCCTACTTGAATATCGCTAGCATTAGAGAAATCAAACCTGAGACACCTATAATTGCGCTTACAGCTTCAGCAACGGATAAAGTCGTTGAAGACATAAAGGCCCGACTCGGACTGCGTTCACCTGAACTTTTTAAAAAAAGTTTTACGCGCAAAAACCTTGCTTATGTGGTCTTAAGAGAAGAATCTAAAGAACGTAAGCTTTTGGACATTCTCAATAAAGTTAAAGGGAGCAGTATCGTTTACGTACGAAGCAGAAAACAGAGCAAGGTGATTAGTTCATTCCTGAGAGACAATGGCATTAGTGCAGATTACTATCACGCTGGATTAAGCAACCAAGCGCGCAATGAAAAACAAAAAGCCTGGATGAATAATCTCATCAGAGTCATCGTTTCAACCAATGCTTTTGGAATTGGAATAGATAAAGCAGATGTACGAACCGTAATTCACTTTGATCTATGCGAAAATCCAGAGAACTATTACCAAGAGGCTGGTAGAGCAGGGCGAGATGGGAAAAAGGCTTATGCTGTGCAGCTATTTAATGATCGAGATATAGCTTTGGGAGAAATCAAAATCAACAATCAATTCCCAGATAGGTCTTTCATTGAAAGCTGTTATGACGCGATAGGAAAGCACTTTAACCTAGCCTACGGGTCGGGCTCGGAATGCAGCTTCCCATTTGAACTCAACGAATTTGTTTCTCGTTATAACTTTCCTGTTTTACCCGCCTATTATGCTTTAAAAATTCTTGAAAGGAATAACTACCTAATTCTCAACGAAGTCGACTATCAGAATTCTCGTATTAAGATATTGGTCGACAATACAAGCATTTATGATTATCAATTGAGAAATGAAAAATATGCTGCCTTAATCAATGTTCTCCTCCGTTCATACGCCCACCTTTTTGATGAATATGTTGGAATAAATGAACGCGAATTAGCGAAGAGACTTCAATTGAACTATTCGGAGATCATAAAGCAATTACAATTCCTGAATAAACTTGAATTAGTTGATTACAGAGCACGAAATGAAGGCGGGAGCATTTATTTCGTTCAGCCTCGAGTTCCTAAAGAGAGAATTTTTATTGACAAGAATACTTTTTCGATTAGAAAAAGTATTCTTGAAGAAAAATGGGCAAATATGAAAGCTTACCTTTCAAACGTAGAATACTGCAGAAGTAAATTGTTGGTTTCTTTTTTTGATGAAAATGACGCCAAGAATTGTGGTATATGTGATGTGTGCTTGGAAAGAAAGAAGATCAACCTCAGCACAAATGAATTTAGGCATCTACTCAATGAAATAAAAGATATACTAGAAGAGACTCCCTTGGAAATTGATGAATTGTCAGAACTCATGAAGCATCGAAAAAATGATGAGTTGCTTTCGGTCATTCGTTGGCTAAACGATCAAAATACGATTCAATTAAGAGAAAATAAGCTTCATTGGAAACAAAATTAAAACGGGATTATTATAGTAATGAGGATGTTGTATTTCTGGCAAAGGATCTTATTGGAAAAGTCCTATGTACAAATATTCAAGGTCAATATAGCGCTGGAATCATTTCTGAAACAGAAGCTTACAAGGGACCTGAAGATCGGGCATCTCATGCCTATGGCAACAAAAGGACTAACAGGACTGAAATTATGTTTGGAGAACCTGGTTTCGCTTATGTTTATCTCTGTTATGGCATACACAAACTCTTCAATGTTGTTTCAGGACCAAAAGATATTCCTCATGCTGTATTAATACGTGGCACAAAACCACTCGAAGGAATTCCTATTATGGAAAAAAGAAGATCCATGAAGAGCACCAAAAAGAACTTCTCAAGTGGTCCTGGAACGCTTACAATTGCTCTTGGGTTAAATATGCACCATAATAAAATGGACTTGGAAGGAGACGAGGTTTGGATTGAGGATAGAAACATTCCAATTAAAGGAAGCGAAATTATTCAAGGGCCTCGAATAGGAATCGATTACTCAGGCCCCGACAAAGACCTCCCCTATCGATTTCTTTGGAAATTAGCGAAATAACTTAGTTTTGCAGCCGATGACAGACGTCTTTCTTAAACCAAGAAAAGAACAATCCCTGGAGCGCAGGCACCCTTGGGTATTTTCAGGTGCCATCAAAAAAATTGATGGGCAGGTTCAGAATGGAGATCTCGTAAACGTCAGGGCCAATAAAGGCAGATTCCTTGCGAAAGGAGTATATAGTGAAGGGAGCATTGCAATACGTATTCTGAGCTTTGAAGAAGAACCCATTGATGAAGATTTCATCTTTGATCAATTAAAAAAAGCATGGGAAAAACGGTCCGCCTTAGGATTGGTAGAGAATCAAACGACCAATATTTTCCGTTGGGTTCATGCCGAGGGAGATCATCTTCCAGGACTCATCATAGATGTATATGGGGATACCGCTGTTATACAAGCGCATTCCATCGGGATGCACCGTTTGGTATTGCCGGTAGCTGAGCGTTTCATGGAAATCAGCCATGGCACAATTAAAAACGTTTTTGATAAAAGCGGTACAACGCTCAAGAAACAAGGAATTGAAATAGACAACAGTTATCTTCTGGGTGAAAAATCCACTTCTAAATTGATCGAAAATTCTGTTTATTTCAAAATAGACTGGGAAAATGGTCAAAAGACAGGTTTTTTTATCGACCAGCGCTTCAATAGAAACTTATTGAAACGGTATAGCAATGAAAAAATCGTACTCAACACCTTTTGCTATACGGGCGGTTTTTCACTGTATGCACTCCAGGGTGGTGCGAGCAAGGTAATTTCTCTCGACAGCTCGCAATCTGCGCTCGAATTGGTTGAAGAAAATATTGAATGGAATCACTTTCAAAGCAAAAAACATGAAACGGTAAAAGCAGATGCAGTAGAATATTTAAAGCAATTACCCGAGGATATAGATATCATTGTTCTTGACCCGCCAGCTTTTGCTAAACATATGAGTGCACGTCATCAAGCCATTCAAGGATACAAAAGGATTAATAGCCACGCTATTCGACAAATTAAGTCTGGAGGTATCATTTTTACATTTTCTTGCTCTCAAGTGATAGATAAAAAACTTTTTAGGGACACTGTTCTTGCTGCTGCTATTAATGCGAATCGAAAAGTTCGCATATTGCATCAGCTGCACCAACCGGCTGATCACCCAATAAACATTTATCATCCCGAAGGTGAATATTTGAAAGGACTTGTTCTTGAAGTGGAATAGAATTTGCACAGATTATTCCCTAATTTTACACCTATGAAAAATATTCTCGCAGTAGCCCTCCTCCTTATAAGCTTTTCTATGAATGCACAAACGGAAAATGATGACCTCAACGAGCTAATTGATTGGATGACCGGATCATTTAGTAGTGCTGATCAAGCAGCAAAGGATGAAAATTATTACGATATCGATCTTCATATGACACCCATTTGGGAAGGGATTGATGAAGAAGGTGTATATCTCTATGTTGAACAAGCTGCTGCAGAAAGTCCGAATAAACCTTATCGACAAAGAGTTTACTATATCCACGAAGTAGATTTAGATACCTACGCTTCAGAAGTTTATCTCATTCCGAATGAAGAGAAATATATCGGAGCATGGAAGTTAAAAGATCCATTGTCTGATATAACATTTACTGATTTAACTCAAAAAGTCGGCTGCACCGTCTACTTGGAATACGATGGCTTTGCCTCATTTGCAGGAAAAACAGACGGAAAACGTTGTCAAAGCACACTGAGAGGAGCTTCATATGCAACTTCGGAAGTCGCAGTGATGGAAGGTAAAATCAAATCATGGGATCAGGGATTTGATGACCTCGATTCCCAAGTGTGGGGAGCAACTGCAGGAGGTTATCTCTTTATCAAAGAGTAGAATCCAAGTCGAATAAAGGAGTATCGCAAAAGTCCAATTCGTCTATTCTTCAAAAGAATCTTTCGATGCAAATATCATTCATTAGCTCTCTCTTGAAATGATATAAACGAGAATGACTTAATAATGCTAAGTCTAGGTAGGGAGATGAACACCTTTTAAATTACCGAGAATATCGATAATTCTTATAGTGCGCTAACGTGATCAAAATTGCACCAATAAAAGAAATGATATAAAACTCATGACCAAAAAGTATGTGGTTCACAACTACGGCTATTAAGCCAACTGAAGCCAATACAAGCGGCAATGCTTTCTTATGCTTGCGATAAGAGGGCACCAATGAAAGCAATACAAATACAAAAGCAAGAGCCAAAATTCCAAACTCAAACCAGGGACTTTGCAAGAAACTCAAAGAAGCTGTAGCGGCTAAACTCAGCAGAAAGGGCACAGCCGCGCAATGAATAGCGCATATGATACTTGCTCCCATTCCCAATGCATCGAGTTTCATTTTCTTTATCACTTCACAAAATTAAACTTTTATATGAAACGCAACTTTGTTGCATTAGTTTTTTTGTGATGCTCCAGGAAGGCTCTTTTCGAAAGAAAAACGTTTGGTATAAAAATTAAAGAGAAACATGATACCCGTAACCAAAACTTTGGTAATAAAGGTATGATTGGATAAAAACTCAATGTATTCTCTCAGTGCTGAAAACAACCACTGGTTCAATAAAAAACCAATTAAAGAAAACGCAAGTGTCATCAGAAAAACCAAGTAAATATTTCGATTGGTCGAAAAAACAAATCGTTTCTGTAAGACAAAATTACTCAGCATTCCTGCAGCAACCCCAATTGAATTGGCCAATTTAAAATTGATCCCTCCCCATGCATGTGTAATTTGAATTCCGCATACATTGAGTAAAATAAAGGTCAATCCATAATCAATTCCTGTGGCAATACCTGAGGTGCCGGCAAATTTCAGCTTGGGAATAAGAAAAGCTTTTATACGTTCTTGGAGGTTCATGAATTTCGCTTCGAAAATAAGTTTTTTGTCAATAGGACTGCAATGCTTGCAACTTTCAATAAGTATTTACTAATCAAGCTCTTATAACAAAAAGCTCTGTCAAACGTTATGAATATAGCCCATAAAAGCAATTGTGAAAACTGAAATGACATATGAACAGAAGCTTGGTGTGATTTCGCTTTTGTTTGACTTAGCACAAGCAGATCTGAATGTAACAGAAAGCGAAGACGAATTCATTGAACGCGTGGCTGAATCTTTCGAAGTAAGCATTATAGATACTCAGCGCATTCGGGATCGCGAAATTGAGATTGAATTCAATCCTCCGAAAGCCGAATGGGAGCGTATTCCTATTTTCATGCAATGCGTCATGCTCATGGTCATCGATAGAGGATTTGAAACTGAGGAAGAGAACTTTTGTAGAGAACTCGGTTTTAAATTGGGTCTTCGAGAAGAAATGGTGAACATACTCATACAAATGTGGATTGATAGTTATCCAAAACCTGTTCCTCAAAAAGAATTGATGCAGGTCATTTCTCGTTACAGCTCCTGATTATTTTTATGAAAAAATAGACTATGAAATTTCATCGACATCTTTTTTGGGTGATTAGTATAAGTTTGCTAATCGTTCAGTGTAAAAAGGACGAAGATCAGGACGACATGGAGGAGTTCAATCCGCACATTTCCTGTATTGCAAATTCTGTAGACTTTAATACCAATCAACTCGAGATTTTTCCCGGTCAAAATGCACTTCAAATTATTGGCACTTCGGGCTCAGAGACCCTCACTCTTCAAATTGAAAATCCTCAAATCGAGGGAGCCACGGTTCTCTTAGATGGCACAACAATTAGCAGCGCAGTGTTTGAAGACTTAAACAATGGCATTCAATACCTTTCAGACGATGGGTCACTGACCATAAGTCGATATGATACTACCACAGGAGAAATGGAAGGCTCTTTTCAATTTCACGGTATTGAGTTTTTTGGTTCGGCTGAAATCAATGTTATTAATGGGTCTTTTGCCTGTATAGTGCCCCAATAAATTAAAATTGCAAAGCCTGATTAAAAGCCTGCCAAGCTTTTTCTCGATTTATTTCTCTTCCCGTCCAAATTTCAAATGAACTACAACCTTGATGAAAGAGAATTTCTAAACCGCTGATATATTTACAATTGGACTGAATAGCGGTATTTAAAAACATCGTATTCTGAGGAGTATAAATCGATTCTATGGCCCACTTGGCTTCCTTAATCAGCCGAATATCGAAAGGCATTTCTAAACTCTCGCCCATGCCTATAGGGGTGGCATTCATAAGACCATCGACATAGGTATTGGCCGAATACAATATTCTTTGATCTATTGCATTGGCTTCAATTCCAAAGTCACTCAATTCATCTGCGAGTTCGATAGCTTTTTCAAATGTTCTATTAACAACAAACACCTCTAATTCATCGACTTCACCCAAAGCATATGCCGCAGCTTTGGCAAAACCTCCTGCTCCAGCAATCAAGAATTGATCTCCCGGTTTAAAGGGCCCTAGCTTTTCTTTTATTAAGCGCTTCAAAGCAAAAAAATCTGTGTTATAACCTTGAATTTTTTGCTCTTGAAGGTTCAGGGTATTGACAGCACCAATTTTTGAAACTTCTATTGATGTTTCCTCAAGAAATGAGCGCATTTCAAGCTTTAATGGAATGGTGACGTTTAACCCGTCATAGCGATTGTCAAGACAATAATCCATATAGGATTGACCATCCTTCAAGTCTATTGTAGCGAAATCAATCAAATCGTACGAAATGTCAATTTCCGACAATTGCCCCAAAGTCCGGTGCAACAGTGGTGATAGCGAATAACCAATATTTTTACCCAGTAAGCCGAGTTTCATACTTGGTTCAAATATCACAAATTTCACGGTAGAATAATTCAAAAGAGTAAATTCGCGCCATTGTATTATCATGAAAGCATTTGAAAAAATATTTCCTATTGCAACAGCAGTGATTATCGTCCTTTTGGTCGTATACTTTTCACCTACAGACCTCACTGGAAGATACAATCATAAAAAAGCGATGTCTGCTTTGGACAGCAATGGCGATCAACAATTAGACAATAGTGAGATTGAAAATTTGGATATTTTTCTAAATAAGCTAGACATGACTAGCGAAGGGATTTCACTAAATTCACTAGACATTGAACATCGAGACTTAATAAAAGTTATAGATACAGACCATAATGGATTATTGAGTGAATCAGAAATGAAGAATGCCAAAGCACATTTAATTAGTTTGGATAAAGATGGGGATCAATTGATCTCATTGAAAGAATTAAAATGAATCTAGATTTAAGTCAAAAAAAAGCATTGGTCTGCGGTTCGACCGCTGGAATCGGCTTAGCGGTAGCACAATCCTTGGCACAATTAAATTGCCAGGTTACACTTGTTGCCCGGAATGAAGAAAAACTGAAATTGGCCTTAGGTCAATTAGATGGAAATGGGCACGACTATCTCGTTGCAGATTTTTCTAAACCAGAGGAATTGAAAACGAAAATTTTAGCGCATACTTCTGCGAGAAATACCTATCACATTTTAATCAATAATACGGGAGGTCCTCCGGGAGGACCAGCAGCTGAAGCTAAAGAGGAAGAATTTATGGATGCCTTTCAAATGCATCTGATGTGCAATCACATTCTTGCTCAAGCTTTGATTCCCGGGATGAAAGCAGAAAAGTATGGTCGCATTGTCAATATTATTTCGACTTCTGTAAAGCAGCCCATTGCAGGCTTGGGAGTTTCCAATACCATTAGAGGAGCTGTTGCCAATTGGTCAAAAACGCTCTCTTCTGAATTAGCACCATTTGGCATTACTGTAAATAATGTCCTACCCGGTGCGACCAATACAGGACGCTTGAATGAAATTGCGGCAAATCGAGCTATGCGAAGTGGAAAAAGTAAAGAAGAAGAATTTCAGGCCTTTGCCGATGCGACTCCAATGAAAAGAGTTGGCGAACCATGGGAAATCGCTGCAGGAGTAGCTTTTTTAGCTAGCCCTTCAGCAGCTTTTATATCGGGCATTAATCTCCCAATTGATGGGGGAAGAACAAAAAGTTTATGAAAAAAATATTAGTCATAGGAGCAAGCAATAGCCCTTCTTCAATTAATAAGCAATTGGCTGTTTGGGCAGCCGAACAAATTCAAGATGCTGAATTAACTATTCTTGACTTGAATGATTTTGAATTACCCCTTTATCACCCTCAAAGGCATAAAGAAGGAATTCCTGAATTAGCTCAGGCATTTTACAATCATATAAGTGACTGTGATGGTGTTGTTATATCCTTTGCGGAGCACAATGGCTCCTACACGGCCGCTTTTAAAAATATCTATGATTGGGCCTCGGTTATCAACTCAAAGACCTGGCAAGAAAAACCCCTCTTTTTAATGGCTACTTCACCAGGTGGTAGAGGAGGAATCTCAGTATTGGATGCCGCTGCAGCGCGTTTCCCACATATGGGTGGACAGGTCTTGGCTACTTTTTCATTGCCTTCATTTGGTCAAAATTTTGACGATGGCATTTCAAATGATGAATTGCTGATGAAATTTAAGGATGCCTTAGATACTTTTGCTGAAGGTATAGGCTGAAAAAATCGGTTTTTATCCTATTTGACATTTATCTGTGTAGAATGGAACTTTTTTTGTGAACTAATTAACTATGCTTTAAGAAGAATCTTCTCTTTAAAGATGAGCTAAAAGTCGAAAAAAATCGAATTACATCAAACAAGAAGTATCGCCACTAATTTGAAACACAAATCTAGAACATTAATTGCACTTTAAATTTAAGATACTGGAATCATTTCTACCAAAAATCCTTAATTAGACATCTATTATAAGTCGATAAATTAATATCTTGTTGTGCGACTAATGACAAAATCGATGAAATACTTGTATATACAATATTTTTTAGTTTTCGCGCAATTTTTTTTTAGCCAGACTGTTCAATGTCAACAAAATTGGATTGAAAATGAATTGACTTCATCAACTTGGCGAGCTCGGTTTGTGCATACGGCTGATCTAGATGATGATGGGTTTCTTGACGTTCTATCCGCCTCTTTTAATGATGATAAGATTGCATGGTATAAAAATCTCGGGGGAGGCTTCTTCGAACCTCAACAAATAATAAGTACTGAAGCTGATGGTGCAACTAAGGTTTATAGTGCTGATCTAGATGGCGATGGAGATATTGATGTATTGTCCTCCTCTCAGAATGATAACAAGATTGCATGGTACCAAAATCTTGGAGGAGGTGTCTTCGAGTCTCAACAAATTATTAGCACTGAAGCTGATGGTGCAACTATGGTTCACACTGCCGATTTAGATGGAGACGGAGATATTGATGTATTGTCCTCCTCTCAGAATGATAACAAAATTGCTTGGTATGAGAATCTAGGTGGGGCAATATTTGGCAACCAAAGTATTATAAGTTCTGAATTAACTGGCCCGAGTGCAGTTTACACAGCAGATCTAGATGGTGATGGAATGATAGATGTGATTTCAGCTTCTGCCGATGATGATAAGATCGCGTGGTACAAAAATCTGGGTGCTGGCGTTTTTGGGCCTCAAGAAGTGATTAGTATACAGGCCAATAGCGCTCAATCGGTCTTTGCGGCCGATTTAGATAATGATGGAGACTTGGATGTTCTTTCAGCTTCATGGTATGATGACAAAATTGCATGGTATGAAAATCTTGGAGGGTTTTTCGGAGCACAAGTGATCATTAATACTGAAGCGAATGGCGCTCGATCTGTTTTTGCGAACGATCTAGATGGAGATGGAGACATAGACATTCTTTCAGCATCTGATGGTGATCACAAAATTGCATGGTACGAAAATCTCGGAGGTTTTTTCGGGGGTGAGGAAATCATTAGTTTAGATGCAATTGGAGTAAGGTCAATTCACATAGCAGACCTTGACAACGATGGAAGCTTGGATATACTTTCAGCACATGCCGGTGATGATAAAATTGCATGGTACAAAAACCAAGGTGGAGGTTTCTTTGGTGCACAAAATATCTTGAATGTAAAAGCTGATCGTGCATATTGTGTATTTTCAGCTGATTTGGATGGAGACGGAGATCAGGACGTGCTTTCAGCATCTGATAAAGATCACAAAATTGCATGGTATGAAAATCTTGGCAATGGTCATTTTGAGGTACAACAAATAATTAATCAAACAAATCCATCAACTTGGGTATACACGAGCGATCTTGACGGGGATGGAGACCAAGACATTCTATCAACTTCTTGGAACAACGTTACATGGACCGAAAATTTAGGCGGTGGATTATTTGGTGCGGAAGTATTAATAAGTTCAGAGGTTGATTTAGCAAAATCTGTTCATGCTGCCGATTTAGATGGAGATGGAGATCAAGATGTTCTTTCAGCTTCTATAGATGATGATAAGATTGCATGGTATGAAAATCTTGGCGCGGGTGTTTTCGGAACTCAGCAAATTATAAGCGCTCAAGCTGATGGTGCATATTCTGTATTTTCAGCTGATTTGGATGGAGATGGAGACAACGATGTTCTTTCGGCTTCATGGCTTGATGACAAGATTGCATGGTATGAAAATCTTGGAGGATTTTTTGGGGCAGAAGAAATTATTAGTATTCAAGCCGATGCAGCAAGATCTGTGTATGCAGCGGATTTGGACGATGATGGAGATCTTGATGTACTTTCAGCATCTCTAAATGATAACAAGGTAGCCTGGTATGAGAATCTTGATGGTGAATTTGGAGAAGAAATAATTATAAGTACACATATTGTTGATCCTATATTAAGTGCAGATCTTTCTTATCCTACATCAATATATGCTGCAGATCTTGATGGAGACGGAGACCTTGATGTTCTTACTGCATCTTCTGCAGATGACAATATAACTTGGTATGAAAATATGGACAATGGTCTTTTTGACTCATATGAATTAATAAATACTCAAGCTCATGGAGCTAAATCTGTTCACGCTGCCGATTTGGATGGAGATGGTGATTATGATGTACTTTCAGCTTCTGGATTATCGGATAAAATTGCCTGGTATACTAATGCTTTGAACGAGGGCTGCACCGACCCTATGGCATGTAACTATAATCCTGATTTCTCGATTGAAAATGGCACTTGTTGTTACGGTATCTGTGGTTGTACTGATCCTTTTGCTGAAAACTATAATGAACAAGCTACTTGCGATGATTTTAGTTGTACGTATTCACTAAGTGGTTTAGTCTATTTTGATCAAGATGAAAATGGTGAATATAATGGTGTTGATTATGGATTACCTTTTCAAGAAGTCTCAATTGAACCTTTAGGTCTAATTGGAACAACAAATAATTTAGGAGAATTCTTCTTTGAAGAAATCGCTATTGGCAATTATAGTATTTCGGTTTCTGAAAATGCTATTTTTCCATTTTATACGACATCAAATCTATTACCATTAAGCATAAATGGCATAGATACTTCAAATTTTGAATTCGGATTATCTAATGAATTGCCTTTGTATGAAATTGATGTAAACCTATATTCGGATGGAGTTGGTTATCCGTGCGATCAATTGAATAACCACAATATCATGTTTCGAAATTTGGGAAATTTGCCCATCGATGGAGTAGTCGAATTAGAATATGACATACTTTTTCAAAGCTATAGCGAAGTTACACCAATCGATTCTGTAGAAAACAACAAAATATGGATGAGTTTTGAAAATCTTCTTCCAGGCGAGATGTTTTGTTATGATGTAAAACTTCAAACGCCAACAGTCGACTTTTTTGGAGAGTTCTTGAATAGTATTGCTCGTGTTTGGGGCTTCTATGCTGGAGATACTGTTGCATATGGAGAAGATAGTATTGAAATGGAAGTGACTTGTGCATATGACCCAAATGACAAACAAGTTTTTCCTATTGGTTATAGCGATTTACATTATATCCATAATGATACTACTCTTGAGTATCTTATTCGGTTCCAAAATACAGGGAATGCTCCAGCAACCGATGTACGAATCATTGACACTCTTGACATAAATTTCGATATCTCGACATTTGAGCTAGTTGCCAATTCACATTCAGTCTTCACAACTGTTGATCTAAACTCGCGGATTGTCGACTTTTATTTCCAAGATATTCAATTACCTGATTCAGTAAACAACGAACCTGAAAGTCATGGTCTCGTTTCTTTTAAAATTGCCCCCTTAAATGATCTACCACTACTAACAGAACTAAATAATTCTGTTGGAATATATTTTGACAACAATCCTCCAATTTTCACCAATACTACATGGAGCACTATTTATGATTGCTCGCTTTTCGAAGTAAGTATTTCGAACAACACCCCTTTATTGATAGCTAGCGAAGGAGACTCTTATCAATGGTATGTCGATGGACAGGCCATTGCAGGGGCCATTGAGCAAGAATATGAGGTTTTGCAGGATGGAAATTACAGCGTCCAAGTTGGGATTGATTTTCCTTGTAATGCGCAAAGCGCTTCCGTATTTATATCCATTAATTCGATCGACCAATTCTCAACAAGCCCTTTGAGCTTATTCCCCAATCCAATGACTCAAAGCGCGTTCCTGAATCTTGAAAAGAGAACAGGAAACTTTTTATTGGAAATCTTCGATATGAAAGGAACATTAATAAGGAAAGAAACTGCGGGACTTAATCATGGAAATTTTGAAATTAAAAGAAAAACCCTATTTCCAGGGCAATATCTATTGCGTCTAACTAATGATGCAGAAAGTTGGGAATTGATTTTTATAGTCGATTAATTCAATTCTTTCAATATCAAATCGGTCATCTCGTAACGCGGAAATTCACCGGTATTGTTCAATAGGATTATGGTAATCTCTTCTTCAGGTTGAATGAGAAACATGGTGTAAAAACCAAAATCTGTACCTGGATGATAAATGATATTATGCTCTTTTGATGCTCCAAAATAGTGTTCATCTATCATCCAGCCCAAAGCATAGGAAGCATCCCAATCGGAATATGCCGCATGCGGCTTTAGCATTTCAGTATGAAAGCTATCAGACACGATCTTTTTCTCTTGCATTGCTTTGCTCCATTTTAACAAGTCTTCGGCAGTGCTGTGTACACCTCCAGCACCATATATGTTTTGCATTGGATAAGTTTGTTCGTATTGTCCATAAAGAAACCCAGATCTTACTTTGCTTATATTGCTGGGAAGACCAAGGTGACTTTGTTTCATTTGGAGAGGGCTGAAGATGCGCTGATTGAGGTTCTCCCCCATACTTAAACCCGTGACTTCTTCAATAAGATGAGCCAAAATAATGAAGCCCGTATTGGCGTAATCGAAATGTGATCCTGGTACATGAATCAATGAATCTGAACAAAATCGGAGAACCATTTCTGCTAAATCATATTCTTGAATTAAAATCTTTAACAAATGCTTTTTGTTTTCCAAGACTTCATCTAAACCTGCTGTATGACTCAACAATTGACGAATACTTAAATCTCCATGAACGTATTCAGGCAAATAAATCGACAGCGAATCATCGAGTCGCAAACTGCCTTCTTCAACCAATTGCATAATGATGGCAGAGGTAAACGTTTTTGCTGTTGACCCAATTCTATATTGACTCCCTAGACTGTTCTGTGTATACCGATTATTAAAAGCTTTGTGCAGAAAAGTCGAATCTCCTTTTTGAATCAATGCTACTCCATTGAAGAGATCTTTTGCATTGTAAAAATTCAATATGGAATCGATTCTCAATGACAGGCTTCTAGGCAATTTTTGGAGACGTTCTTCCATTTGAAGCTTCAAATCATTTGCTTGGTTGTTCGCCTCTATCTTTAACGCAATTTCTTGAAAGTCTTCATCAGGTAAAATGACGATAAAATCCTTCCAAAATTCGGGATCAAAATCTGCGCTTTGTTCTTCGATAAGTGCTTTACTTCTTATGTACTCTCCTTTTTCAAATGGGCTTGAATTGGTAAAATCCATTCCTGTCACAACATAATCTACACGCGTATCTGCGATAAAATCATAATGATCTCGATTACTTTGAAAATGCAAGCGTGCATCATTTCGAGCAGATTTTAAATAATAACGTTGACCAATTTTTCGGTATTCAATCTGATAAACATCCTTGGTCATGTCAATATGAATATCCAAGATCCCCATAAGTGCTCTGGTAGCAGGGTCGCCATATTTATAATATTCTATACCCTTTTCACTCAATGCTAATTTAGCCTGTACAATCGCAAACGTCTCTTTTTCAATGAGGAATTCCCCGGTATATCCAGCCTTCTTCGTGCCTTCTTTTTGATCGAATTGAATTTTCCAATACTCAATTCCATCCAGATTTAATGATCCCAGGTATTTGAATTCATGAAGGGCCAAGCCCTTTTTATTCAATAAATCAAATCCATCCAAATGATTCATGAAATCAAATTCATGAACGCTCTCACTACGTAGTCCCAAATCGAGTCCCTGAGAGGCCCTTTCATCTTTTAATGCGCGCAATTTATCTAATCTAAACTGCTCTTCTTTATGATCATTATGCAAGGTAAAAACAGCCTCAGAGAGATGAATAAATTGTTGATCTTTTCTAGAAGTTACGCGATAAAATCCTTGGCTCTTATAAGGAGTTGCAAAGTAATTCTCATCCGCTCTTTTGAGCACTTCTTCAATGATACTTCTGGCACTCCTTCCAAGAATTTCGACTTCTTCCAATTCGGCTATTTCCGCTTGCAATTCAAACTCCTTGAGAGAAATTGCTTCATTCAAAGGGACAAAGAAACTGCGATATCCGACATAAGAAATACGCAATGTATCTTTTAAATCGTCTTTAGAAATAAGCAAACGAAAACGACCTTTATCATTGCTCAAAGTCCCCCTAAAATTTGCTGTATTTGCAATACTCGCAAAAGGCAACGGTATTCCCGTCTCTTGGTCCTTGATTACAGCTTCCAATTCAATTACCTGACATTGCAAAGAATTGGGTAAAGCGAAGCATAAAATGCAAAGAGAAATGAATAAGATATTCTTCACACCCAAAAATAAATGAAAGATTGAAAATGAGTCCTAAAGAAATGTTAACTCACCGCAGACGCAGTCAAACTCTTCTGAACTGAAAAAATTAATTTCTCTAAATCACTTTCTTCCAATGCTTCACAAATGAACCAGGTCTCGTAGGCAGAAGGAGGCAGATAGACTCCGTTCTCAAGCATTGCATGAAAGAAGCTTTTGAAATGTTCGTTATCTCCATTCTTTGCAGAATCGAAATCGACTACTGGGTCCTCGCAAAAATGAACAGATATCATAGATCCCACACGATTGATTTGCACGGGAACGCTGTGGCTTTCAAATTCGTGGCTCAATCCTTTATGCAATTTCTCCGTTTTTTGCTCCAACGATTTAAATATCTCAGGTCGTGCATTCAATTCTTTTAAAAGTGTAATTCCTGCAGTCATTGCAACGGGATTTCCAGACAAGGTTCCTGCTTGATAGACGGGTCCTTCTGGAGCCAGAAAAGACATGATTTCATTTCGCCCACCAAATGCGCCAACGGGCATACCTGCTCCAATCACTTTACCATAGGTCACCAGGTCCGCCTCTACATTGTATAGCTCTTGAGCACCGCCTTTTGCCAGACGAAAGCCGGTCATGACTTCATCGAAGATGAGTACAATCTTATGCTGATCACATAATTCTCTCAAACCTTGAAGAAATCCATTTTTCGGTGGAATACACCCCATATTACCCGCCACTGGTTCAATGATTAAGCAAGCAATTTCACCTGCATTGGCCTCCATGATCTCTTTAACATTTTCCAGATCATTGTAACGGGCAATCAATGTATCTTGAGCTACGCCCGGAGTCACTCCAGGACTATTGGGTTCGCCAAAGGTTATCGCACCACTTCCTGCTTGAATAAGAAAGCAATCTGCATGACCATGATAACACCCTGCAAATTTTACAATCTTGTTTTTTCCTGTGTATCCCCTAGCCAAGCGAACTGCACTCATACATGCTTCTGTTCCGCTATTGACCATTCGAATTTTTTCAATATTGGGCACCATGTCCGTTATCAAATCGGCCATTTGTACCTCCAATTCAGTGGGCGTGCCATAGGAGGTTGATTTCTCACTTTGTCTTTTAATGGCTTCAATGACGGGCCCATAAGCATGCCCCATGATCATTGGCCCCCAAGAATTGATCATATCCAAATAGGCATGACCATCTTCATCGTAGAGATAAGCCCCTTTCGCCACTTTCATGAAAAGAGGTGTTCCTCCTACTGATTTAAAGGCGCGTACAGGAGAATTAACCCCGCCTGGAATAATTTTCTTCGCTCTTTCAAAGAGACGCTTTGATTGATCGTAATTCATGAAAATCTATTGAGTAATTCTGACAAAATCTTTGATAAAATAAGATGCGATCATACTTGCTCCCGCGCGTTTTATAGATGTCAAACTTTCCATCACGGCAGCATCATGGTCGATCCAGCCATTGGCAGCAGAAGCTTTGAGCATGGCGTATTCACCTGAAACCTGATAAGCCGATACTGGTGTATTAAAGTCTTGTTTTGCTTGATAGATGATGTCTAAATAGGCCATGGCAGGTTTAACCATCACAATATCCGCTCCTTCATCGATATCCATTTCAATTTCACGCAGCGCTTCTATGCTGTTTCCTGGATTCATTTGATAGGTCTTCTTGTCTTTGGGAACGTCTTTTTCATCAACAGGAGCTGAATCTAAAGCATCCCGAAAGGGTCCATAAAAACAAGAGGCATACTTTGCACTGTAAGCCATAATTCCCACTTCCTCAAACCCCTCGTCATCTAATTCTTCTCGGATAGCAGCAACGCGCCCGTCCATCATATCACTAGGGGCAATAAAGTCCGCTCCTGCTTTGGCATGAGATACGGCCATTTTTGCCAATACATCGCAGGTTTCATCGTTGACAATTTTTCCATTCTTAACGATACCGTCATGTCCAAAAGAAGAATAAGGATCAAGCGCAACATCTGAAAAGATCAATAATTCTGGACAGGTCTCTTTTGCCATGCGAATAAAGCGCTGCATGAGTCCATCATCATTCAATGCTTCCGTTCCAGCATTGTCCTTGCTTTCATCAAGGGCTTTTGCAAAAGGCATAAGTGCTTTTACGCCCATATCTTGGAGAATTTTCAGTTCATCTTTCGCTGTATCTAAACTGTATCGAAAATAATTGGGCATCGAACCAATTGCTTGTTTTTCATTTTGGCCTTCAATAAGGAAAATGGGGCATAAAAAATCATCTATACTCAATCTGGTCTCGTCAACCAAAGAACGAATGGCTCTGCTCGCTCTTAATCTTCGGTTTCTTAAATAAGGAAATGTGCTCATATATTAATTGCTAATTCTGCCCAATCTCTGGGCTGAAGGTTGTGAACTAAATGTTCTTCTCTGCTCAAAGGCTTGGGATGATGATCGTATTCCCATCGAACCGTTGGAGGCAAAGACATTAAAATCGACTCTGTTCGTCCATTGGTTTTTATCCCAAAATGCGTTCCGCGATCGTGCAGTAAATTAAATTCGACATAACGCCCCCTTCGGATCTCTTGCCATTCTTTTTGTTCTTTCTCCCAGCTCTCATTTTTTCTCCGCCCAACAATTTCAGTGTAAACTGGGATGAACTGGTCTCCTATGGCTTTTGTAAAATTCAGACGTTGTGCTAAAGAATGCGCTTCATTCTTCTTCAAATAATCAAAAAAGATCCCTCCTATCCCTCTCATTTCAGAACGATGAGTATTGTAAAAATATTCATCGCATTGCTTCTTAAATTGCGGGTAGAGTTCTTCTCCAAAAGGGTCGCATGCAGACTTCAATTGCTTATGAAAAAAGATGGCATCTTCTTCCCAAAGATAATAGGGTGTCAAATCTATTCCTCCACCAAACCAGGCTTGAGCGATATTCGATTCTAAATCGTACAATTCAAAATAACGCACATTCATATGAATGGTGGGAACCATAGGGTTCAAAGGATGAATCACTAAAGAAATACCGCAGGCAAAAAAATCTTCATGTTCTACCTTTAGTTGCTTCTGTGCAAGAGGGCTCAATTTGCCATGAACAATTGATGTGTTTACACCGCCTTTCTCCACCAAATCACCATTTGACAATATGCGGGTTTTACCACCGCCTCCGCCCTCTCGGGTCCACAAATCTTCTTTAAATTTTTCCTTCCCGTCTAAATTCTCAAGCCTTGAGCAAATCTGATCTTGTAAAAAATGGATATAGTCTACAAATTTATCCTTTATGCTCATGCCACATATTCTTTTACTGCATTGACAAATGCTTTAGCATGATCTACTGGAATATTTGGAAGAATGCCATGTCCTAAATTGGCGATGTATTTTTGTGTACCAAAAGCATCGATCATTTCCTTGGTCTGTTTCTCAATAACAGATATCGGGCTGAGCAGACGCGAAGGATCAAAATTTCCTTGCAAGACCATATCATTTCCTACTAGAGATCGCGCATAGTCTGGTGTTGTGCACCAATCGAGACCCAAAGCAGTAGCACCCGTATCGGCTAAGCCCTTGAGTGCGTAATGCGCTCCCTTTGCGAATAAAATCACCGGAACGCCTTGCACTCCTTTTACGATTTCATCTAAATAGGGCAACGAAAACTCCTTGTAATCAGCAGGCGATAATAAACCGCCCCAAGAATCAAAAACTTGCACCGTATCCACACCCATCTCAATTTTCTTATTAAGGTAGGAGATTGTGACTTTGGTTATTTTCTTTAACAGTTTATGTGCCGCCTCGGGTTGTTCGTAGCAGAATTGTTTGGCCTTATCAAAGTTCTTCGATCCACCTCCTTGCACCATATAGCAGAGGATAGTCCATGGAGAACCCGCAAATCCAATTAATGGCACTTCATTATTGAGGGCTTCTTTGGTAAGTACTATTGATTCAAACACATGATTGAGGTGCTCCTCAACATCTGGATCGCTAAGTCGATCAACATCGGCCATGGACCGAATGGGTTCGGGAAGCACAGGCCCCTGGCCTGTGATGATGTCCACAGGACATCCCATGGCCTTGGGAATAACCAATATATCCGAAAACAAAATCGCTACATCGACCCCCACTTGGTGAATCGGCATGACCGTAATTTCAGTTGCCAATTCTGGCGTTTCCGCCCTTTCAAAAAAGGAGTATTTTGCCTTTAACTTCATAAAGTCTGGAAGGTATCTCCCAGCCTGTCGCATCATCCAAACCGGAGGTCTAGATAATTTCTCTCCTTTCAAGGCTCTCAAAAATATGTCGTTCTTATACTGAGGCAAGATTGTCGTATTTCGTTCGTATGACTTTGAGTAATTCATATGTATTCGCTTGTTCTGGAATAATCACATTTTCACGTGGAATTTCTTTGGCAGTGGTTTTGCCCATTGCTCCAATTAAACAATTTGGTAATTCGTTGTGTTCTAAAAAGCTTCTTACTCCACTTGGACTGAAGAAAAGCAAGGCATCAATCGCATCTAAGCCATCGACAATTGGATTGATTAATTGCGTCTCATAGACTTGTTCTTTTCTGTATGAAAGCCCTTTCTGCTCGGCAAATTCCTCAATTACTTTTAGGCTTAAATTCCCCACAAACTGGGTCAAAGAAGAGACGTGATTTAGGTCTATTTTCTCAACTAATTCTTTGGCCGAATTCGCAGAGATGACTTCTGAATAAACATTCGAAAGTTCCTTGTAAGCCGTTTGTCCAACACAATAAACGCTCCTGTCCATTTTCCTGAAATAAGGCCGAACCTGTTTGAGGGCGTTTGAACTTGTGAAAATCAAGGGTTCATTAGCGTCCATGATCGCCTTCACCCTTTCTTCATTCAAGCTTTTGCGGATAAAAATTACCGGTTGAAAAGAAAGGTCCATCCCAAGTTCATTTGCCCAGGCTTCAATTCTTTCTGAGGGCTCTTTTAAACACACTATTTGAGGTCTATCGTGCATAACGGATATGTGCAATTATTTCTTCTCCTCCACCCGATAGCATTTCACGCGCAAGCGTTCTTCCAATTTTATCCGCTTCAGAGGCATTGCCCTTTTTCAATCCATCAATCCTGTGCATACCATCTTCGGATAGGAGACAAGCCTGAAGCGTCAATTTTTCTTCATTCAATATGGCCAATGCTCCAATGGGCGCAGAACATCCACCTTCCAGCTCGTTTAAGAGCGCACGCTCTGCGATGGCAGCATTCATGCTCTTTTGATGGTTGATTTTATCGAGAGCGTTCAATACACTTTGATCTTCTTCTCTGCAGTATATACCTACAATTCCTTGTGCAGGAGCGGGAATCATCCAATCCAAAATATCGCTTTCTCTTGGCACTGCATTTAAACGCATCAATCCCGCATTGGCCAAAATAATGGCATCAAATTCTTCTTCTTCTAATTTTCGTAATCGCGTATCTACATTTCCCCGAATTCCCTTAACGGTATGCCCGTTGAACTTATTCAACCATTGTGCTTTTCTCCGGATACTTCCCGTTCCTACGACATAGGGAGCCTCTTCATTTAATTCCGTTTTTCGTATGAGAAGATCATAGGGGTTTGCCCTTTTGAGAACAGCTCCGAGTTTCAATCCTTCTTCAGGAACTGTAGGCGCATCTTTTAAAGAATGAACGGCAATATCAATTTCTTTTCTCAATAAGGCTTGATCCAATGCTTTGGTAAAAATTCCAACGCTTGACATAGCTTTAAATTCGCTTTTCTGATCGATGTCTCCTGAGCTTTTGATGAGTTTCAGTTCTCCATCATAAGCAAATTCTTCCAATGCAGATTTCACTGAATTCGCTTGCCATAACGCCAGTTGACTATCACGTGTGCCTATTCGAATTTTTGGAATCATTCTGCTCTTAAATCAAACAACTGGTTCACCAGCTTCAATTCATCAGAATCCATGTCCTTTATCTTCGTATAAAATGAGCCGGTAATTTTTTTGATGATACTCTGCGTCAGTTCTTCTACTTCAAACTTATTGAAAGCTTCTTTATCCCTGGGTGTTTTCTTAAGTTCCCTATTGGATAAATGATTCAATTTTTGCTGAATCGCTTGCATGGTTGGCGCATATCTTCTATTGTCAAGCCATTCAAAAAATTTCATCTTATCTGCTTCAACAATGGCCTCTACCTTAGGTACTTCTTTTAATCTCAATTGAAGTGTTTCATCGTTCAATCGCGAAAGCTCGTCAACATCCAAAACCGTCTCGCTCTGATACAGTTCTGGACAGATATTTCTGGGAAGAGAAAGATCGATCATGTACTTTTCTCCTTTCACTGGAAGCATATCTTCAGTCAAAGTGGGCGCGCTCGCCCCTGTAGCTACCACAATTACATCCGCCTCGGCAATAGAATCCATTAAATGCGATTCGCTCAAACATTCAATCCCATATTTCTTCGACAGCAATTCTGCCTTTTCAATACTTCGATTGATAATTCGAATATTTTCTTTGGGTACATGTTTGACCAAATTCTGGCAAACATTTGCTCCGATTTTCCCCGTGCCGTAAATCAAGACTTTCTCATCAGAAATATTTGGAAATCGCTCTCGGATACATTTTACTGCAGCATATGCAGTAGAGGTAACCCCGGAACTAAATTCTGTTTCATTTTTTACCCGTTTGCTCACCTGCGTAGCAGTATTCATCAATCGCTCGAAAAAGGCTGAACTTGGAAAAATTGATTTGGATCGATTAAATGCCTTGCGCAGTTGGCCTATGATTTCGAAGTCACCGGGTATTTGTGACTGAAGACCCGCAGCTATCGAGAATACATGATCCACAGCCTCTTTGCCTGTCTTTAAATAATGCAAAGCATCAAACTTCTCATAATCATCGCAATTCTGCTCAAAAATTGCTTTGACTTCTTTGGAATAATCACCTTCGATAAAAAATTCTGTGCGGTTGCACGTAGAAAGAATCATAGCAAAAGGACATTCGCTATCTTTGACAAGCTTGAGCACTTCTTCTTGACGTTCATTTGAAAGGGCAAACATCTGACGCTCTTCTACGGGCAGCTCGTTGTAGCTAATTCCGACTACTGTAAACTCTCTCTCTGAAAATAAATAACCTATACCCTCTTGTGTCATAGAATAAATGCGTGGCAAATGTATAAGGTATAACAGCAAAAAATACCTCAATATGATGAAGACATGCCTCTAAAGTGATGAAATTGCTTATTTAGATTTATTCTAAAAAAGAAAAATGACAATTTTGCCTTGAATTTCAATGTTTTAAGCCTATTCAAGAACAATTAACCTACTTAAATGTTTGTCGTATAAATGGACTTCAAATTTATAAATGAAATAAAAAATACCTCTAAAAAGAGTAGCACGAAATACGTATTAGAAAAGGACTTTTATTTCTTCAAAATCGCCAACGAAGACAATGCTGATGGAGCGATTCCGCAGGTTATTCCCAAGGGAGTTATTCAATTTTTCTTCTGTTTTGAGGGTTGGGCAAAATTCAATTTTGGCCCACATTATGCGCGTGAATTAAAAAATAACGAAAGCATGTTGCTCTACAACCCCTCAATGGATTTACCGCATAAAATTGATGTTAAACCGGGAGCTAAAATGATCTTCATGTTGATCAGTCCCGAACGCCTTCATCAACTTTTTGTACACGACACGGATGAGTTTCCTTTTTTAAAAGGAGAGAATTTAAAGGACAAGGTCTATGAGCAAAACGAAATGAACGCCATGCTTTCGCTTTGTTTAAGTCAAATTTTCGATCATCGTTTAGACAATGTATCAAATAACCTTTACATGAAAGGAAAGGCTCTCGAGCTCTTGAGTTTGTACTTTAAGAAAAGCGAAAAGGGCTATGCAGATAATTGCCCCTTTCTTCGCGATCAAAGTAATGTAGATAAGATCATTCAATCGAAGAATATTATTATCGAACGCATGGCTAGTCCACCTAACATGAAAGAATTAGCCAAAGAAATTGGACTAAATGAATATCAATTGAAAGTTGGTTTTAAGAATATTTATGGTCAAAGTGTTACCGCATATCTGAATGACTATAAGTTAAGTCAATCCTTGAAAATGTTGGACTCTGGCACCTATAAGGTAAAAGATGTCGCTTATGCATTGGGATATACCAATCCGAGTCATTACATCAGCGCTTTCAAAAAGAAGTACGGGATTACACCTAAGAAACATTTAATGACATGAGCGATTGCGCGAATAGCGCAAAATTTATTGAAGAATTAAGAATGATGATATTAGATTTCAGAAGTATTATTTTTGCTCGGGTGAAATTTCTCTATGGAATGAGCGAAGCTCGAGCATGCGCAGGTCATGAGTTTGAAGCTTTGCTCGCCAGGATGTAGGTTTAAGGATTATCATTTTGATTTTGATTCAAATTTTGATTTTGATTTGATAGACATTTTAATTTTGATTGAATAGTGGATTACAAAAAAAGAGGCGTTTTATTAGTCAATTTGGGATCGCCAGAAAGTCCTTCTACTAAAGATGTACGCGTGTATCTCAGAGAATTTTTGATGGACGAAAGGGTAATCGATGTCCCCTATCTTTTGCGAAAGTTTTTGATTGAATGCATTATTCTTCCCACACGACCAAAAAAATCTGCCGAAGCGTATCGTTCCATTTGGTGGGACGAAGGATCACCCTTAATAGTGCTGAGCGAAAGGCTCAAAGCAAGACTGCAACCTAAAGTACAATCTGATATCGAATTGGGCATGCGTTATGGAAAAATGTCGATAGAATCGGGTATTGATAAACTGGTTAAACGCAATCCTGGAATTGAGACGATTCATTTGGTGCCGCTCTACCCTCATTACGCCATGTCCAGCTATGAGACTGTGGTTGTGAAAGCGGAAGAAATTATGGCAGAGAAATATCCTGAACTTCGTTTAGAGACTTTGGCTCCTTTCTACAAAGATGAGAGCTATATTTCTGCGCTGTCAAAAAGTATTGAGAAGCATTTGGAAGCAGACTACGATCACATACTTTTCTCTTATCATGGTATACCCGAACGCCATGTAAAGAAATCGGATGTCACAGGTGAACATTGCTTAAAATGTGAGAATTGTTGTGAAGTGAAAAGCGAAGCACATGCAAATTGCTATCGCCATCAGGTTTTTGAAACCACTAAAGCTGTTGCCAAGCAACTTCATCTCGATCCAGACAAATTTTCGGTTAGCTTTCAATCTCGACTTGGAAAAGACCCTTGGCTTCGCCCATTTACAGATAAAGAAATCATCCGATTTGCCGAGGAAGGCAAAAAGAAATTGGTAATCGTGTGTCCGGCTTTCGTTTCAGATTGCCTGGAAACCATTGAAGAAATTGGTATGGAAGCAAAACATGAATTTTTGGAAGCAGGAGGCGAGCAATTTACTTTGGTGCCCTGCCTCAATACCGATGAACAATGGGTAGACACCTTGGCCAATTGGTGTAACCAAGCGAAGTAAAAACGACAGCTGAAAGCTGAATCAAAATGGCAATCAAAATGACAGTTGAAAGCTGAATCAAAATATCAATCAAAATGAAAATCAAAATGGATAGAGAAGTATTAATAATTGTCTGTTTTGATTTTGATTACTAAGTATTGACCACGCCAAAAAAATATTCAACTATCATACTCGGAGGTGGCCTAAGTGGACTCGCTTCGGCTTTTTATCTGAAGCAAAAAGGCGAAAAGTTTCTATTAATTGAAAAGGAAGAACAGTGCGGAGGAGTCATTCAATCCTTTGAATTAGATGGTGCAATTTTTGACAAAGCAGCCATCTCTTTCAGCTTGACTCCTGAAATTCAAGAGATGATTTCTGCTTTGGGAATTGAAGATCAATTGCTTTATCCTAAAGAGCAGAGTAAGAATCGCTTCATCTATTCTGCAAATCGACTTCATCGCTTAAGACCCAGCCCCCTTTCTATTTTGACAACTTCATTATTATCATGGAAAGCCAAACGCAGGCTTTTAAAAGAAAGCAAAGTGAGCAGTCGCTCAGATCAAAACGAAAGCGTTGCGGACTTTATCCGCAGGCGTTTTGGAAATGAACTTTACGAGAAAATTGGCAATGCTGTCATGGGTGGAATCTATGCCGGTGACCCCGAGCAAATGGAAGCCGCTTTCGTCTTAAAGCGCTTTGTTGATTTGGAGAAAAAATACGGTTCACTTACTAAGAGTATGAAAGCTGAAAAGGGCCGCAACAAACGAATTAGCGTATCCTTTAAAAAGGGCACGCAGGACTTAACCAAGGCCTTGGAAAAATATGCCAATGAATGTATCCTATGCAATACTTCAATTGAAAAAATAGTCCGAAAAGATGGACATTGGGAAATTCAATGCGAAAGCGAGACTTACCAAACGGAGCGCATCATTTCCTGCTTACCATCTTATGTTTTGGCAAATGTTTTAGACGGATTCGAAGATGAAAAAAAGCGCCTTTTAGACATTCGCTATTGCCAAGTGACGCTTTTACACCTTCTTTATAGCAATCAGGCTATTGGCATGAATCCGAATGGTTTTGGGTTTCTGATTCCCAAAAAAGAAGAAAAACCCATTTTGGGGGCTGTCATGAATTCGACCATTTTTAAAGGTCGGGTAAAAGAAGACCAAACAGCCATTACGCTTTTTATTGGGGATCAAAATTTTGATAACCACTCTAAGGAAAATATAAAGGAAGCCCAAAGATTCCTGGAAGAAACACTGCAGATAAAAGGAGAAGCATTAACAAAAGAAATCACCTATTGGCCAAAAGCCATTCCTCAATTTCACATGGGGTATTCCGAAAATATTGAAGTATTGAAAAGTCGATTCGCAAAAGAAGATTTCATTCTCAATGGCAATTATGTCAGTGGGGTGAGTGTAGGTGATGTCATTAAATATGCAAAAGATTTAATCTAAATTTTCAAAAACACTCCAATTCGACCAAGGAGAAAGCACGACATTATTTCCCTGCAATCTCTCTGGCAATGGCAAATCAGGATTGACCAAACAACCACATCTGACTCTCCACTTATAAAATGCTCCCGGCACCAGTTCAGCTGATATACCATTTGGAAAAAGACTGGTATTGAATAAAGTAAATTGCGCGTCTGGAACAAATGCTGGAGAAAAGTCAAAACCATCAGGGTCGCCTAAAACATTATCTCCTTGCACTAAAATGGTTCCTGTTGGTTGGGTGAATGTTGCACTCTCATCTAACGTTCCAATTGTACCACCACTTAATAAGCAGGCCGTAGTTTTGTCTGAATAGTGGTTCCATTTGAGTTGAGTTGTTGAAGTGTTTTGTTCTTCTATCAAACCAATAGGTTGATCAACAAATTCGAGATTAGTGCATTGATTAGAAAATAAAAAATTCTTTTTAAATACCTTGAACTTTGTATCTGTCCCCCAAACCAAATTCACACCTTGCTGTATGAATTGTCCATAATCTACTGTCCCTGCAAAAAGAAAATTATTGGCATCTATTCTATGCAATTCATAAATATCATCATGAGCCATTTCATCCGAGAATTGAATGCGTTCTGATAGAACACATTCACCCGTTATCAAATTCATTTGAAATACGGAATACTCTAAAAAAGGCTCAATCGTATTAGTGAAAGGCGGGCAAAAATCATCTTGCCAAAAACTAATTCCATAAATATTATCGTCCTCAAAAAGATACTTAGTGTAGTGTTTATTCAAAAGTTGGCCGGCTCCTGGATCTGAAAGCGCGCCTAATTCATCACACAATTGCCACCATGGAAATGTTTCATAGATCAATGAATCAGAATCAAAGTATTCTATTCGATCAACAATAAAATCACTCGGAATACTGGGACTAATATTCAATACTTTTTCAGAAGAATTGTCGTCAAATCTATGCAGATCAGTCCTTTTTAAGGTTAAAGGAATTTTTGCAACGTCAATATCACGTATTTGATAAAATTGACTGACTTCCTGTAAATCAAAAATACTTAAAACAAGCAGATCAGAACCCCACCCTTCCCATAATGAACCAGGAACAGATTCATCATCGAAATATAATCCACTTATAACTAAGTTAGAATCATTAATTAACTCAATTTGATTAAAGATTGGTATGGAATCGTAGTTTATAGACAGATTATTGAAAAACGTATCTATACTATCAATGAATTCTTCAAATCCTAAGCCCACCACCTTATCATTCAAAACACCTCCCTCAGCATTTATCTTATAAACCCTATCATAATTCACCGAAAATAAGGTCCCATCTTCAGCCTCGTCAATATCCACCGAGGCTTGATCCAGTGTCCAAATTTCATTACCGTTAGCATCATTGCGTTGAATTTTTTCTCCGCATACTACTAAATCTCCATTATTGGCTTCAATCAATGTTCCCTCATAAGGAAAAACGTTAAAGCCTAGATCTCGGTACCAAATTGAATCTCCATTCTCTTTGAATTTCAATAAGAAGGCATCGGAATTTTCTGTAAAGGCATTGGTTCCCCCGTACAATACAAAATCTCCATCCTGCACTTGTATCATGTCCAAAGCAAAAGAAGAGTCCGGCAGACCAAAGGTCTTTTCCCATTCGGTTTGTCCCATACCTTGCAGAGAAAGGAGTAAAAAGAAGTGTAGAGTTAAAGTCGAGCTTCTTATCATAGTGATGTTTTTCCCTTTAAAATTAGTCAATAAGCTGATTAATTGTATTTCTTCCGTGATTTTCTTCCTATGTTTAACTCATGAAAATTCGCAGAATCCTTCTCCTCCTCATCTTGGTTTTGGTTGTTGTATTTTTTATGGGACCAAGTCCAAAAACGCCCAATTACGCTCAATTGGAAATGGATGAAGTTCCTCAAGATGTTCATCAATTATCAAATTATCTGAACGCTGAAAAAGAAGGCCTGAACATTCGACCATATAATGAATCCTTCATCAATTGGGTGAATCCTGATTCATTGTATAAAACCGAATACGCCATGGTTTATTTGCACGGATTCTCTGCATCTCCTCAAGAAGGCAGTCCAGTTTGCTCAGACATGGCAAAAGAATTTGGCATGAATTACTATGCTCCCTTATTGGCTGAGCACGGTTTGGTCGAGGAAGAACCTCTCTTGAATTTCACCGCAGAAAAATGGATAGCCAGTGCAATGGAAGCAATAGAAGTGGGAAAGACATTAGGTGAAAAAGTTATTTTGGTTTCAGTGAGCACAGGAGGAACGGCTTCACTTTTCGCCTCAGCCACTAATGACCCTGCTATACACGCCCAAATCCTTTATTCTCCCAATATTGACTTATACGATCCCCGCTCTTTTATCATGGAACTACCTTGGGGATTGGAAATAGGCAGAAAAGTTCTGGGCAGCGATTACTATACCTGGGAACCACCACCTGGTGCAGAAAAATTCTGGCATGCCAAATACAGGGCTGAGGCATTAATCAATTTAAAAGCCCTTTTGAGCTCGACCATGACTGCCCAAACATTTGAACAGGTTAAAATACCTACGATGGTCGCTTATTACTATCGTGATGAAAACCATCATGACGATGTCGTTTCAATCGATGCAATGAAGGAAATGATCAGCCAACTGGGAGTGCCGCAAGAAGATCAATACATTCATGTTTTACCTACTGTCGAAGCACATTCCATGACCAGTGGATTTATGTGCAAGGATATTGATGCGGTGAAGAAGGTGACGCGTGAATTCTTGCAAGCCGAACTCTAAATGGCAGGAATTTCCGTAAAAAGATTCGGGCTGGTTCTGGGGCCTGTCGCCTTTCTTATTTTCTTTTTCTGGCCAAATGAAATCATCAATGGCCAAGCAGACAATGTAATTGCCTTTGCCCTCTGGATGATCATTTGGTGGATGACAGAGGCCGTCTCTATTTCAGTTACGGCACTCATTCCCATTGTATTTTTTCCCGCCTTTGGATTGGCCAGTATGAAAGAAGTAGGAGCTTCTTATGGAGATCCCATAGTCTTTCTTTTTCTTGGAGGGTTCATCATCGCTCTGGCTTTAGAAAAAGTCAATCTGCACAAAAGAGTCGCATTGGGTATTATCCGATATACAGGCTCGAGTCCCAATCGCGTATTATTGGGCTTTATGATCGCCACTGCATTCATGAGCATGTGGATCAGCAATACAGCAAGCACGGTAGTCATGCTACCTATTGCGCTTCAAGTTATTCAGCTATTGGTAAAAGATGAAGATGGCTTTAGTCTTCAGGACCGAAAGTTCGCCCTTAAAATAATGCTCGGTATTGCTTTTGCCGCCAATGTTGGAGGAATTGCGACCATCATCGGCACACCACCAAATATGGCCATGATTGGTTTTGTCGAGAAAAGCTATGGACTTGAAATATCCTTTATGAAATGGATGGCTGTAGGCTTGCCCTTTTCATGCGTTATGCTCTTGATCATTTATGCGGTGCTTACGCTGTTCATATTCAAGCAAAAGGACTATCGACTCAATGACCCACAAGGCGTCATCAATCGCGAAATACAAGAATTGGGAGGAATTAAAAGCAATGAAAAATGGGTGATTGCAATTTTCTCTTTAACCATAGCGCTTTGGATATTTAAAAATCAAATCAACGAATGGCAAAGCCTTATTTCCTTCTCCAATGCCGGCATTGGGATGTTAGGGGCCTTCTTACTTTTCTGTATTCCACTACTGAATTCAAAAGACACTCAGCTTCTCGAATGGAAAGACACGAAAAACCTACCTTGGGGGATCATCATTCTCTTTGGAGGTGGCTTAGCATTGGCAAGCGCCATGAAGAACACGGGCATAATTGATCTTATCGGATCAAGTATAGCAGCTCAGGGACATATTTCGATAATTGCAATTGTTTCGATTTTAATTGCTATCATTCTATTCATGACCGAACTGATGAGTAATGTAGCATTGATAACTGTTTTCACTCCTGTTGTAGCAGGAATTGCTCTTGGTTTAGATCAACCCATGTTGGAGTTATTGATTCCCATAACAATGGCTGCGAGCTGCGCTTTCATGCTTCCAATGGCCACACCGCCTAATGCCATCGTATTTGCCAGTGGTCATGTAAAGGTAGCCGAGATGGCTAAAGCGGGAATCGTACTGAACATCATTTCCATTTTGATTTTGATACTCTTCGCCCGCTTTTATATTCCTTATGTTTTTTCTTGAAGCTTATTGAACGATAGTAGTGTCTCTTGAGACCGTATATGCTCCAAAATATCCCAAGGCACCATTGCTCATATTGGTCTCAACATTAGCCGGGGGAGAATCAAAAAGTCCTCCTCTAAATTCTGTTTCAAAAAGCATTGCCAACCATGTATCATTGGCCTGCTCGCTTACAGCATACTGCTCAAGGATAATTGTATCGCCAGGAAAGGCATCCAATTCATAAACAGGGATTCCTTCTAGAAAAGCACCGTCACTGCCTTGATCGGAAGTAAAGAAAATATTGGAGAGCGTATCGTTTTCTGCAACCCCATTGATAAACACGCGCCACATGTACCAATTGTCTTCATCAGGCGTCTCCTGTGTCCAGAGCAATAAATCGTATTCTCCTGGTTCTTCTCCTTCAGGAGCTTCTGTTTCATCCGTAGCGATCATCAAAATTTCTGGAACAGAATACATGATGTCTTTTCCAGTGAATAGCTCACCTTCATAATCGATGGTTAATGTATGTTCACTTAAGGGACTTCCTTGCACATTTACATCGGTATAGTACCTCCCACTGTTCCCAGCTTCTGTCAAATTGTACAAATTAGTGCCATCTGAAATGGTTACGATCGCACCCGTGACCGGTTCAGGCAATTCATTGACAAAATAATCCGCTGTCCACGTCAGCTTTATTTCATGAGCTATTTGCTCATTTGTAATTTCGCCTTCAACGACAATCCTGCGATTCTGATTGTCATTTAAATCCAATTCAATTCGTTCTGTGCATGAAGCAAGAAGGAATACCAATACGATTAGTGCACTTATATTCTTCATCTTCCTAAAATTTAAAATTGTAAGTGACCGATGGAATTATTCCAAACAAATATGTTTTTTCCGCATAGGTGACTTCGGGGTTATCTTCTTCTTGTCTGAAATTTATACTGAATGTATTGTGCCTATTATACGCATTGTACAATGAAAACACCCATTCTCCTTTCCACTTCCGCTCTGAATTTTTCTTCTGTTGTAAGGTAAGGGACAAGTCCAAACGATGATAATTAGGTAAGCGTTCTGCATTTCTGTCTGAATAGACAGGAATAACCTGGCCTAAATAGAAAAACCGTCCAGTAGGCATTGTGACTGCTCGACCTGATTGAAAGACCCAGTTGAAACCAAGTGTCATTCTTTCATTCAAAAAGTAATTTCCGACAACAGCGAAGTCATGGGTCTTATCGTAATTCGCACGATAAGTTTCTCCTCCGTTTATGCCGTCAATTGTCTTTTCCGTTCTAGAGAGCGTGTAACTGACAAAGCCTTTCAAAAGGCCTTTCTTCTTTCTCAAAAGTAATTCTAGCCCATAGGCTTGTCCCGTCCCTGTTCTGAGTTCTCCCTCTAAATCTTCTTGCAAGAAGAGTTGTGCGTGATCTCGAAAATCGATCACGTTATTGTTCTTTTTGTAGTAAACTTCTACAGATGTTTCATAAAGATTGTCCTTTAAGTTCTTAAAATAACCCAAAGCCACTTGATCAGTAGTCTGCGGCTTTACTTCAGGACTTGCAGGGAACCAAATATCAAAAGGAGTAGCCGATGTTGAATTCGAGGCCAATTGTATGTATTGGTTCATGCGGTTATAACTTGCCTTAATGGATGTGGAGGAATTCAATTTATAGCGCGCCCCTAATCTTGGCTCTAAACCGGAATAGGTATTGTAAACATCGCCTTTCTCAAAAAAGAGGGTATCCACTATTTCGTAATTGCTATCATGTACGAATTCGCGCGCTTCTCCTATATTCTGAAAAAGCGAAAAGCGAAGACCGTATTCCATTGTTAACTTCTTGCCTACTTTTTGCTCATTGCTCACATAAAGTCCGTGCTCATAAGCGGTTTCATCATCGAGTTTAAAACCTGTAACGATGCTCTGAGGATCATCAGAAGAAACAGTTCCCGGTTCAAATCGATGGTGGATTCCTTGATATCCAAATTCAATCGTATTGTTGGGATTCAAGAAATACGTATAATCCAATTTCAAGGATAAATCCTTGATATTGGATGTCCACTTGAAAGCATCAACACCTTCATCTTGACCGAGGAAATAATCGTAATTACTTCTCAGCAAAGTAAGGTTAGAAAAGAGCTTTGGTCCGTAAATATGATTCCATCGAATGGTTCCTGTCGCATTTCCCCAGTCCAATCCAAATGCATCTGCACCGGTACCAAATCGAAAGACATCTCGTCCGAAATAGCCAGAAGCAAAAACACGGTTGTTGGGATCAATTTCTAAATTGGCCTTAGCGTTCAAATCGTAGAAATACAATTGATTTTCATTAAGATCTGGATTCGAAGAAAGACCTAAAAAGATATCGGCATAGGTTCGTCTTCCTGCAATCATGAATGAACCCTTGTTCTTCATAAATGGCGTTTCCAATGTAGCTCGACTACTGATTGTTCCAATTCCACCCGTTGCTTCAAAACGCTTATCGTTCCCTTCATTCATTCGAATATCCAATACTGAAGAGAGCCTTCCGCCATAGGTTGCAGGAATTCCTCCTTTATAAAGCTGTACATCTTTGATTGCATCTGTATTGAAGACGGAAAATATGCCTAACATGTGCGAGGCATTATAGACGATAGACTCATCCAAAAGAACCAAATTCTGATCGTGGTTACCTCCACGTACATACATTCCGCTCGTACCTTCTCCAATGGTTTGTACACCCGGTAACAATTGAATGGCTTTGATCAAATCCACCTCCCCCATCAGCGCTGGGATGGCTTTGATTTCAATAGCCGATAATTTCTCGACACTCATCTGAACATCATCTACATTCTGATCTTGCTTTTCGGCTGTGATTTCGACTAAATCCAATGTGGTACTCTCCAAACTGAGTTCAATATCTTTTCGGATATCTTCCTGCAGATCGATTTGAAATTTGACATTTTCATACCCCACAAATCGTGCGATACAATTATAGCTTCCGGCCGGGAGACTTATTGAGTAATAACCATAGACATTGGTAACTGCACCCGTTTCCAATTCTTCTACGTAAAGCGTTGCGCCAATCAATTCCTCTCCATTTGAAGCATCCTTCATTGTTCCACTTAGGGAATACTTTTGTTGGGAGAAAAGGGCACAGGAAAGACAAACATATACAAGAGAGAGTATTGTCTTTTTCATTAAGATTGATTTTAGAACAAAGCTAATTGCTAACGCTCCAAAAAGAAGTTAATTGTGCCAAGTGGCATTTAAGATTTATAGTTGGCAAAAGAGAATTTAGCCTAAACTTTTTCAGCGAAACGCGCTAGCGTATTTTTGGTGTAATCACTCAAAACCAATTTGCCAGACTTCTCTGCGCGTGATTCAAGCAAGTCATTCCAATGATCTGTGCCTTGCCAAAAAACTTCCTTAAGCAGGCGCTGCGCTTCTGGATTATTGTTTACCAATGTGTTTGCTAAGTTCATAACAGCTTCATCCATTTCTTCTGCCGAATCAAAAACGTCTGCATAGAGCCCTTTGGATTTTGCCCATTCAGCAGAGTAAAACGCTGTAGCATTGATGGCCATTTGAGACATAGCGGACATTCCCACCTTGCGCTCAACAGCTGGTCCAACGACAAAAGGTCCAATACCAACTGCCAATTCTGATAATTTTACAGAAGCAAATTTTGTAGCAAAGCAATAGTCAACTGCTGAAGCAACGCCTACCCCGCCTCCGACTGCTTTTCCTTGTACTCGACCGATGATCAATTTAGGACAGGTCCGGCAGGCATTGATCACATTGGCAAAGCCCATGAAAAATTTCTTACCCGTTTCAAAGTCATTAATGGAAATCAATTCATTGAATGAAGCTCCTGCACAAAAAGTACGCTCTCCTCCACTTTTCAAAACAATTACCACCACCGATTCATCATTGCCTGCATCTGTAATTGCATTCGCTAAGTCAGCCAGGACATTGCTTGGCAAAGAATTGTGTGCAGGGTGAAAAAATTCGATTTCTAAAATGCCTTCGGCAAGCCTTGTTGATTTTACGTAAGCTTCCATATTCCAATTATCTATTTGGCGTTGTTAGTTAAAAGATTGAATTGCTCAAAATGATGATGGTAGTGCTTGCGCGCTACCAATTCCCAATGAAAATAATCCAAGTTTCCAAAAGAAGGATGATTGGATGTATGATCCGGATTTTCTTTAAAATGGAGATGATATGCATCAAATGCCTCCATCAATTTCCCTTTCGCTTCTGACAGGTTAGCGAACTGCAATTCTTTGCTCGTTTTTACCGTAAAAGGCGCTTCAAAATTGCGAGGGAATCCTCTATAGTTATAAAGTGAATCATGGTATTTCTCTAAATGCTCTTTCGGAGTGATAATCGGCAATTGTTCTTCCGCAATGATCATATGCAACCAATCGTAAAGATGCTCGACCATAGATTGAGGTGTCATCGTTCCCCATTGAGCAGGACTCTCTTCCGTCAATCGACCCAAAGCATCCTCCAGGTATTCTCTTGTCGGTTCTTGAAAGGGACATTTCTTTTGAACCATGGTTAAGATGGTTGCAATAGCAGCTAGCTCATCGTGCTCATCATAGACCTCAACATACCATTTTACAATTCCTGAAGGAAACTCTTTTCCCTTGACATCCCGATCTACTTTCTCTTTGCACGTTAAACGGACATAAACCGTATCATTATGATAGATAGGTCGAACGAATCTGCATTCTTCCAGTCCATAATTCGCTGCGACAGGACCTTTATTGGGATATACAAACAATCCTGCAGCAGCTGCGAGAATAAAGTAGCCATGAGCAGCTCTCTTCTCAAAAATGCTCCCTTCTAAAGAGGTGATATCTGTATGGGCATAGAAATGATCCCAAGTGAGATTTGCAAAATTAATAATGTCTGAATCCGTTATTGTTCTCTTGTGTGTTTTCAAGGACATACCCGGTTGAATGTCTTCCCAATGGTATTTGAATGGGTGACCTTCAGGCGTTTCTTTGTATTTCGCATTGGCTTGATAGATACCGGTAATCTCGGTAATAGTTGTTGGCGTCCCTTGAATGGCGCATCGTTGCAAATAATGCTCAACTCCGCGCATACCGCCCATTTCTTCTCCTCCTCCTGCTCTTCCAGGTCCGCCATGCACCAACGTTGGTAAAGGAGAACCATGTCCGGTGCTGAGTTTCGCGTTTTCTCGGTTCATCACCAAAATTCTTCCGTGATGGCTTGCTGCGCCAACTACAAAATCTCTGGCAATATGATCATTGAAAGTTGCAATTGAACAACATAAAGAACCCTTCCCCATTTTTGCCAATTGAATGGCATCGTCCAAGTCCCTATACGGCATTAAGGTGCTTACTGGCCCAAAGGCTTCCACGTCATGCACAGCAGTGTTCTTATGGGGATCTTTTTCCAACATCAACAAAGGACTCAAGAATGCGCCTTTTTCTGCATCTGCACCGATTAACTCCACTTCATCCAAATTCCCATAAACCAATTCACCTGTTTCACTCAACATAGCAACGCGATCTCTTACTTCAGCTACTTGATCTTTACTCGCCAAAGCACCCATGCGAACGTCCTTATTCAAAGGATCTCCAATGGTCACTTTTGAAAGTGCTTTACCTAAGGCAATCTGGACATCTTCAAGTAAATTTTCCGGAACGAAAATTCTTCGAATAGCTGTACACTTCTGTCCGCACTTCACGGTCATCTCTTTGCGAACTTCCTTTATGAAAAGATCAAACTCAGGTGTTCCTGGCTGGGCATCTTCACCTAAAATTGAGCAATTCAACGAGTCCGCTTCCATATTAAAAGGAACAGCTTCGTTGATGATTCTTTCATGTGCCTTCAACATACGTCCAGTAGAAGCCGAACCGGTGAATGTCACGACATCTTGCGATTCTACATGGTCTAATATGCTATGTGCTGATCCACAAATCAATTGCAAAGCTCCTTCAGGTAGAATGCCCGATTCAATTATCGCTTTGACCACCACCTCGGTTAAATAAGAAGTTGCTGTGGCAGGCTTTACAACAGCAGGAACTCCAGCCATCCAATTGACTGCGCATTTCTCCAACATACCCCAAACAGGAAAATTAAAAGCGTTGATGTGAATAGCCACTCCTTCTTTGGGAACCATTATATGATGCCCCATGAATGCTCCACCTCTTGATAAATCAATCGGTGCGCCATCGACATGAAAAGTCTGATTCGGAAAATTTCTTCTTAGCGATGCATTGGCAAATAAGTTTCCAAAACCACCTTCGATGTCTATCCAAGAATCTACTTTAGTCGCTCCTGTGTGAAAAGACACTTTATAAAATTCATCCTTTCTCTTCATCAGGTACATGGCCAATTTCTTAAGCATGTTTCCCCTTTGCTGAAAAGTCATCTTTCGCAACGCAAGCCCATGATCTCGTCCATATTGAAGGATATCTCCAAAATTCAATCCTTCCGTTGTTGCAAGCGCCACAACATCGCCATTTACGGCATTGTATAAGGGTTTACCTTCCCCTTGACCTTCTGTCCATTGGCCTAAAACATAATTTCCTAATTTCATTTTTGTCGCTGTCATTGAAGGTGATTCAGTACTCATTGTTCGATGTGTTGTTCAGTATAAAATTTCTTATTTGCTTTTGCCATAGTGCGCAGCAATCCACAGCATCTATAGCGCTCTTCATGATAATGTCCATAAAGATCATCTAATCGCTCAACTACTTCGGCTATTCCGATCTCATCTGCCCAAGCCAATAATCCTTTGGGATAATTCACTCCTTTCGTCATGGCCGTATCGATATCGTCTCTAGACGCGATTCCAAATTGCAATGCATTGGCCGCTTCATCAATCAAGAGGGCCACAATTCTATCCACAATTATTTGACCTAAGACGGTATCTTTTTCAGCTTCTGACGTCTCCCCTTCATCGGAATAGTCATAATAGCCGCGCCCCGTTTTTCTTCCATGGTATCCGGCTTCGCTCAGCCTTTTTTGCGTAAACGAAGGTTTATATCTAGGGTCGTAGTAAAAGGCCGCGAAAACCGTTTCAGTGACCGTATAATTGACATCATTACCAATGAAGTCCATCAGTTCAAATGGCCCCATACGGAATCCACCCAGTTCTTTCATCGCCCAATCAATTGTTGCAAAATCGGCTAGGCCTTCTTCGTAAACCCTCAAGGCCTCGCTATAGAATGGACGCGCTACTTTGTTTACGATGAAGCCCGGAGTATCCTTAGCAATCACCGTCAATTTTTTCCAAGAATCAATAATCGAACGTGCCTTCTCTTTGGTTTCTTCCGAAGTCTGGATGGCCGGAATGATCTCCACCAATTTCATCAATGGAACGGGATTGAAAAAGTGAATACCGATGAAACGCTCTGGCTTTTCGCAAGCTGCAGCCAATGAAGCAATGGAAAGTGAAGACGTATTTGAAGCAATAATACATTCTTCCGAAACGATGGATTCCAATTCTTGAAAAACTGATTTTTTAATGTTCAAATCCTCGATAATGGCTTCAATAACCAATCCACAATCTTTCATTTCTTGAAGAGATTGCACGTAAGAGATATTCCCTTGAATTTTCTCTTTGTCTGTTTCAGAAATGCGTTCTTTCTCAATCAAGCGATTAAGTACTTTATCCAATTTGGCCGCGCTTTTTTCTAAAGCTGAGGCATTGGTATCATACACTAAAACTGGATGACCAAAAGTAGCTGCTACTTGTGCAATGCCACTTCCCATTGTTCCAGATCCAATTACTCCTACTTTCATATTCAATCAAAATCAAAATGAGAATCAAAATTAAAATCAAAAAGTAATTTGACCCTAAGTTGTAAGTGTTGAGTGCTAAATGTTAAGCGAGTATTCAATTTATTTTTTTTATGCTGAATTCTTATTTATTCATCCCAAGATAAAACCGAAATTTCAGTCCGTTGATTTTTCCTTTTTGCCTCAGATTGTAAATCATCAGGCAATTCTTCGACTTCTTTTCTAGACCAAACTGGATGTGTATGACCAAAAATGAAAACCTTGAATTTTTCCGGATGTTTATACTCTTTGAAAATATATTCCAGCACCACTTCAGTTCTTTCTTTGGATATTCTTTGCGCTTCATTAAATCCAGAGTGCCCTCCTATTGACCAAGTTATCGATGGATTATCTTCGAATACCTGAATCAACGTGTCCAAAGTCTTTCTCGTAAGAAAATTTAGTTCGCTTGAATTAAAATCAAATAATACTTCAGAAAGAAATGGAGGATGTGAAACTAAACATTCGGACAAAATGAATTCAATTACATAAATTCTGGATTCCGATGCTATTTCTACTTCAATCTCTTCAACTGCCTTCAAGTAATCTTTTCCTACAGCCTCAATTCTATATTTTTTCCCTTTTTCAAGAGTGGTTTGTATGGATGAATTCAAGCTGTCTTCAAAAACTATACGCTGATCTTCTAGGTTTATTACGGTTATTTTGAAACCCTTTAATTCATTACCCGACTTACTAATAACTTTTGATTCCAATTGGAAAAACTGCGAATCATTTTCTTGACCCAGAATTCGGTCTGCATGGATTATAGAAAATACTAGAATTAAGAGAATATGTAATATACTGTTTTTCATTCCTCAAATTTGAGCTCTCGACTACAATCTAATATTTTGATTTTGATTCTCATTTTGATTTTGATTATTTCAGACATTTAAAATAATCAAAAGGCTCTAAACAATCCTTGCATTGAAAAAGCGCTTTGCATGCAGTCGACCCAAACTGGCTGACTAATTTTGTATTTTTCGAACCACACAAAGTGCATTTTACGTGATGCGAATCTCCCAACAAAGCCTGTTTATCCGCACTTTCTTCGAGAGGAGCTGCGATTCCATATTCTTCTAAAGCTTTGCGACCTCTTTCAGTAATCCAATCAGTCGTCCAAGCAGGTGCCAATACCAATTCCACTTCCGACTCGAATTGATGTTCGGCCAGTATTCTTTCAATGTCATCACCAATAACATCCATAGCAGGACAGCCAGAATATGTGGGTGTGATCTTTACTTTTACTTTTTTGCTCTCAACTTGAACATCTCTGACTACACCCATATCCATAATAGACAGTACTGGAATCTCAGGGTCATGCACTTGAGCCAATAGCGTTTTGATATGATCTACACTCACTACCATTCCATATTGGGATAGGCTCTTTGCATGTATTGCAATTCGGAAAGAATGTATCCCATATTCTCTGAATGCATACCTTTTTTGCCATTGCACCTTCTCCATTTTTTTTCTGGAATTTCGAGTGTTGCTTCTTTCAATAAACCATCCACTCTTTCGAAATAGGGTTTCTCAATGGTCTTGATATCTCCACCAATTCCTTCTTCACGCATATTCTTTTCCAATTCGCTTTCATCAAACAATTCACCTACAAATGGATATAAATGATTGATTGCGTCCTGCATTTTTGAATGGCTTATTTCGGTTCCGTCTCCGAGCCTTTTCACCCATTCTGAAGAGAAACGCTCATGATAACTGACTTCTTTTATTGCCTTATTGGCAATAGCTGAAATCGTTTCATCTTTGCTATTTAACAGCTGCTTAACCAATGCCAATTGATAAACATCGAATAAAAACTGTCTTGCAATAACATGCGCAAAATCAGTATTGGGCTGTTCCAACAGAAGGACATTGGTGTATTGCCTTTCATTTCTCAAAAATGCAATGTCATCTTCCGTCTTTCCATCATCCGCTAACTTGGCAGCGTATTGAAAGTAATTCCTTACTTGTCCATAACAGTCCAAGGAAATATTCGTCAATGCAATGTCCGTTTCTAAATTGGGTCCATGCCCGCATAATTCAGACAAACGATGTCCAAGGATCAGTGAGTTATCTCCCAACAGCAAAATATAATCGTAAAGTTTGCTCATCAAATGTGTTTTAACTCTTCAGGTAAATCATAAAACGTTGGGTGGCGATATACTTTGTCTTTCGCAGGTTCAAACATTTCTCCGTTGTCCGCTGGATTGGAAGCATGAATGTTTCTTGACTCAATTACCCATAGGCTGACGCCTTCCATTCTTCTGGTATAGACATCTCGTGCATTTTCCATTGCCATTTCAGCATCTGCGGCATGTAAGCTTCCCACATGTCTGTGTTCCAAACCGTTTTTAGACCTTACAAAGATCTCCCAGATTGGCCATTCTTTTTTCATAGTGATAATGTTATATGGTTATAGAGCTACAAAGACTTCGACTTCTGCTTTTTTAAATAACTGATATAACCGTTCATAATTCTTTCTATTTTATCGATTTGCACCTTCATCAGTTCAAATGTATTCTCTGTTATCAACTCACAATCCAGCGCATCCGTTAAGTGATTCAATGTTTCTGTGAGAGATCCTCGAGCCATTCTAGTAAATTGAATGTTTTCTTGAAAATGGTAACGGCCATGGCCCTCAGCTAGGTTTGCACAGATGGATCTTGTGCTCCGTATCATTTGGTCAACCATCCTGAATTTCTCTTCATTCGGGAATTTTTTGGTCAGGTCATAGATTTCCTTGCGAAGTTTTCGTGACTCTTTCCATACTTCCAATTCTGTGAATTTTAGATACGCCATTCCATATAACCTTTTAACTCTATAACCTAGTATCCATGAGCATTAAGCACTCTTTGCCATGTGCTCTTTCTTCAATTCTTGCTTCTCGGCATAGGCCACCGCAGCATCTCTCACCCATGTCCCTTCTTCCCACGCTTTAACCCTCGCTCCCAATCGCTCCTTGTTGCATGGACCATTTCCTTTGACTACTTCCCAAAACTCCTCCCAGTCAATTTCACCAAAATCATAATGCCCTCTTTCCTCATTCCATTTTAAATCAGGGTCGGGAACAGTTAAGCCTAAATATTCTGCTTGTGGAACAGTAATGTCAACAAATTGCTGTCGCAATTCATCGTTCGTCTTTCTTTTGATCTTCCATTTCATGGCCTGTTCTGTGTGCGGTGAATCCTCATCTCTTGGTCCAAACATCATAAGCGATGGCCACCAAAATCGATTCAATGCATCTTGGGCCATTTCTTTTTGCTCTGGCGTTCCTTGCGCCAGACCAATCATAATTTCATATCCCTGTCTTTGATGAAAAGACTCTTCTTTGCAAATCCTCACCATAGCTCTGGCATAGGGACCGAAAGAAGTTCTGGTCAACATAACTTGATTGATAATGGCTGCTCCATCGACCAACCAACCGATAGCTCCAATGTCGGCCCAAGAAAGCGTAGGGTAATTGAAAATCGAAGAATATTTCGCTTTTCCGGTATGAAGCTGATCAAACAATTCGTCCCGAGAAATCCCTAAAGTCTCCGCTGCAGAATACAAATAAAGACCATGTCCTGCTTCATCTTGCACCTTGGCCAACAAGCCCACTTTTCTTCGAAGATTTGGTGCGCGAGTTATCCAGTTTCCTTCTGGTAGCATCCCCACAATCTCGGAATGTGCATGTTGAGAAATCTGACGGATATGTGTTTTTCTATACTTTTCCGGCATCCAGTCTTTTGGCTCGATATTCTCGCCTTGATCAATACGCGATTGGAATAGTTCGTCTAAATTCACTTCTTTCATAAAATCTTCATTTAATTGTCAAAATCGACCACCACCTTATCTGAGCAAGGAATGGCCTGACACGTTAATACATAACCCGCTTCTACTTCCTCTTGTTCTAGGGCATAATTCAGTTCCATTTTCACTTCCCCTTCAATCACCTTGGCCTTGCATGTGCTGCATACACCGCCTTTACATGCAAAAGGGAGATCTGCCGAATTAGCCAAAGCTGCGTCAAGGATATTATTGGATCCTTGATGAATAACAAAATTAAAGGAGTTGGCTCCATCCAAAATCGTCACATCTGATTTCAAACCTACCATTTCATCTTTAATGATTCTTTCACCCTTTTTTCTTTCAGGTGAGCCGAATAATTCAAAATGAATATGCTTTGTATCAAAGTTCTTCAATTCTAAATAATCCTTCACCATAAATATCATTTCTTCTGGACCGCAAATGAAAATATCGTCCATGGTTTCGACCGGTGTCAAATCTCGGAAGATCACTTCCAACTTTTCTTGATCTAATCTACCATTGTATAATTCAACGCCTCTTTTCTGCTTTGTTAAAAAATGGAAGACCTCAAATCGCTCCATAAATCGATTCTTGAGCGCTTCAATCTCCTCCTTAAGAATTATTGAACCAACTGTTTGATTGATGTAGAAAAGATTAAATGTTGCATTCGGCTCTGCTTCTAGATGTGTCTTGATAATAGAAAAAATAGGTGTGATACCGCTACCAGCAGCTATTGCCACATAATTTCTCTTAGATTTTGGATCGCATTCAACAAAGAAATTCCCATTGGGAGCCATGACATCAAGTTCATCTCCTATTTGAAGTTTTTCATTTGCAAAAGTACTGAACTTGCCTCCCGGGACTTTTTTAATACCCACGCTCCATTGACTGTCATGTGGACTCGTGCACAAAGAATAGGAACGTTGAACACTTTCACCATTTATTTCTGCCCTTAATGTTAAATATTGCCCTTGTTTAAAGGCAAATTCATCAGCTAAACCATTGACTTCAAAAGAAATGATACTGCAATCATTTGTTGTCTTCTCAATATTCGAAATTTTTAAGGTATGAAATCTTGAGCCCATAAACTATCAATAGATAGAACGAAACTAACAATTGTTAGTTACATTTCCAAATTAATCTGATTCGACCTGAACCAAGGAATTTGCAAGCGATTAAAATTTGAGGCAAAGACTGGACTCGTCTTCTATATTCTTCTAGCTTCGCAGCTTTTTTTAATAAAGCGTCTCAATGAAAAGCTACCTTCTAAGAAATTTCACATTCAATCCTAAAGACGATGTTCTTTCTGGATTGACAGTTGCACTTGCTTTGGTGCCTGAGGCAGTAGCCTTTGCGTTCGTAGCAGGACTCGATCCTTTGATTGGTCTCTACGGTGCCTTTATGATGGGCTTGATCACTTCCGTATTAGGTGGTCGACCAGGAATGATTTCTGGCGCGACAGGCGCAATGGCTGTGGTCATGATTGACCTTATCTTAAAAGGAAATACTGTTGGACAAGGTCTCGAACAGCCTGCAGAATTCTTGGGAGTAAAGTGGTTATTCATCGCCTTACTTCTTGCAGGAGCAATGCAAATTGCAGCAGGAATATTCCGCTTAGGAAAATTTGTTCGACTTATTCCTCGACCCGTAATGATGGGCTTCGTGAATGGACTGGCAATTGTTATTTTCTTGGCACAGCTTAAAATGTTTCCTGAAGTTCAATCAGAAGAAACTTTTTTGCAAAACCCATTACAATGGCTACAGGTATTTTTCTCTAATGCTCGAAGTAATTGGATGCTTCTATTTATAGCCTTAACAATGGGTATTATGTACATCCTGCCAAAATTCACAAAGGCCATTCCCTCAGCACTCGTTGCTATAATTGTCGTTGCCTTGATTTCTGTATTCAGCGGCTTAGGTCTTGACACGGTCGAATCGTTCATACGATCAAAAGGTGGTGCAGACTTATCAGAGTTATCCATTTCCGATAAACTCCCAGTATTTCAAAGTGGCTTATTCGGATGGCTCGGAACATTAGAAGGACATTGGAGTCAGATTTTCTCAACAGCTGCAATTCTAGCTGCTGTTGGTTTAATCGAATCATTGCTCACACTAAATCTAGTTGATGAACTAACTGAAACAAGAGGTTCTGGAAACAGGGAATGCGTAGCGCAGGGTATTGCGAATATTACCAATGGCTTTTTCGGAGGTATGGGAGGATGCGCAATGATTGGTCAATCCATAATCAATGTTAATTCTGGAGGCAGAGGACGGCTTTCGGGAATAACTGCAGCCATTGCACTCTTTCTATTTATTCTCTTTGGAGCGAGCATAATTGAAAAAATACCAATCGCTGCACTTGTTGGGGTCATGTTCATGGTGGTGATAGGCACCTTTGCATGGAGCAGTCTTCGGATCATGAATAAAATTCCATTTGCAGATGCTTTTGTTTTAGTGGCCGTTTCAGCAATTACAGTTATTGCGGATTTGGCCATAGCAGTAATTTGCGGAGTCATTATATCTGCATTGGTATTTGCTTGGAAGAACGCCAAAATGATTCGAGCAAGAAAACACTTCAAGGATAAAGACACGAAAGTTTATGAGATTTGGGGACCTCTATTTTTTGGATCTGTTCAAGCCTTTAATGCTAAGTTCGATCCTAAAAATGACCCAGAGAATATTGAAATTGATTTCATAGAATCTCGTGTAAACGATCATTCTGGAATAGAAGCTATTCGGTCGATCGCCAATAAATATCTAGCACTAGATAAAAAAATCACCTTGACTCATTTAAGCCCTGATTGCCGCAAGCTTCTGGTAAAAGCAAACCCTAAATTCAAGAATATTATCGAAAGATCAGTCGATGATCCGCGTTATTATGTTGTTTCTGATTTTATGGATAAAGAAGTTTAAGAGCGAATTCCATTGATTAAGTTTTTGATCATTTCCTGCTCGAGAGCTATGGGATTTATATCCGTATTCTTAGAATACCACGAATAAAGCCATCTCAAAGTCGAAAGCATAGAAAATAAAGCAAGATCAATATTGACATCCTTGATCTCACCTTCATCAATACAGGTCAATAAAATGCTTCTGAAATCTTTTTCATAGGCATCTCTCAATTTAAAATAAGCCAACCTGCAATCCCCTTCTAAATGGACGTACTCCGAAGTAATCAATGAAATAGAATCTGTATTTTCAATTGTTAAACGCACATGCAAGGCCACCAATCGTTCGAGTTTTTGCAAGGAAGAAATCGGAGCGTTTTTGATCTCATTCATTCCACCGATGAATTCTTCTCCCATGTGTATAAGCAATTCCTCTAGTATTTCCTTTTTCGAATTTATATGGTTGTACAGACTTGGAGCTTCAATTCCAAGCGCAGCTGCGATATCTCTAACCGAAGTTGCTTGATAGCCTCTCTTTCTGAAAAGTCTTGCCGCACAAGCCTTAATTTCCTCTCTCCTCGATAATTTATTCATGTTCCGAAAATACGAACAATTGTTAGTTTTTGCTTAACTCATATTATAGCTTTAAAAGAGTACTGTTCTTTTGAAAATAAAATTAGACAGACATATTCAGATTCGAAGTAGATTTCGGAAATCTTTGATTTTATGCAAAATTTAATTACGATTTTACTTTCCGTTACATTATTGGTAGCCTGTGTAAATGACCAAGGAATAGAAAGACAATTACCTGAACTCACACCTCCTATTAAAACGCCCATTGAACTTATCGAGGAGGCTCATAAAAAAGATGAAGTTAACAGCAATAAGGCCATTCAATTTGATATCCAGCTTTTCTTTGGTGGGAAGGAGCGATTGAATGCAAATTTGACTTTAGCGGCCAATTCCACAAAGGGTATTATTGAATCCAATGACAGCTCTGTTGTTTTATACGTTGAGGATAAAGTTTATTATTCAGACTCTCTTAAGAACCCAAAATCTGTCAGGTTCTCTGCTTACACTTGGCCGTATTTTGCGCTTTTGCCTTATAAACTTTCCGATCCCGGTACCCATTGGGGTGAACCCTTTTCGGAAACGTTAGCAGATAAAAATTTGAATTGTCAAAAACTGACCTTTGAACAAGGTGTTGGAGATGCTCCTGACGATTGGTATTTAGTTTATTCCAACATCGAAAATAATTTAATAGAATATGCTGCTTATATCGTCACAGCCGGAAGCAGTCAAGTAGAAGCCGAAAAAGATCCACATGCCATAGAATACAGAGATTATAAAACCGTCTCAGGTATTCCTTTTGCTCATGAATGGATATTTTGGGAATGGAGAGAAAAAGAAGGCTTAACGAAGGAATTGGGCCATGCGAAATTGAGCGATATTCAAGTTGTCGATCTCGATGAAGACAAATTTTTAATTAGAGACTCCTATCTCACTGCAGAATAGATCACTTCTTCTTGCAAATGATTTCAAGTACTGTAGGAGTAATGAAAATGGCATTGGGATTCCGATTCAATTCTTCTATATCCTTCATGGCCAATTGGGCCTCCTCATCGCTCATTAAGCCTAATTCCTGTAGACGTTTGATATTGATCTTAATAAAAGAATAGGGCCACTGCCACATGTAATCCGCTGGCGAGACAGAAAAAGACAAAGACTTCGTATCAACAATGTCAAAGCCTGAATTAGGTATGATCTCCATTAATTGCAAAGCAACATTGGTCTCTCCCCCGCTTTCTCTCCAGCTGTTCACGACTTTCCATTTGAAATCTTCCAATGGTCCGCTTACAGGAGAAAAGCGAAAAGCCTCATAGTCGATGTATTCATGAAAAATCGCTATTCCTCCGGGCTTTAAAGCCTGATGTACTTTCTCAATCAACTTTTTCCGATTGGGGACAAAAGAATTGACCCATCTGCACCAGGAAAAATCAAAATCGGCATCGGGAATTTCATCTTCCATTAAATCGACTTCATGTGATTGAATATTCAAACCTCTCTGCGCATTCATTTCACGCAATGCCTCCAAATAATTTGCAGATCGCTCTACTGCTACCACTTTTCCCCTTTCCCCAACAATTTCTGCCAAATCTGCGCTTGCATATCCGGGTCCAGCACCAACATCTAAGACCTTATCTCCATAGCCAATCCCGGCTTTATCCCAGGCAGCCAGAACATGTTGTCTCCATACAAAGTGCTGCAAACCCAAACGCTGCAACTCTTCCTTGTGCGTGCCTAATACATAATCCTTTTCTTCCGTTGCAGACATATTAAAAATTTTAGGAAAGTTAAAAATAGATTCGTTTAAATTGTTAAAATTTACCCTCGCGAATTCAACTAACTCAAAAGTAAATTCTGCGCATGTTAAACTAAGAAAACATCACTATGCTTTCTAAAGAAGAAAAGAAAATCTTACGTTCCGATTTATTCCGTCATTTAGATGGAATTGTCACTGCTCCCACTGCATATTGTTTGCACAAACACGGCATACTCGATGAGTTATTGAATAAAGAAAAGTGCTCGGTAAATGAATTGGCCTCTGAATACAAGGCCAATGAAGGAAATTTGAATGTTGCATTGCGCGTGCTATGTTCTCAAGGTTGGCTTGATGCCTCTTTAGACAATGAAAGCAATGAAGTTAGCTATGCAATCAATGAGAAAAGCAAATGCGCCTTTGCTCACGTCCATCTCTACGAAGATGCTGTTCATCTTATTCAACTTTCTGGAAAATTCCACCCAAGAAAATTCGAGAAAGAACCCTTCGAGGCTATGGCATCCATTTTCGACAAATACCTAAAAGATTATGGTATAGAATGGTCTGAAAGTAATCTAGAAAAGGATGTACAAGGTCAAATCCTTAAACATATAGAAGGGGTACTTGTCGGCCCCACGGCCGTTGCTCTGGGAATGGGAGGAATGTTTCATAATTACTTTATGAAGGCCAGTTTCAAAGCAGAGGAATTCCATCAAGATCCAGAAAGTTTTGGAAGATTGTTGAATTATTTTTCTCAAATCGGATGGTTTGAAAAAAGTAATGGCAAGACCTTTGCCTTCTCTGAAAAAGGGCTCTTTTTTGCGAAAAGAGCAAGTGCCTATGGCGTGACCGTGAGTTATCTTCCCAATTTTAGAAAATTAGACGAGCTCATTTTTGGCAATGCCAAGGTACTTTGGAATGTGCCTGAAGGATCTGCTGAAATACATGTGGATCGAGAAATGAATGTCTGGGGTTCAGGCGGAGCACATTCAACATATTTTAAAAAAATCGATGAAATTGTGATGTCCATCTTCAATCGCCCAATACACGAACAGCCCAAGGGTATTGTAGATATGGGATGTGGAAATGGAGCATTCTTAGAACATTTATTCAATGTTATAGACCAGCGCACTCTGCGTGGAGAAATGTTGGACGAGCATCCATTATTCTTAGTAGGGGCAGATTTCAATCAAGCTGCCCTTAAAGTTACACGAGCCAATTTGATCAAGGCAGATATCTGGGCCAAGGTGATTTGGGGTGATATTGGTAGGCCAGATAAATTGGCAGAGGACTTAGAAAAGGATTATAATATTTCATTGAATGACTTATTGAACGTACGGACTTTCTTGGATCACAATCGCATGTGGGAAGAACCTACAAATGATTTCCAAGACCGATCGGCATCCTCTTCAGGAGCATTTTCTTATCGCGGAAAACGACTTTCGAATAAGGCAGTTGAGCAAAGTTTAAAAGAACACCTTCAAAAATGGTCACCATTTGTTCAGCGTTTTGGTTTATTGTTGATCGAACTCCATACGATTCCTTCATCGATTACTGCCAATAATCTAGGACGAACTGCAGCGACTGCATATGATGCGACACACGGCTTTTCGGATCAGTATATTCTCGAAGTAGATGTATTCAATCGAATAGCGGCAGAAGCTGGACTCTTTCCTGATGAAAATTATTTCACCAAATTTCCAAATTCTGAGCTGGCAACAGTCAGTATTAATTTATTGAAAGGGCGAGATTAATCATCGTATACACATCTGAATCCTAAGTGATTGAGGCCACTGTCCTTGGGTGTTCTTTGATATTTGTCTGGAAAATATCCAGAACAAAAACTTTCATCACAGAGATAAGATCCTCCTTTAATGATCATTTGACCTCCCTCAACAGTGCTCGTCCATTCCCAAACATTTCCAAATAAATCGAAAATCCCTAATTGATTAGGTTGGAATGTACCGACAGGCGAAGGAACTCTATCGAAACCATCTTTTGCCAAATCATTCACAGGAAAAACACCTTGCCAAACATTGCCTGGGGACACCACAGCACCTGCAATTACATCCCACTCTACGGCAGTAGGTAATCGCCCATTCTTCCAATCACAATATGCGCAAGCATCATAATACGATACTTGCGTAACAGGAATATCTTCATTGGCTAAATTCACTCCATCGGGTTTTTCCCAATTCGCCATTGGAAAAGGTTGCCAAATATTATTGTCCAGATTAAATACTGCAGACCATTGCAAGCTATCTGCTGTTGTTGAGAATTGGGTTTGCCTCACAAATTCTGCGAATTCTCCAGTTGTGACTTCATAAATATCTACACTTAAAGTCAATTCAGGAATGGCAATTTTGAACTCCTTGGAAGAAGAAGAGCAAGAAATTAAAATAAGCAAAACAATATGCACAAATATGCGTTTCAGTGTCTTAATATTTGCTTAAAGAAAAGCAAACAATTTGAATGCGATAAAGAATAGAAAAATCAAAATTTTTATTTCGAATATTGCCGACTTTTGAGAAGACTATTGTTGTGATCGATTTTTTAAAAAATACATTAGCCGAATATCCATTGGTGCTTCTATTCGTAGTGGCCTCTCTGGGTTATCTTTTTGGCACCTTTAAGATAAAGGGAAATGCACTTGGTTTAGCTGCAGTTCTCTTCACTGGATTGGCCATTGGTGCAATGGATGAGCGATTTGCAATTCCGGATATCATTCTAAATATGGGGCTTGCCCTTTTTGTTTATTCGATAGGCTTAAGCTCAGGTCCCGCTTTTTTCAAGTCCTATAAAGAGAATGGAATAAAAGATTTCATCTTTATTATTTCCATGCTTGGTGTTGCTGGTTTGGTGGCGGCTGCTTTGTCCTTCATATTTGATTTCTCGGCAGCAGTAATCACAGGAGCCTATGCAGGCAGTTCTACCAATACGCCTGCTTTAGCGGGCATCATTGATTATATCAAGGTTGCGTATTCTGAGCAAGAAGGAGCCTCATTAATCGAAGATTCTGTTATCGGTTATACCTTTTCTTATCCAATGGGTGTGTTAGGCGCCATGATCGCAATTATAATTTGTGAACGATTTTTAAAAATCGATTATGAAAAAGAAAAGAAAGAGCTGAGAAGACGATTTCCCAGCAATGAAAAACTTTCCAGTGCAACAGTAAAAGTCTCCAACCCTGAAGTAATCGGTGTTCAGCTGAGAGACCTTTGGGCAAAGTACGACTGGAATATTTCCATGGGCAGAATTTATTCGAACGGCAAGGTAAACCTTGTCAACTGGAGCACTTCTTTTGAGGAGGGAGACACGGTCATGATAGTAGGCGCTTTGGAAGACATCAAATCAACGATTAAGGACATTGGAGAGAAAATTAAGTCTCCTTTATCTTATGATCGTACGGAATTTGACACCCGTAGAATATTTGTTTCTAATCCAAAAGTTACTGGTCAGACTTTGGCCTCATTGAATCTAGATCAGAAATACAATGCCGTTATTACCCGTATCAGAAGAGGAGATGTCGATATGATTGCTAAAGGAGATACCGTATTAGAATTGGGAGATCGCATACGATTCATTGCAAGAAGAAAAGACTTGAGAAAGCTCTCTCAATTTTTTGGTGACTCTTATCAGGCGGTAGCCAAAATCAATATATTTTCTTTTGGACTTGGAATAGGTCTTGGTCTTATTCTTGGATCATTGGAATTCCCCATTAGCGATACATATACGTTTAAATTAGGTTATGCCGGTGGCCCTTTAATCATGGGGCTTATTTTAGGTGCTATGCGCAGAACAGCTGGCATTGTTTGGACACTTCCTTATGGTGCAACCATTACCTTGCAACAACTCGGATTAACCCTATTGCTTGCAGCAATAGGTGTTAGCTCAGGTTCCGCTTTTATCAGTAGCCTTTCAATGCAAAGTTTTTGGATTTTCATTGCCAGTATATTTATCAGCCTTTTTACAGCTTTTTTCGGATTGGTGATTGGATATAAAATTTTGAAAAAACCTTTTTCTATTTTAATGGGAATGGTATCCAATCAACCTGCTATTCTAGATTTTGCAATGAACAGGTCAAACAACCGAATTCCGCTTTATGGATTCACCATGATCTTCCCTATTGCCTTGATAATTAAAATTTTAATCGCTCAAATTTTATTCTTGGTATTGCAATAGTCAATCGCCAAATGTAATTCCTGTCTCTCGAGCTGTCTCAATAAGGTAATTGTCCATAGCTATGTGATTATATTTAGCTATGGCATCTTTTAATGGAACTATTTCCATTCTATTGTTCTTGAATGAAACCATTTTACCAAAATCGCCATGCTCTGCCATTTTAAAGGCCTTCACTCCCATAGCAGTGGCCAAAATTCGATCAAAAGCAACCGGAGTGCCTCCACGTTGAATGTGTCCTAGAACTGTTGTTCTGACTTGTGCTTCAGGGTATTCTTGCTCTATTTGTGCTCTAAGAACACTTCCTATTCCCCCATATTTGAAATGAGGATCTCCAGCATCCTTAGAAAGCTGACCACTGTTTTGCCCATCTTTGGCTTTTGCTCCTTCAGCAATCACAATATTTACAAAATTTCGTTCTGAATTGTATCTCGCCTTTACTTTGTCTACTACAGATGTTATTCGATATGGAATTTCGGGGATTAAACAGATTTCAGCACCTCCTGCAATAGCTGTATGGAGCGCTATCCAGCCAGCATCCCTTCCCATAACTTCCATAATCAATACCCGATTATGACTTGCCGCAGTGGTTACTAACTTGTCAAAACTTTCAGTAGCTATTTGAACAGCAGTATTGAATCCAAAAGTTAAATCTGTGGCAGATAGGTCATTGTCAATTGTTTTTGGCACTCCTATGATATTAACTCCTTTATCATGCAACATAGAGGAAATCTTTTGACTTCCATCTCCTCCAATATTGATAACAATGTCAAATCCTTTCTCACGAATGGATTTTATCAAATAATCCGAACGATCAACTTTCTCCCATTTTCCATTTTCATTCTGAACAGGATATGAGAAGGGATTTCCTCTATTGGTCGTTTTAATGATTGTCCCGCCTTTTACATGAATCCCCGCAGTGTTTTCAAAATTCAATTTAATGAGTTCTGGCGGATCCCTCATTATTCCATTAAAGGCCTCTATACTTCCCCAAACTTCATATTCACCTGACTTCTCTGCCGAACGAACAATAGCTCGAATAACAGCATTCAGCCCTGGGCAATCTCCGCCTCCTGTTAGAACTAAGATTTTTTTCATGCGGTTGAAAATAAGAAAACCGCCTCACAAGTTGCAAGGCGGCTCATCCATTATTCCCGTATAAATATTTTATTCCTTCTACGAATAAATCCAATTTAAATGGACAATTCAATAGTGATTTCGAACTATATCCAACCGTTCTTCTGCGCCACTGATATCAATTGCGCAGTATTTCCAGCTGATGATTTTTTGAGCAAACTACTACGAAAATTATCAACTGTATTCTTGGCAATGCCCAATTTATCTGCAATCATTTTACTACTTAAACCCTCTTTCAGGTATTGCAATACTTCCAGTTCTCTTTTGGTCAAAAGTACTGACATTCGTTTTTTCATTGACTCTTTGAATGACTGCACCAATTCTGGATCACCGGTAATGTCCCAACCAAAATTAAAGGAGTCTGCCATCCCGTGTACCAATGTACATTCGTAATATCCTCCTGCAAAAGCACCATTGCTTTTCGCTACAAGGGTAGGCCCAGAGGAAACGAAGAACTTTAGGTATTCACCACTTTTACTTTTGACCATTAATTTAAAGTGAATAGAAACCGGATTGTGTTTGTATTTCGAAAAATCAAATTCTAATGTACTTCTGATGATAGAGTAGAAATGAATCAGATGATCTGGATGAATGAAATCCGAAAAAAGTAAATGATCAACATTCCATGTTTCCTCTTTGTAGCCAAGTGTCTCTTCGAAGCCACACATGTTAAAAACACGGTTATTACTCAAATCAACAAAAAAGGAAAACCTGCCGTGAAATGGAAAGGTATTGGTAAACGAATCAGGAAAAAGATCAACTACTTCTTCTTTTTCCAAATCGCGAATGTACTTGTCCCAAAATTCCTTGAATTTTGATAAAATGTTTTCTTGCTGTTCCCTCACAAGATTATAGAGATAAGTCTTCAAATGTAATTCTCAGTTAATCGTATCCAAAGGTTTTTACTGGTTATTAATGACTATAGTTATGTAGATAATCGAAAATTAGTTTTTCTAGAATCCCTTAGTATAATTTTCTACTGAGAAGTCTTAGGTATCTAATTCAATACTTTTGAAAAGAGAAACTAAGTTTCCATTTGTAAAGTTTTAAGCATAGCATATGTTTTGAGGAAAAATATTCGATTAAATCAACTTTTTAAAAGGATAAAATCACCTCATCGAAAACGCGTAACAAATTGGATAATCACATGAATGCTGTATTCAAATAGCATTTAGCTTTCAAACATCACCTTCGTTTTGATGTCTTGAATACATGTATTTCTCGATCACAACTGCAGTAATGATGACCAAATAGAACTGACCGGCCAGACCAACGAGCACCGCAGCTTTTTGTGCAACTGTGGTTGCCGGAATAATTTCACCGTAGCCAATAGTCATTAATGTGATGTATGCATAATACATAATTCCATCTACACGTAAAGCAAACTCTTCTGATTCGAGCACCTTTCCAACGAAAGAACCCGGATGAAGCAATTCAATGGCCATGAAGAGAAAGAATGCCAAGAATCCTAATGAGATATATCCACTCATTAGTCCGAAAATAACGTTTCTGTCTACACTCTTCATGCTCCATATTTCTCGTATAATATTCCAAGTCACGATCAAATAGAAAATGGAATAGATCAAAAGTCGAATCAAAATGCCATCATCTTCCTGCCTTGACAGCATGGCCTTCCCAAAGTATATGACTGACACCAGAAAAAGAAGAATACAAAACCACATGAGTCTCTTTGACTTATGGATCAGAATTATACCAATTCCTATGTTGAGCAAAAAGAGCAATGGAAGCAGCGTCTCTTCGTGAATTGTCTGAGGAACAATGATGGAACCGAATAAGATTAAAAGCTGAATAATGAAAAATACCTCAAACCGATAGATGTATATTCTGTCAAATGTATCTTTCAATAAACTCTTCATCCTTTTTGAAAGCGGAAATATACAAATTCACTCATAGAGGATTGAATAAAGAGGAGGATTGGGCAAATTGAATTCAATAGTGCCTCTTAAATTTTATAGCCCAAATTTTCAAGCAAGATTACCTGCGGTGATCTTGAGGAAGGGGTGATTCAATGAAAAGCCTTATTCGCTGCGCTCTTGGTCTTTTTCTGTAGCCCAAATTTTCAAGCAAGCTTCAATTTGAGCTATAAAAAAGCCCTTCACTACGTGAAAGGCTTTTCTTTGTCGGGGTGGCAAGATTCGAACTTGCGACCTCCTGCTCCCAAAGCAGGCGCGATAACCGGGCTACGCTACACCCCGTATTTGTATTCCAAAAAATGGAATGCAAATAAATGACTTTTAATGAACGGATGCAATAAAAAATAGTTTCCTTTTTCCTTCCGTTTTCATTATTCATTCATCCCTGGCTTCTCCAAGGAATGAATCAAAACATGCTAATATTTCAATATCCCTTGAAAATCCCCTTTGGGATTAATTTCATTGATCCTCGGCTTCTCCGAGGAATGGATCAAAAAAATGAAGCCTTTCGCTTAAAAAACTGAATGCTAGCTTTCAGTTTTTTCTCTTCAGCCTTCAAAGATTTTTTTGATCACCAAGTGATCGCGCCAGGATTCGAACCTGGGACCGTCTGCTTAGAAGGCAG
>JBCCIF010000006.1:0-58459 GCA_039028335.1 Bacteroidota bacterium
CGTAACTTTTATGATTTCTATCTGAATTTAATCCTTAATAAATCGATGATAGTAAATACAGTAAAAATTGTAATCCCAAAGTTACCTGTCTAATCAGCGAATCACTATTTTCTTGGTGCAAAGAATTCTCTCGGCATTGGAGATAAAAACTAAATAAAGACCCGCGCTGAGGTCGAATTGAAATTGCTCTATCTTCTGCATGAGTTCTTCACTCCTTACCTTCTGTCCTTTTTCATTGTACATCTCCATTCTCCAAATGCCATCTTCCAAATCTCTGAGATCAAGTGTAAAGTTGCCACTAGATGGATTGGGATAGATATCAAAACAGTCTTCAATCTCATTCTGAATATATATGCCATTCAATCCATCTTCGAGTGAGAAATAATAAAGGGGCATGCCTTTATTCAAAAGGCTATCGTTCGTATTGAACTGGGCATAGGGTTTAGCAACATTCACTCTAATCCGGGTTTCTGTGGGTATTAAGCCTTCTTCTATGGGCAACATTTCATAACCCTCATTCAAAATGGGCAGCCCCACCCATGAGGCAGCTCTGAATGCGCGCCTAAAATTTGTAGAAGATGGATTCAAATACACATATTCATACAGCAATTGAGATGCATCATAATGCGGAATTCGGTCAGCAGACATTTGCTTCAATGAGTCACTTCGGAAAAGATAGATATAGTGCATGCCTCCAAATCGTGCTTCACCCGTTTGATTGAACAACTCGGTGGTCGGGTTCCAAAGCATATCATAACCATTCTCTCCTGCCAACCAGGAATTCTCGCCAAATGCAATATTCAAACGTAAACCCGTTTCTAAATCGACTGCATAACCTGGAAACCATGACATCCCGAATTCCTGGGCACCATTCATTGTAGCTTCTGGTGTTCCAGAATTACCAAAGATATCTTTGCTCGGGTGTAAACGAGGAGTTAATTTAACCGCATTGCCGAATGATAAATCCGGTTCATCACAAAGTTCGAAGACAATGGATCTACTCCACTTACTCTTATCTGGGGTCAATACCAATTCGAAACTATGTAAATCTTGATGATCCGTTAAGCTATGGGCGGAAGTCAAATTATTCGCAGACACCTCTGAACTGGGGCCAGCATTGTTTCTGGCTGACATATAAAATGGCGACCATCCCTTGGCTTCGTTATTTTCAAAAATTTCTGTATTATCCTTTCCTGAATAGTCGTTGTATGCAGGCTCCCAAATATCTGTGCTGGAAAGATCGTCCATAATTGCAGCGCCTGATTTAATCCAATTTTGAAAAGTAATCCCGTCCTTATCGGGAATAAAATCAAGCCATTGCATTTCTTCATCTTCAAATTCAATTGAAAAATGGATAGGAAGAACAGATTCCACGTCCGTTTCTTCAAATTGTTGGGCAGAGACCATGATTCCGTACTCAGGGATGAATTGATTATTGATAATTCCCAGGGTGTCCTGGGAATAAATGGTGTCCACTTCACCTACTTTCCACAATTTCCAATTCGAATTCATACCTACGCTGTCAAAAGCCAACGCATAGTCTCCTGGAACATAGCAGAGCGGGTCGGGAACATAAACATTAATGGGTGAATGACCCGCTTTATACTGCAGCCTTGACATAAAATAGGGTTCTGAAAAAAGTGAGCTTCGATCACCTTCTATACACAATTCATTTCCGCCATTTCCTTGTCCTGAAATCCTTTCCAAGGCAATAGGCTGCATAAACAGACTTGGGCTAATGTATATACTATCGCAGTAGGTCAAACTTTCTCCACAATTCTCAACCGTCATGCAGATTTCAAAAAACCCATAGTCTCTGAATTTGTGCGAAGCAAAACGCCCATTCGCAGATCGTCCATCTCCAAAATTCCATTCACATGCAGCGGCTTCGTAGGGATAAGCAAAATCAAAAACCTTGCCCCTTTGCTCTTTTTCAAACCTGGCAGCAACGGGTTGACAAGGAAGATTCTCAAAGCTGGAGTCGAAATAGTCTTGAATCTGATCATCAGCTTCAAAAAACTTTATCAGACCCAATGAATCCGCTTCTGAATCTTTTCTCGAAAAAACAAATGCCTTGTGAATTGACAATCGTTTACCATAGGCAAGTGTAAACGGCCCGCTTGTTTGAACAAAACGCCTATCTGAAGGAGTACTACCTGTTTGTTCTTCCGTCCAAATAAATCCTGGATCTATACCATTGGTGCCAAAAAAGAATGGGTCAGTTTCTCCTGGAAAAAAATATCTACACGGAATACCTGCTTGACTGGTTCCAAAATTTCCAAAAGTAATTGGTAATCCGTGATTCCATTTTCCTATTGTATAATTATAAAAGGTCTGGTCATTGTATGGCAGTTCAGTGAAAATATCACCAGTTGGGAAAATAAACCTGTTCATTGAACAGAATTCATTTGATTCATCTACAATGCCATCTTTGTCATTGTCCATTCCATCAAAATGGTCTGCCTTAGGACCTTTCAATATATCAACTCCAAAAACCCCTAACTCGGTGCCATATCCCAAAGATCCTGAGCAGTTTTCGTCCAATAGATCTCCATTATAAGAATATCCCAAATCCCGCTGAACATCACAGCCTATGTAGTCATCACCAAAGCACCCTAAGTCAGTATCCGTCCAATATGCAAATGAGACATTCTTTAGTTCTTGTGAATTTCTGGATTCGATCTTATGTCTTGAAAAAGTGGAATTACTTAAATGTTCTGATCCATAGAAAGCATAACGCATTTCATGAACTTCAATTTTCACAGGTTCTCCTCCAGATTGAGATTGTACTTGAGCAATATCATTGTAAATTGTCCAAGTGATTTGATCACCAAGTAAGTAATATTCGATGTCCATTAGTCCAAACTCTGGATAATAGAAGGCTGGGTAATCTCCCTTCTCTGGATCATAATATCCATTGTCATTCCGATCAATGTAAGGTGCCAATTCCCAAGATTCACCTATCGATACTTCTCCATGTGCCGGCCATTCTATAATATCTTCGGGTATGCGGTAGCCGTTTTGAAAGGGAAATTGATTGGCAGTAAATGTGTTGCTTATTTGATCCTGCTCTAGACGATCAAAATAGAGACGGTGTCGATCCACCTCCCACCTATAAATTGACCAGACGCGATCATACTCTTCGCACTTCTGTCCTTCAACTGGAATCGCTCCATTATCCGAGATAGGTCCTGGCCAAAAATCTACTCCACTCTGTCGATAAACTTGACCACTTGCCAGAGGAATCCCACTTTCAGTAGTTCCTGCAATCCAAAAACCTGAATCAAAAATTGGATGTATCCCACTTCCCTTAGGCACTTCATATCCCGGTCCTCCTGGACCATTCGTTCTGTCCCTTCCAAAATTTCCAGCACTGGAAACAATTGTACGAACATTGTTAATATTCAATTCCCCAAAGGCAGTGGGTGTAAAACATGGCGCAGCTGTTTGTGACTGAACGAGAAATGCAATGAAAAGTGCTAGTATGGTTAAGGCGCAATTTTTCACCTCATTAATATCGAAGAATAAACGCAGTGCAAGACCAAAAGAGAAATTTTTCTTTCAGTTTTATTTCATGTCTAAGGAATTTCCAATTTTTCATTTTCTTAGCAAGATGAACGGAAAGAAAACGGCCTTAATAATATTAGATGGATGGGGACATGGGAATAAAGATGCAAATGATGCTATTTACAATGCAAAAACACCATTCATTTCTGGCTTGTACGACACTGTTCCTAACGCAGAATTATTGACGCATGGAGAACATGTTGGTCTGCCTGTAGGACAAATGGGAAATTCGGAAGTAGGTCATTTAAATATCGGGGCAGGCAGAATTGTTTATCAAGATTTGGCAAAGATCAATAAAGCATGCGAAGATGGGCTTCTTGCTGAAAATGAAGAGCTGAAAAGGGCGATCGACTATGCCAAAAAGCAAAATTGTGCCTTTCATCTCATCGGACTGGTATCGGAAGGAGGCGTTCATTCTTCCCAAGCGCATTTGCATCATCTTGTTGATATTCTTGAAAAAGAAGGACTTAAAAAATCATTTATTCACGCCTTTACCGATGGTCGGGATACAAGTCCCGAAAAAGGGAAAAAGTATATTGATAATCTATTAAATCACCTTGAGGGTAAAAACTGTGAATTGGCCAGTATTGTTGGACGATATTACGCGATGGATAGAGATCAACGATGGGAACGTATCCAAAAGGCCTATAGTCTCCTGACAAATGGAGAAGGCCATAAAAGTGAGGATGCATTATCATCCATACAGACTTCTTATTCCAATGGAATTACAGATGAGTTCATCGAACCTATTTGCCTCACTAAAAATGATATTCCTATAGCAAGGATTCAAGCAGGAGATGTGGTGCTTTGTTTCAATTTTAGAACGGATCGCTGCAGACAGATTAGTCGTGCTCTGACTCAAGAAAACTTTCCTGAAAATAATATGTGCAGCATTGACTTGCATTATGTAACCATGACACGATACGATGAAGATTTCGTCAATGTGCATGTGATGTTCGACAAAGAAAATTTGATCAATACAATAGGAGAAGTGGTTTCTGAAAATGGGAGTTCTCAACTGCGCGCTGCAGAAACAGAAAAGTATCCTCATGTCACTTTCTTTTTTTCAGGAGGCAGAGAAGAGAAATTTGATAAAGAAGAACGAATCATGGCCAATTCTCCTCAAGTAGCTACTTACGATTTACAGCCTGAAATGAGTGCTGAAGAATTGGCCGATAAGGTCTGTGAGCATATTCAAACAAAAGAGCCCAATTTCATTTGCCTGAATTTTGCCAATCCCGACATGGTTGGACACACTGGAGATTTTGAAGCCATTGTTAAGGCCGTAGAAACAACAGATCAGCAATGCAAGAAAGTAGCTGAATTAGCTCGGTCCAAGGGATATGAATGCATAATCATCGCGGATCATGGAAATGCGGATTTAGCAAGAAATGAAGACGGAAGTCCACATACCGCTCATACTACAAATCCTGTACCGATATTTTATCTAGGAGAGTCTTTTAAAAGCATTCAGAACGGCATATTAGCTGATGTATCTCCTAGCATACTTTCTATAATGAAAATACCCCAGCCATTAGAAATGACCGGGGCATCTTTACTTGAATAAATATCTTATAACTTAATTGCTTCTTAACATGGTGAAGGACCCCGATTTGGATTCTGTTCCATCATCGAACTCAACAACATAAAAATACGTTCCTCCAGGATAATCTGCACCATCCCATGTATTTTCGCGAGACTCAAGCACTTCCGCACCCCAACGGTTGAAAATATGCAGAGTGCCGGCCCTGCTTAACATCTCAAACACCTGAAATACATCATTCTGACTATCTCCATTTGGCGTGATCACATTCGGAATGAAACAGGTTATGGTCTCTAATGTGTCTCCATCAAAGCCCGCATAAATAGGATCAAATTCTTGACAATAGTCAGTCACTACAACCTGAATTTCTTGCGTTCCTAATGGCAAATCTGGTACTTCACCGAGACTGCTTGTTGCGCTATAAAAATCCGGGTCAATTATTCCTCCATTGGTTACATCCAAATAAAGGAAATTATATGGCGGAGTTCCTGTTCCTTCAGCAATTGTTGTCTCCAAGGCCAAGGGGTCACCTAAGCAAAGAATCTCACTAAATTCCAATACAGGTTGAGGAGGCAATGGCGGCAAATACTCAATTGTCGCTTCAGCCACACGGTTACAGAAATCGGTAATGAACAAAGTAACTGGAAATCCTCCTAGACTGCTTGGCGGAGGAGTTATCGTTGTTGTATCAGTTAAATCGCCAGTGGGTAACCAAGAGTAGGTAAAACCGGGTGTTCCATCCTGAATATTGGCCTGAAGCGGATAAGGAGCTCCTGGACAAAAGGGTTCACCATTATCTCCAATAGAAACTGTAGGGTCAGGAGGTATGCTGTTGGTAATTACAACTTGATTATCGCCAGTAAATCCACAAAGATCAATAACGCCAACTGTATATTGAGCTGATTCGGTTGGAACAGGAACCGTGAGTATTGGCCCCGAGCCCACTTCATCACCTGCAGAGTTCAGCCAGGTATAATCGTAAGCTGGTAATCCTTGCGAGGCCTCTGCTATCAGGATGACTTCATCAGCCGGACATATTAAATTGATATCCGGAGATGCTATTGGAAGCACATTCTCATCAAAAATGCTAATATAGGCCGTATCCTGTGGCAAGAATGGCCCATTCTCTGAATCGGCTGAGCACAAAATTGCTTCAATTACCTCTTCTCCTTCTTCAATTCCATCATTTATAGCATTTATTCCAAAGTCATGTTGATAGACTCCTGGCAACAATATTATTGTATCCGGTAAATTGCTCACAACTAAATCCGTTGCGGGATCGATATCCCCTTGCAACTTAATTTGATAAAATCCTGTATCAGCGGCACACAATCTCTTAAAATTCGCAAATGAAGAATCACAATTATCACTTAACTCAACCAATCCACCTGGGAAAAAGGAATTTAGTGTCAAGGCATCTGGCACGGATGAAAAAGATCCTGCTTCTAAAAATACAGATGTCGCTAAAAACCCATCTTGGCAATCAGCGATTGCAAATTTGAAGTGATAAGTCTCTGTGCACTCTACAGCAGCAATGATTTCAATTTTTGTTGTAAAGGCATTCAAAGTATGCCCAGCTCCGCCATCATTGTTGATATAATACTCTTCATTCAATGCTGGAGGCGTTTGTGTAGGATCTTCATAAATCGTACTAATCGTTATTGGAAGAGGTGGGTCTGTACCCGGTACATTTGCAAAATTTGCCGCTCCATTTGGAAAACCAGCGGGAGCCGCATAAGGACCAGAAATACCGGGACCGCTAATCAAGAATGCAAATACATCGTTAAATTGAGAATTGATATAGGTATTGTATTCATCTGAACCAAATACAAAATTGAAGCGAATCGTATCACCCGCTGGTACGAAATCAAATTCAAGTATAGCTACGTCTTGCGTATTATTAATCTGACCAGCGGCTGGATTCGTTTCTACAGATTGGGCAATGGTCAAAAGATCTGGATCTCCTGGGCCATTAATATTTTGTCCTGCATATTGATCAATTGCATTTCCCAAAAGCCCAAAAGCTGGCGCATTGTATTCAATCATTCCTGAAGAAAGGACAATTCCCGAATCTACGCCAAGGTTAGTATTTTGTCCATTGAAAAAACCAAATTGACCTTTCAAACCCGTAAAAGAAACGTTACTTGCTGTCACACCTTCACCTAACAAATAATCAAAAACCATTTCCTCCATGGTCAATGTTGTATCCGTTTCGATTTGAGAATAGCTGAAAGTAAAGATGAATAGCCCTATGATGCTCAGAGATAGTTTTCTCATATTATCTATTTATTCTGCTAAAATAGTTAATTGTAAATAATTTCCGATTGGAAAAAAATGACATTTTTTGCCTTTCTATTTTCGCAAAAAAAGCTCCATTTACTATTTCAGAAAAATGATAATAAGTGAATCCGTCTTATTTCAGCAATGTGAATGAACCTGATTTAGACTCCGATCCGTCATCGAATTCAACTGCATAAAAATAAGTTCCACCTGGGTAATCCTCGCCATCCCACGAATTCTCTCGTGTTTCTAAGATTTCTGCACCCCATCGATTATAAATGTGAAGCGTCCCATCTCTACTCAGCATTTCAAATACAATAAACGCATCATTTTGATTATCTCCGTTTGGTGTAATCACATTGGGAATAAAGCATGTAATTGTTTCCAAAGTATCAGAATCAAAACCGGTATAAATGGGGTCAAATTGCTGACAAAAATCAGTCACAATAACTTGAATTTCCTGGGTACCTAAAGGCAAATTGGGAATTTCTCCAATACCGCTAGAAGAACTATAGAAATCGGGATTAAGAATTCCTCCATTGGTTACATCCAAATACAAAAAGTTATACGGAGGTGTTCCTGTTCCGTCAGCGATAGTGGTTTGAAGACTGAGTGGATCTCCTAAGCATAAGAAATCATTCAAACCTAATTGTGCATCTGGAGGAAGTGGAGGAATGTATTCCATAGAAATCTCAGCCACACGATTACAAAAATCCGTAACGACCAGAGAAACAGGATAAGGCCCTAAACTGCCCAATGGTGGTGTTATGGTTGTCGTGTCTGCCATACTTCCAGTTGGTAACCAAAAATAGGTAAAGCCTGGGGTTCCATCTTGAATATTTCCTTGTAAGGGAAATCCAGCACCTGGACAAAAGGGTTCTCCATTGTCAGAAATCGAAACGGAAGGATCAGGTGGAATGTTATTTGTGACTGTCACTGTGGCATCTCCTGTAAATCCGCAAAAATCAATTACCGAAACGGTATATTGTGCAGAAGTACTCGGCACAGGTACTGTCAATATCGGTCCTTCCCCAATTTCGTCACCAGAAGAATTCTCCCAGGTGTATTCAAACACAGGAACTCCCTGAGTGGCCTCAGCCAAAATGATGACTTCATCAATTGGACAAATCAAATTAATATCCTGTGTCTCAATAGGTAAGATGAACTCGTCTATGATATTTATTGTTGCAGTATCCTGGGGTAGAAATGGACCTGCTGCATCAGAAGAAGAGCACAGAATCACTTCAATCTCTTCATCTCCTTCCTGAATGCCATCTGCCAAAGCGAGAATCCCGAAATTGTGCGCAAAAACTTGTGGCACCATCAATATGGTATCCGGAACATTAAAAATTTGATAATCAATTTCCTGCTCGGCATCCCCTTGAAATTTTAATATGAAATAGATAGAGTCAGCTGCGCATTGTCTGCTAAAATTCGAAAAGGAAGTGTCGCAATTACCGCTTGTTTCAACTATACCTAATTCAAAGAAAGAATCCAGAACTAATTCATCCGGAATACTTTGAAAAGAACCCGCCTCCAAAAAGACCCCTGAATCAAGTATATCATCTGATGCATCTGCAATAGCAAGTTTAATGTGGTGCAATTCGCCACAGGTCACAGCAGCCACAGCGGTCAATACAACAGTCAAACCATCGAACTGAACCTCCGTGCCACCTGTATTGATTTCATTATTCACATAAAAATCAGGATTCGATGTATCGTTCACAGAAAATATAGAAACTGGATCTGTCGTACCTGGAATCAAGGCAATGTTCTCCGAACCATTGAACTGAGGTGGAGAAGAATAAGGACCAGTAATATCAGGCCCTGAAAGAAAAAAGCCGAAAACATCATTGATCGATCCTACCCATTCCAGGTATTCTTCTGAACCAAAAACATAATTAAATTCTAAGGTATCCGAAGATGGAATAAAATCAAATTCTAATATAGCTACATCGTTTACTTGAATTCCGGCAATCTCTTCTAGATCGTCATCACCGTCAACACTCACTGGTGGGGCCAAAGTGAAGTTTCCAGTATTATTGGGTCCTACACATAATTGAATATCTCCAGTGGCCATTACTAAACCTGAATCAATTCCGACATTGGAATTCACACTATTGAAAAAACCGCATTGCAAATTAATTTCATTTGCAGGCATCCCATTGAATGTGATATTCGAAGCATTGACTCCTTCTCCAAGGAGAACATTTTGCACATAATCTTCTACTGTATTTAGACTTTCTACAACTAGCTGGGAATAAAGCGAATTGATGCCTAAAGACATCATCAATACCATGACAATTCTATTCATTTTGTCTTAATAATTTAGAAGAAAATAAGATTTACAACTTATCTAATCAGGGTTAATTTACCCTCATAATTAAAGCGCTCTTTCTGCGTACCGCGGCCTGAAATTTTGAATGTATAGACACCCATACCGGCATAATAGTCTTCATTCAACCTTCCTTCTCCGTTCCAATGCTCATTGATATCGTTCGAATAAAAGACTTGTTGTCCCCATCTGTTAAAGATGATCATTTCAAAATCCTCGATTTCATTTCCTACTGCACCAAAGTGGTCATTTATGCCATCTCCATTCGGTGAGAAACTATTTGGAATATAAAGAACTGCAGGGGGGATTGTTGTAAAACTTGCCGTGTCACGGCATCCTATATCGTTGACTGCAGTTAATAAGATATAATGCGAATCAAAATCAGAGAATGTATGTTCAACATCTTCTGTGTTGAATAATAACCCATTGTCTAAATCCCAAAAATATTGAATCTCACTAGCCGATATACTGTTCTCATTCGTTCCATTGTGCAAGACTACACCGTATGGATCAGTAACCGTTACGGAAAACATTGCGTTCACATCTTCAACACGGACTGTTACATCATTATCTAAAAATGCGGTACACAAATCTGTAACTCTCAAGATATAGGTCGTAGTTTCTTGTGGATTGACATCAATGGACTCCAACGTACTGCCATTATGCAACCATTCAAAAGAAAATGGTGGTTCTCCACCGCTTGGAACCCCAGATATACTTGCAAAATCACCCAGGCAAATTGCTGTATCCGGTGACATATCTAAAACTATCGGGATTTCTGGAACGGCTACATGCAAGGTATCGGTATCCGAAAAACCACATTGATCAGTTGCAGTGAAAAATAAGTCTGAACTCACTCCTGCAGTATATAAAATATCGTAGGTGTTTGCGAGCAAATCACCATTTTCTACCCATTCATAAACATAAACACCGTCTCCTCCAGTCACGCTATTTGGAGCGAGGTTGAGCTGTTGGAGACATATCATATCAACAATATCATCCAAGTCTACATCAACAGGCGGATACTCAGGCACATTGACAATGATCGAATCCATTATTTCTCCCGCGTTACATGTATCAGCAACATGCAGGATATAGGTCGTAGTAATTCCAGGTGAGACATATATCGAGGAATCTTCTACCGTTGAAGGATTTACAAGTGATGATTCAATATCCAATGCCGACCAGGTATAGTCGTAAACTCCATAGCCACCGGTTAACACACCACCAAGCTGAATTTCATCTCCACAATCGATATTATAATCCTGTACTACAAGTCCCAAAGGTTCGGGATCATCGGTCACACTGAAGGAGAAACTTGATGTGACGGCAATTCCACATGCTGTTTGCGTATTGGTCATTTCAATGACAACATTCTCAAACCCTTCTAGCACTCCATCTGGGAATGCAGAAATATTAAGAGATGCTGTACTGTCACCGGCTTGAAAAATAACTTCGTTGGGGATAAAGGTATAGTCAACACCATTGTCTGCTATTCCAGTTATTTCTAATTCGACCACAGAAGGGTTATCAATATTTGAAAATCGCGTGAACACGATTTCTCCATTTCCGCAATTCTCATACAATAAAGTGTCGGTTAAACCAATAGGCAAGCTCAATTGTGCCAAAATGGCTTCAGAACTTTCAAAGCTTCCTTCGGCTAGAAATACACTTGTTGCCAAAAAACTGTCTTGACAATCAGCTACGGCAAATTTGAAGTGATAGGTCTGTCCGCACTGTACAACATATTCTGCAGTAATAGGTGTTGTGAATCCATTATGTGTGTGTGTTAAGTCTCCCGTATTATCAATGTAATACTGTTCATTCATTTGAGGTGGAGTAGATCCACCTGGATCATCGTAAATCGTACTAATTGTAATTGGAATATCTGTTCCTGGAACATTAGCCACATTAACCGAACCACCTGGGAAACCAGCTGGGCTCGTAAAAGGCCCTGTTATTCCTGGGCCCGAAACAAAAAAGCCAAAGGCATCATTGAATACAGTATTGATCCAGGTAGTATACTCATCAGAGGCAAAAACGAAATCAAATCGAATGGTGTCGCCATTTGGAATAAAGTCAAATTCTAGAATCGCTACATCATTGGTTGAATTAATACCTGCGGCAGAAGGGTTTGTTGTAACAGATTGTGCAACGGCCAATAAATCGGGATCGCCTCCAACTGGATTACTTAAAATAGTTCCTGCAAAAGCATCAGATGCAGGCCCAATCATTTCAGTTATATCTCCTGAAGACAAGGTAAGACCGTTATCGATTCCTATACTCGCATTAGTAGCATCAAAATATCCGAACTGCTCCGGAGAGCCCGTAAATGTTACATTAGACACTGTTACGCCCGATCCCACCAAGACGTTTTGAACATACCATTCAACCGTTTGGGTATTCTCTACGACTAGCTGGCCATGTGAAAGGAATGTACCAGCAACAGCTGCGACAACAAGTAGTAATTTTTTCATCTTTGTTTTGGTTTTTACCTGAGTCAATTCATAAAAATACAAATACTTATCAAATTGACGAATTATGTACCTATTGGCCTCCTTTTTCCCTAAAGTTTTTGAATACTAAAAAGTACATAAAATTAGATTCTTAGTCAATACTTAGAATACTATATTTACAGCCCTTAAAATTCTTGAAATGAGCACAGTAGATTATTTGGAACAACATAAAGAACGATTTTTAAATGAATTAATGGATTTGCTTAAAATTCCTTCCATTTCGGCAGACCCCCAATATGCAGATGATGTAAAGTCGTGCGCAGCATCAATAGCAGAGCATTTAAGTGCTGCCGGAGCTGATAATGTTCAGGTGTTTGATACACCTGGTTATCCAGTAGTTTATGGAGAAAAGATTGTGGACCCAAACAAGGCAACTGTTTTGGTTTATGGACACTATGATGTGCAACCTCCAGATCCACTCGAGTTATGGGACAGCCCTCCTTTTGAACCAGTTATAAAAAATGACAAAATATACGCACGAGGAGCTTGTGATGACAAAGGCCAAATGTATATGCATATCAAAGCTTTTGAATCCATGATGAATACAAATAATTTGCCTTGTAATGTAAAGTTCATGATCGAGGGTGAAGAAGAAGTGGGCTCGGAGCATTTAGAATGGTTTGTAAAAGAGAAGAAAGAACTGCTCAAGGCTGATGTAATTTTGGTTTCTGACACCTCAATTATTGCCAATGACACTCCCTCGATCACAGTAGGATTAAGAGGCCTAGCCTATATGGAAGTTGAAGTGACTGGGCCGAATAAAGATCTTCATTCGGGGGTCTATGGTGGTGCGGTTGCAAATCCGGCCAATGTGCTTTGTCAGTTGATAGCTTCTCTTCATGATGAAAAAGGAAGAATTACCGTGAATGGGTTTTATGATGATGTATCTGAAATTTCTTCTGAAGAACGCAAAGCTATGAATGAAGCCCCGTTCTCGTTGGAAGACTATAAAGCAGGGCTTGGAATCAAGGAAGTTAAGGGGGAAGACGGTTATACAACAACAGAACGGACATCAATTCGACCTACATTAGATGTCAATGGAATTTGGAGCGGTTGGACCGGTGAAGGAGCAAAAACAGTTTTACCTTCAAAAGCCTATGCTAAAATTTCCATGCGTCTGGTTCCAAATCAAGACTCAAACAAAATTGCTGCGCTATTCACAGAGCATTTCAAAGCCATTGCCCCCCCATATGTAGATGTAAAAGTACATGACTTGCACGGTGGAGAGGCGGCCGTTACCCCTACTGATAGCATTGCTTACCAAGCTGCTTCGAAAGCCATGGAAGACACTTTTGGGAAAAAACCTATCCCAACAAGAGGTGGTGGAAGCATTCCTATAGTCGCACTTTTCGAAAAAGAACTGGGTTTAAAAACAGTATTGATGGGTTTTGGCCTGAATTCTGATGATATACATTCACCGAATGAACATTATGGCTTGTTCAATTTCTATAAGGGGATTGAAACAATTCCAATGTTCTTCAAATATTTTGATGAATTATCGAGTTGATTGTAAAAGGAATAGCATATGAAAGGTGATGGAGTATTAAAGAGATCTAGTTTATGGCTGGCACTATTCAGTTTAATTTTTCTGAGCAGCTGCCAAGTTGAGGAAATCGAGCTGATTGAAATAGAAAAATTAAAGTTGCAACAATTTTCAGCTGATGGCATTGTGATTGATGTCACTGCGAAAATATCTAATCCCAATTCTTTTACTATCTCAGTGAGCGATTCTGATTTTGATGTTTATGTTAATGATCGATTCATTTCCAAGGCAAAAATTGACTCGAATGTTAAATTGAAGAGAAAAACCACAGCGAGTCATTCCTTCACGATTAAAAGTGATAAACTAAAATCACAAAATGAAATCCTTCCTATTCTGTTACAGGCCGCATTAACTGGAAAGGTCAAAGGCAAAGTCAAAGGATATGTAAAAGGTAAGACCTTTTTGTTCTTTAGTCGGAAAGTAGATTTTGAGCTTGAAGAAGACTTGGAGATAAGCAATAGCCTATTGAACGGTTAATGAAAAAATTAAAATGAATAAAACCTTCATTTTTGGGTTTTTGTAATGTCAAATCAATGTAATTTTCGGCATGAAAGCACTTAAGCTGATCGTACTGTACCTCTTATCTTTTTTGCTCATCGCTCCATCATGCAATCAAAATACTTCAGACGCCATGCACGATAATGGACATCGCCAAAACAGGTTGGCCAAAGAAACTTCTCCCTATCTGCTTCAGCACCAATATAATCCAGTGGATTGGTTCCCCTGGGGAGATGAAGCATTTGAAAAAGCAAAAGCAGAAAATAAATTGGTACTAATCAGCATTGGCTATTCAGCTTGCCATTGGTGTCATGTCATGGAACGGGAGAGCTTTGAAGATGATAGCGTAGCGAAAATCATGAATGAGCGATTTGTATCAATCAAAGTTGATCGCGAAGAACGTCCTGATGTAGATCAAGTATATATGAATGCAGTTCAACTGATGGGACAAAATGGAGGATGGCCCTTGAATTGTTTTGTAACGCCAGAAGGAAAGCCTTTTATGGGTGGGACTTATTATCCAAAAGAGCAATGGACCAATATGCTGGCGCAACTAGATAGCTTATGGCTCAATGAACCTGATAAGATAATTGAGTATGCAGACAAGTTGACCGAAGGTGTGCAGAGTTCAGAAGCCATTATAAAAAATACAGCTGAAGCGAATTTTGAAACAAGCACTTTAAACGTCATGGTGGATGCTTGGCAAAATTCTTTTGACCGAAAAGAAGGAGGCCCTAATCGTCAGCCTAAATTCCCAATGCCATCCAATTATAATTTCCTTTTAAAATACGCAATTACATCCGGGGACGCTGACTTAAAAGACTACGTCAAAACAACCTTAGACAAAATGGCTTTGGGTGGAATCTACGATCAAATTGGAGGAGGATTCGCGCGCTATTCAACGGATTATAGTTGGAAAGTTCCGCACTTTGAAAAGATGCTTTACGATAACGGACAACTGGTTTCACTTTATGCCCAGGCATATCAAAATTTCAAAGATCCCTTGTACAAGAGCATAGTCAAAGAAAGTCTTGAATGGGTGAAACGCGAAATGACCGGCCCGGATGGTGAATTTTATTCAGCTCTGGACGCAGATAGTGAAGGTGAAGAAGGCAAATTTTATATATGGGATAAAATGGAATTAGATACCTTGTTAGGTGAAGATTTCAATTGGTTTAAGGACTTTTACAATGTGAACCCCAAAGGAAAATGGGAAGGTCATTATATTCTTTTGAATGATAAATCTCCAAAGGACTTTGCCGCATCTAAGGGAATTGAGCTTGAAGATTTTCAAGCCGACTTGAATAGAGTGAAAAAACTGCTGCTGGCTTATCGAGAAAATAGAGAACGTCCAGGTTTGGATGATAAAACACTTACCTCTTGGAATGCATTAATGATCTCAGGGTATTGCGATGCATATCGTGTTTTTGGTGATGAAGAATATAAAAATGTAGCATTGAAAAATGCCCAATTCATATTGAATAAGCAAGTGAAAAAAGATGGATCGCTTTTTCACTCCTACAAAAAAGGCACATCAAGTATCAACGGGTATCTAGAGGATTATGCCAATACAATTGTTGCCTTTCTTGATTTATATGAAAGCACCTTTGATGAAGTCTGGATCAATGAGGCCGACAAACTTGCTCAATATTGCGTCCAACATTTTTATGATGAAGAAAGCGGAATGTTTTTCTTCACTTCTGATACTGACCCTGAGTTGATCGCTCGAAAAACAGAAGTCTATGACAACGTTATTCCATCTTCGAATTCAATCTTAGCCCATGGACTATATGATTTGGGGCTCATTTTGGACAAAGCAGAATACGGGCAAAAAGCATTGACCATGTTGAACAATTTACAAGGTGATTTCGGAAATTATCCAAGTGGTTTTTCAAATTGGGCGGCTTTAATGATGAAAGAAGTGTTTCCCTATTATGAAATCTGTATTGCCGGAAATGCTGCAGAGACGATAATGACCGAATTCTCTAATGAGTATGTACCCAATCGTTTGTTCTTGGCCGATCAAAATGGTAAAAGCAAATTACCCCTTCTCGAGTTTAAATATGCTGAGGGAGAAACAATGATCTTCGTGTGTGTAAATAAGGCTTGCCAACTGCCCGTGGCAGAAGTTGAAGAGGCCATGAAACAAATAAAAATTGTACAATAAAAAACTTTATTTATCCATTTGCATTCTCTTTTTTATTGAAACTGATGCGCAGGTTATAAAGGGATTCGACCCAGATAACGATCTCAATAAGCTCATTTTCAACGAAGAGTATATCGCCAAGAACCGGATTAAAAAAATAAACGGGAAAAAATCCTTCAAAAAGAGGAACGATATTATACGTGACACTGAAAACATCGAGTTTTTTGAATTCAAAAAAAGTGGAATGCTCGAAAATTTTGGCTACACCAGTTTTGACCAACAAGATACCGTATGTCAATTTTACGAATACGCCAATCAACTTGTGATCAATGAAGGCATTAGCAATCGAAATGGAGAATCTGTTGATGCTTACGAATACGATGAAAAAGGTCGTCCAATCAAAAAGTCCAAAATAAAGTACTACTCAGATCTATCGGGTCAAGAATTCAAAACTATCATCTCTGAAGAGCGCATTAAGTATAATGATATCAGCGATTCTGAATGGAAAGCCACTTATTTCAATTCTTATGGAAAAGCCTATAAATCTATTCTCAAAAAATACGATTCAAATGGCTTTTTGTTGAGCGAGAACGAGAATTTTCTGATAGGAAATAGACAAATTCAAACGATTTACACTTATGATGAGAAGGGCTTTCTCCTGCAAATTGAAGAGAAAAAAGAAAATCGAAAAAGAACTTCTTTCAAATACAACGCTGTTGGAGAATTAGTTAGAATTGAAAATTTCAAAAATGACGAATTAATTAATCTTCAAGAGTTCTTCTATGACCGGAATACTGCTCTTCTAAGCTCCTCATTCTCTAAAGAGGAGGCAACGGGCCTCATACATATAGTCAAATATGATTTTGAGTTCTATTGATTCAATTTTGCTTTGGGAACAGTGGCTACAAAGCCTTTGATATAATTGGGTTCAAAGTAAGCCAAGTCTTCAAACTCGCTATTCTTTAAAGCTAATTCAGCAAGTCCTGTCATATGAATTGCCCTGTTGACATAACTGCTATTGAAACGAGCATTTGCATGCGAACAGATCTCATTGAACTTAGCAGCTCCACTTCCAAAAAAGAGTACGTTCTCTGTCTTCAAGTCTTCTGAAAAAGAATGCTCATCCAATACCATTGGTGCAGAAACTCCGATCGGTTCTAGCTCTCTATTGTATTTCCCAGTGAACACCTCCATGCGTCTTGCATCAACCATAGGAACATACAGGTCTGCTTGTACTTCTTTTTGAATATGATTGGTCATAATTGCCAGAGTATTGAGCGCAATCAAAGGAATATCTAGCGCAAAGCAAATGCCTTTAGCAGTTGAAGTTCCAATACGTAATCCTGTGTATGAACCAGGTCCAGAAGATATGCATACTGCATCTAAGTCGGCATAAGCCATTTTAGACTCCTCAATGACTTCATTAATAAATACACTCAAATTTTCCGCGTGACTGAACTGCGCTTCTTGATGATCACGAGAAGCAATTGCCTGCCCATCTTGACTGACAGCAACCGAGCAATTTAAAGAAGTTGTTTCAACACAAAGAATCAGCGCCATTTAGCTTTCGATTGAAATACTAAAGCCAGATCCTTCTTCTTCATCTTCATCTTTCTTTTTATCTACCTCCTCTCCATTTTCTAATTTTTTTGAGACGATAGTATATGGGCCAGTGATGACTTCATCACCTTCTTTTATACCTTTTAATATATGAATGTATTTATCGTCTTGAATTCCTGTTTTAACAGGGTATAAGACGGCTACACCATCCTCGATTACAAAGACACACTCAAAAGGGTCCTGATTTTCGCTTGCCTTTTTCTTTTTTCTTCTTTGCTTTTTCTGTTCGATTCGCTCTTTACTGTCCGTAGAAAACTTTGTACTATCTTCTCGAGTAGTCACACTTTCAATAGGAATGGTCAGCATTCGCTCTCCTCGATTTGTTTGAATATCAACGGAAGCAGACATTCCAGTGCGAAAAGGCGTGATATTATTTTGACCTTCCTCGATTAAATCTTTATAGCTGTCATTGAGTATTCTGATCTTCACAGAAAAGTTTGTGACCTGATCTGTAGACATCATGCTGGTTGCATTGTTTGCCGTATTAGCAATTTCTGTTACGATCCCTTTGAATTCGCGATCGCGATATGCGTCAACTTCTACCAAGCTTGTGTCACCCATTTCAACTTTGACAATATCACTCTCGTTAACGTCTACCGCTACTTCCATTACCTCTAATTTAGAGACACGCATAAGTTCAGTCCCAGCCATTTGAATGGTTCCAAGAACGGTTTCGCCCTCTTCAACTTGAAGAGCTGTAATGATACCATCTGCAGGAGCATAAATCTTAGTTCTTCCCAAATTATCCGAAGCTTCTTTGCGCGTTGCTGCAGCGCTTTTAACCGAATACTCTGCCGAGTTGACATTCTGCTTGGCGCTTTCTAACTGAGACTTGGCAACTTCAAATGCAGCAACTGCTGCATCCCACTCAGCATTTGATAATACCTTCTCTTGAAAAAGTACTTTTTGCCTATCATAGTCTTTTTCGGCATTTACAAATGTAGCTTCCGCTTGAGCCATAGCTGCTTTAGCTGCGGCTAATCCTGCCTTTGAGTTATTGAGATTGGCATTCGAACGACTCACGGTTGATTCGAGAATATCTGGATTAATCGCCAATAAAATATCCCCTGCTTTCACCTCATCACCTTCCTTGACATAAATTTTTGTGATTTTACCACTGATTTCAGATGTGATTTTCACATCTATTTCAGGTTGAATCTTCCCATTTGCAGATACTTTTTCAACGATGGTTCTCAGTTCTGCCTGCTCTGCATCAACCTCCATACCATTGTTTTGATTTTGGCCATACTTCCAGGCAGCAAGAGCCAAAACGGTGATAAGCACACCGCCTATGATCCAATATTTTCGGTTCGATTTCTTTTTTTCCATGGCATTTTAAAGCTTGATTTCTTTGCCTTGATAAAAGTCAAGGATCTTGGTTTGAAAAACGAAATTATACTTCGACAAGACCAATTGTGTCTGCGCATTTAAAAAACGAGTTCTTGCATCATTAAAATCAACAGGATTGATGACTTGCTGTTCGAAACGTTTCTCCGCATTGGTATAGTTCAATTCAAATGCATTCAGCGACTTTTCTGTAGATTGATATTCTTTATACGCTGCTATGGCATTGGTATAGGCCTGTTGAACTTCTTGATAAAGGGTGTTCTTTGCTAATTCAAGTGCAATTTTTTGACTTTCAAGGTTGACTTCTTGTTGTTTAATGCCCGTTCTTATAGATAGTCCATTAAAAATTGGAATGTTTAAACTCAGTGTAAGCGATTGATTGAAGTTGTCTTCCCATTGATCCTGAAAACTCTTGGTTGCAAAATCATCATCACTGAATTGTTCAACTATTGTACTGACCGTGTTGGTTGTTCCGTCAACCACTCCAATAGTCACAGGCACCAAATCAGGATCCCCAATAACGGTCTGCGCATTACCTGAATACCCTGTTCCCAAAGAACCGCTGGCAGAAAGGCTTGGCATCATTGCCGCTTTAGCAACTTTAAGTCCAAGCTCGGTGCTTTCTATTCCTTTTTCGGCCAGGGCTATATCTGGTAAATTGCTTTGCGCAGATGTATAGAGCACATCAACATCTGCAGCTGGCATATTAACCTCCATATCATCGAAATTTGGCACTTCAATCTGAAATCCATTGGCTTGATTCGAAGGAATTTGCATCAACTGTGCTAAGGTCAATTTGGCAAGTATAAAAGCATTTTCATTTTGTATAACGTTCAACTCTTCACTGGCCAATTGAGCTTGTAAATCATATAAATTGCCAATGGCAACTTGACCTGCATCAACCAATTTTTGCATTCGGTCAACCTGTAGCTGCGTTGCTCCAATCGAATTCTTTGAAATATTCCAAAGTTCATTGGTCTGTAAGACATTCAAATAAGCAGCAGCTATATTTAAAATGATGTCATTCTTGGTATTTTCAATTTCAAGTTTTGTCACTTCCAAATTGACTTCGGCCTGATTTCGCGCATGCCATTTTGTAAAGCCATTGAATAAATCTACCTGAGAACTCAGAAAGAAACTATTGTTTCGAATTCTCTCAGAAGCAAATTCGTTTGTGAAAGGGTCAATTCGCTGCCCCCAGTTGTAGCCATGAGAAGCTCCAGCATTTAATGTTGGAAGAAAGTCATAGATCGTTTGTGTTCTGCTGAATTCAACAAATGCAAGATTTACCTCATTCTGCTTGATCTGCAAATTATTCTCAATCGCATAGTTGATACATTTTTCCAAAGACCAAACTTCTTGAGCCGAAAAAGTCAAGGAACAAAAAATGAAGGAAGCAATTGTTACGATTCTCATTTTATTCAATTTAGATGAAATCTCTAAACAAATAAAAAAAGCCGAATAGTATATTTAAAATGGAATATTATTAACGGTAAGACTCGGGTCTGGGTGGTTAATTCTCCTCTTACGGTGTTGCTTATTGTTCTCATTCTCTCTCTTCTAACATCATTTCTATGTCAGCATTGGGATTTTCTCTCTTTACCCTTTCCATTTCCTCTTGTAATTTTTTCTGCACCTCTTCTGGACTTGAACCGCTCACTTTAATCTCTCTATAAGTCGTATCGAAAGCCGCAGCCTCTGTTTTAACCGTATCAACAAAAACTCGAATTTCAACCTCTCTGGACCCGCCAAATTGCATGCTATTTTCTTCCAAGCGATTATTCAAGTCTTTTATGTCTTCCCAATGTTTTATTCCAAATAGTGCTGCTGTTGCCAGAATACCGAATACAAAAAGATTTCTGAAAAACTTGCGCCAAGTTTTTCCATTGTGTGAACGATACTCCTTTGGCTCCACTCTTCTCATCGATTCATGCGCAGCTGCAATACTGGACAACATGGCTGTTCTGCCGCTTCTGCGCATCGCTTCTACAAATGACTGATGCTCTTCAAAAGCACTTCTCAATTCATTGTCATCTTTGAGTTCCTGAATAAATTTCAGCTTTTCTTTCTTATTCATTTCTCCATTGAGAAATGAATCGAAACGCGCTATGTCTTTATCCTCGATCATTTCACCGATTTCTTAAGTCGTTGAAGGCATTTATATTTTTGAGCTTTCGCATGGTCTGCACTTTTGTAATTATATGCCAAGGCAATATCTTTCATTCCCTGTTTCAAATAGTAGAATCGATGCAAAATTCCTTTGCAAGGTTCGCCCAACGTTTCCAAAGCCTTCTCTAGTAAGGTAATTTGTCTTTCCTGCTGTTCATCAAATTTTTCTACTTCAATTTTTGTGAATTGTTCGAAATCCTTCAGCCTGACTTTTCCTTTTTCACTTCTCAATTGTTTTAACCAAATGTTGCGAGCAATACTATAGATCATCGTGCTTAACTTTGCCTTCAAAACAAAATTGGGCTGTGATATCCATTCGAACAAACTGACCATACTCTCTTGAAATACATCTTTGGCGTCATCGTCACTACCGCTATTTTTTAAAACAAAATGCCTGACCATATTGAAGTAGTCCCGGTAGAGGCCCTTGTAGGCCCCTGAAAGATTTACTTTCAAAGCCGTGATTTGTTGTATGTCTTTGTTTTTAGACAAAAGAATTAATTTAATCAAATAGTAGCTCCACTATAAGCATTCTGACTCAAATGAATTGTCTAGATTTTTAATGAATATAGGATGATTTATTTATCTCACCAGCGAAAAGAACTTAGCCAAGGATAAAAGCCTCTACTCTTCTATTCTTTTTATTATTAGAATATCGAGGCATAGACTCTCCTTTGTACACTTCCCTTATGCGATCTTTTTTAATACCATTCTCTTCAAGAAAATCTTTCAGATGTGTCACTCTCATTTTAGATAGGTTTAAGTTATAGTCTTCTTTCCCCAAAAAATCGGTGTGCCCTATGAGCTGAACTTTTCGTTTTGGATTCTCATTCAAACATTGAAGCAAAGACTTCATTTTATCCAAATCATAACAAACATGACTATCTAGTTCAAATGAAAGTTCAAATGAATTGTAATAAGTGAATATACTTTCATTCTCAACCAAGACTGCTGAATCCAATATCATATCGGAAGCATCTGCAATCGCCATTTTAATAGTGTATTTCTGACCTGGGACGACTTTAGCTCTAATGTCTAAAGTTTTTGTAAATCCATCAAAGATTAAACCTTGATTACCATCATTGGTTTGAAACAAATGTGGATTCATAGCTTGGCAAGATTTACTATAGGGATTTCCTCTGTTCACCGAATTTATAGCCACAGGCATTTTCGAATTGGGAATAAGGGCAATATTCTCTTTTTCTTCGCCTTCACGATATAGATAAAAAGCAAATACATCATTAAACCGAGAACAGACAAATTCGTCATATTCTTCTGAAGCAAATACATATCTATAATATAAAGTGTCTGCTGTAGGGATAAAATCAATTTCAAGCACTCTCGCATCAAATGTTGGGAAGCCACCAACTTCTTGGGTCAAATCAATATCTGCTTTTTTTATTGAACTTTTAATGATCTGTTTTATCAACTTCTCTCCTACTTTTCCCTGTTCAACTTTTAGGACTTTTTCTTCACTGACAATGCTGAGTGTATCAAGGGACTGATCGACCAGCTCTTCCTTAACTATTTGTTGACTTTCATTCTGACTAAGTTCAAAAGACGTATAACCGCTACCCGTGTTTTGACCTTGAATATTGGTTACTATTCCCGTGGATAAAATCATCCCTTGATAAAGCCCCATATTCTTTTGCTCATCAATGAAGAATCCCATTGCATGACTTTGAGGTCCGAAATTGCTTCTTACCTCTTGCACTTCTAAACCAAATGCAATCAAATCCTCCACAATTTTTTCCTTGGTAAATATATCACTGTCTTGTGGGTGAATTTTAATAGACTTTTCCTGAGCCGCACTTAATAATCCTAATAAGAGCAGGGTGATTGTAACTAAAATTTTCATTGCCATCCGTATTAAAATAAACGCTCAATTTCTTTGAGCGCAACAGATTTGTCTTTTTGAAGCATGGACAATGTTTCAATCTCATGAGATCCAATAGTGAACTTCTTGGTACCGAAATAATCTTTACCCTCAGCATTATAAGTCGCGATGATGTATGCTTCTTTGTTTTTTGGCAACGGCACGTTTCGTTCGTAATCTCCATGTGTAAAAGCATAATTTCCCTTTTTCATTTTATAGCCTGGTATATAGATATCTGCAGAGGGAATTACCAATGCAATAGAAGCAAAAGCTGTATCAGAGAAATTCCTGAGTGAAACTTCCAAATTACCCTTGAAGGTTTCAGGAAACATCGCAAGTCGATCTATATTCCCCCAGCCCAATTTTTTCATGGAAAATAAATAGGAAAGATCATCATCCAAGCTGCCAGAATTTACCCCTTCTGTATCAGATGCAATCTCTATAGTTTTAAACCAATTCCAACCGATATCATTCAGTGGTTGTGACGGGTTAAAATATTCACTTATCTCACTGGGTCTGATAACGTCCTTCCTTTCAAAGTATGATTTGAGCACATGTGCTTGGTCCCAATCTAACCCAGCGTTCATACCTTTTTCTGCCGTATAATTTGCAGGTCTGAAAACAAACGTTTTTTCATTGATACCAATTCGAATCGACTTTATGTTTGCATTTCTTTCTAGCCCAAAAAGAGTGATTTTTTTCCCCTTAATGTTCCCTTCGACTCCAGTCCAAGTGGCAGTAAATCCCCAAGTCCAAGGAGAAATTGAATCATTATTATTTTCAACTATATCCATAGCAAAATTAACTTCATCATCTTCTTGTTCTATACCTAAATCTGAAGGATTGTTCCAAACTACAACACCATCTTGCAATTCTCCAGCATAGAATTTCATTCCTTCTTTTTCATTTGTCTTTGGAATAGAAACATCTAGCCCAGCGCCTTCCTCCAAATGAACATTCTTCCCATTGGAAAATGCCTGCACTTGAATCATTCCTCCCGTTTGAAGTAAGTCACCTTTGTCTGTTATGGTCAGTAGATTTCCTTTTACGATATTCTCAAAATTCAATGCTTCACGCAATTCAATTTGAACATTACCCTTGACTTTTGTACCATCCGCATAAACAAATGAATTAGGCTTAATTTGAATAGTCGTTCCCTGCGTTCCTTCTATCCGTCTTCCTTTTGATACGTCACAAATAAATCGTTGTTTATCTATTCTGCCATAGTGAAAGGTGCTCTTCGGCACAAAATCTATCACAAATCCATGGAGCAAGGTTTTGGCGCAAGTCGAGTTCTGACAGCTTGTCTGTGAAACTTCATGCCATTTTATTTTTTCCAAACTCAAGTCGATGAGCGATTCAAGATTTTCCTTTCTTCTTTTATCTAGAATGGATTGATCAAAGCCATGAGGAGCATATGCACTGTGAACATATGTTACTGCAACGACCTTGCAATTCTCTAATTGACTGAGCAATTCGGGATTCAGAATTTCGGCTTTTCCGATTTCGTTTTCTAGGACGATTCTTTCTTTTTGATCCTTTGGAATTTGATAGGTGTCGACTTCTGTTTTGAGCGCACATACCGAAAGAACAATTGCAAAATTAAAGATGAGATGAACAATTAACTTTTTCATTTTCTGATGATTTATGTGATTAACTTTTATCGTTAATACCAGAAATTGAAAAAGGTAAACCGTTTTTAAATTAAAATTTCAATGAGAATCAAAATAGTAGCCGTAATTGATTGACTATGATTACCTTATAATAAAATTTTTTAAAGAAAAATTAGTCGATTGACCAACTTGTACCCTCTTTTCCATCCTTTAATGTGATGTTGACTTCTTTCAATCCATCGCGGATTTGGTCACTCAACTCATAGTTTTTGTTCTCTCTTGCTTGCAATCTCAATGCGATAAAAGCCTTCATCAATTCATCCACTAATTCGTTATTTCGCCCTTGTTCTTCTTGAGATAATCCTAAGACTTCATCAACAAAAGTAGGCATCCATCCAAGCAGATGATCTTTGTCCATTTGGTTGATTTGTTCTTTTCCGTCTTTTACACTATTGATGAATTTAGACAGATCAAATAAAGCCGCAATGGCAATTGGAGTGTTGAAATCATCATTCATCGCAGCCAAAGCTCTGGCTTTGAAATCATTTAAATTTTGGCTGCTTTCATCGGAAATGGGCAAATCTTTAATCAATTGAACTGCATTCATCAATCGGGCATATCCCTTCTCGGCTGCCTTCAAAGCCTCATTTGAAAAATCAAGTGTACTGGCATAATGGCACTGAAGAATAAAAAACCTCACCGTCATGGGGCTGTATCCCTGCTCTAGGAGCTTATGATTTCCGGAGATGAGCTCTTCAGGGGTGAATCCATTCCCTTCCGATTTTGCCATTTTCCGCCCATTCACTGTTAACATATTGGTATGCACCCAGTATTTTGCACCTCCAGCATTTTGAGAGGCCTTATTCTGAGCAATCTCACATTCATGATGTGGAAATTTCAGATCCATTCCCCCTCCATGTATATCGAAGTCCTTTCCTAAGTATTTTGTGCTCATTACTGAACACTCGAGGTGCCAGCCGGGAAAACCTTCTCCCCATGGGGAATTCCAACGCATTAAATGTCCTCCTTCTGCCTTTTTCCAAATAGCAAAATCTACGGCATTCTTTTTCTCGTTTTGCCCGTCTAAGTCTCTTGTATTATTGAGTAGTTCATCTATTTTTCTACCGGAAAGAATTCCGTAATTCTCGCTTTCAGAGTACTTCAATACATCAAAATAAACAGAACCATTTACTTCATAAGCAAACCCTCTTTCCAAGATGGCCTGCACCATTTCAATTTGTTCAATAATATGGCCCGTGGCGGTTGGCTCAATACTGGGGTTTTGGATGTTAAATATGCGCATGACATCATGGAAATTGTTTGTGTATTTCTGTACAACTTCCATCGGTTCTAATTGCTCTGCCTTCGCCTTTTTGGCAATCTTGTCTTCTCCTTCATCGACATCTCCAACTAAATGTCCTACATCTGTTATGTTACGCACGTATCGCACTTTATATCCCAAGTGCTTCAAGTAGCGATACATAATATCGAATGATAAAAAGGTTCGAACATTGCCCAAATGGACATCTGAATAAACGGTAGGTCCGCATACATACATACCCACAAAAGGGCTCTCAATAGGGATGAAATTTTCCTTTTCTTTGGTTAAGGTATTCTGTATGTATAATGGATGCTCCATGTTTAGTTAAATTGCTGCGAATATAAAGTCTTGAACGCATTCGGCACAAGTAAGTTCAAAATTTAAAGCATAAAAAAACCGACTGATTAAATTAACCAGCCGGGTCTCTTACGTTATGTGTTTCAATATTATTCTTCTTCAATAACGGCATCTCCTACATACTTGCCGCCCTTATAGATTTCTATTCTTTCTAGAATACCGTCTTTATTGTATCGGTACCATTTTCCATCCTTGAGCTTACCGTTTTTGAACATCCCCGTTTGCGATAACTGCATGTTCTTGTTGTAAAGGGTATTCTTACCATTGGCTTTAAATATGGCCAAATTGGTTTTCTCCGTTTTCTTCGGGGCCTCTGTTACCTTAACAGGAACTGCTTCCTCCTCTTTTACAATGACCTCGGGTTTCTTCTCTTCATACTTTTTAATGCTGGTTTCATCTACGATACCGTCATTAAACGTTTTCGTTTCCTTTATATCGCCATTGGCATACCATCTCTTCAATTCTCCACTTTCCTTGCCTTCTACGATATTCACCAATACCTCCATTTGACCATTCTCGTGAAAATACTTTTGTTCGCCATTTCTTTTTCCATTCGAAGCGAATAGAAAATCCTGTTGAACCTGTCCACTTTTATAATAGCGTTTGAAACCATTCACATTTCTATTGTTCTTCCACGTTCCTTCTTCCTGCACTTTTCCGTTTTCGTAGTAAAGCACATAGTCTCCATTTGGAATGTTTCTTTTGTAGTTGATCCTGCTTTTTATACTTCCGTTCGGAAAATACTTTTTCCACAAACCTGTTCGCTTGTTGGACTCATATTTCCCTTCTTCTACCTTGGCTTCGCTTGAATACGATTTATCTTTCTTCATATGCCCATAGATTACCCAATGACCAAATTTATGTCCATTCTCATCGACTTGATTGATCGTATCCATGGCTGCATTTGCCATTTGGGAATTACTAAAAAAGAAGGGGCTTATTAATAGAAAAGCTATGCCTACACCTAAATACCGTAAAGTTTTCTCCATCTCTCTCCTCTAAAAAAATTCTACATCACAAAAACTCAATCTTTATTACGGAGATGAATTACAAAAGGTTACTGATGAATCAATGATTTTAAGTTATGAAACATATTCTCGACCAATTTATCCAAATTGAATTCAGCTTCCCAATTCCAATCCATCTTTGCTTGATCGTCATTAATATAAGCTGGCCAACTTTGCGCATAAAGGTCTCTTTTGTCCGGTTCATACTGAATTTCGAATCCGGGAAAGTATTTGCAGATTGACGTATACAACTCTTGTGGACTGAAAGAAAGTGCAGCTATATTGTAGCTTGATCTGATACGAATACTTTCCGAATTTGCCTCCATTATATTCATGGTTGCTTTAACCGCATCGGCCATATACATCATGGGCAATGTTCGTTTTTCATCTAGGAAGCACTTGTAAGGAACATTTGCAATAGCCTTGTGAAAAATGTCTACTGCATAATCTGTGGTTCCGCCACCTGGTTCTGTCTGATAACTTATTATTCCGGGATACCGAATACTGCGCACATCACAATTATATTGCTTCGCATAATATTCACACCATCGCTCGCCAGAAAGCTTGCTTATCCCATAAACAGTCTTTGGTTCGGCCACCGAATTTTGAATGGCTGTATTGTTTTTCAATCCGGGACCAAACACCGCTATTGAACTGGGCCAGAATAACTTGCTAAAAAGTCCTTCTTTCTGAAGTTCCAAGGTATTGAAGAGGGAATTCATGTTCAAATCCCAAGCTTTCCAAGGATGCTTTTCTGCGGTAGCACTGAGCATCGCAACCATATTGTACACCTCATCGATCTGGTGATTTTTAAGAAACTTCTGCATGCCTTCTCTATCAAGGGCATTCAATAGCATAAAAGGTCCATCACCCAAGCTAACTTGTGGTTCTTTAATATCGGAAGCAATTACGTTTTCCGCGCCTAATTTTTCACGCAAATTCAGCGTCAAATCTGTTCCGATTTGACCGCTTGCTCCTAAAACCAGTACTTTCTTCGCCAAATGCTTAATTTGAAAGGTAAAGCTAGAAATATTAACGATTATGAAGTCATTTGATTATTAACAATTGTCTTGATCTATTCGACAATCTCTGTTTATCTTTGTATTCCTTCTATGAAGAAAAGATTGTACAATATTCACCGTAAAGACATCTTGCAAAAAAAAGTGCAGGATGAGGAATTTGAGCGCTTCACTATTTCATTCTATCGCTATGTTTATTTGAATGATTTAGAGCAATTAAGAGATGAGCTCTACGAAGAATGGGATGCCTTAGGCATATTGGGAAGAATATACATAGCGGAAGAGGGAATTAATGCGCAAATCAGCGTTCCAGAACACAATCATGCATCCTTTAGAAAGGTGATCGATAATCGAATTGAATTCAAAGACGTTCCCTTTAAATATGCGGTACAGGACAATTTAGATTCTTTTTACAAGCTGAAGATTAAAATTCGAAAGAAAATTGTTGCTGATGGGCTAGATGACGACAGCTTTGACGTGACCAATGTTGGCAATCATCTTAGCGCCAAAGAATTTCACGAATTGGTTGGAAGAGAGGATGTTACTATAGTTGACATGCGTAATCACTATGAAAGCGAAGTCGGGCATTTTGAAGGAGCAATAACTCCTGATTCGGACACCTTTAGAGAAGAGCTGCCGATCGTAGAAGAGAAATTAGAGGGCAAAAAGGATGAAAAGATCCTTTTGTATTGCACAGGAGGTATTCGCTGTGAAAAAGCAAGTGCCTGGCTTAAACATAAAGGATTCAACGATGTCAATCAATTGCATGGAGGAATAATTGAATATGCTCAGCAAATTAAAAAACAAGGACTTGAGTCAAAATTCAAAGGAAAGAACTTCGTTTTTGATCGCAGGCTAGGAGAACGCATTACCGAAGAGGTCATAAGCCACTGTCATCAATGTGGTGCTCCTTGCGACAATCACACCAATTGCGCAAATGATGAATGCCATTTATTATTTATTCAATGTGATTCTTGCAGAGAAAAGTGGGACGGATGTTGTAAACAAGAATGTTATGATATTGTGCAACTTCCTATAGAGGATCAAAGAAAACACCGTAAAAAACACAAAAACGAAGATTCTTTATCCATTTACAAAAGTCGCCTAAGACCAAAGTTGAAAGAAATTTTAAACAAGGAAGATGGGCCAAAGGATGAAAAAAATCCCTAAATTAGAAGCATGAAAAGGATCTTTTTTTACGATGTGAAAGGCCTTACTAGACGCAATCCAGAATAAGTTGGTTCTCGACTTTACTGTACCTTATTTCTTTACATAATTTTAAAATAATCATATGCCGATCTATCATCAACTCGGTAAAATACCGCACAAGCGACATACTGTATTTAAGAATGGTGGCGAAAAACATCATTATGAACAACTTTTTGGCACAGAAGGATTTCATGGTATGTCTTCCTTATTGTATCATGTTCACCGACCTACACAGGTCCAAAAAATTGGTGAGTCGTATAGCGTAGAACCACAAGTAGCCATTGATAAGAATTTAAAATCATTCCGATTTCACGGATTCAAAATCGAAGCTGAAAGTGATTTTCTGAATAGCAGAAAAGCTTTAATGGTAAACAATGATTGTCATATTAGCTTAGGCGCTCCAAAAAAGAGCATGAACGACTATTTCTATAAAAATGCGGATGCCGATGAGCTTATTTTCATCCATAGAGGAACAGGTGTCCTGAAGACTTTACTCGGAAATTTGACCTTTGGTCCAAATGACTATTTAATTGTTCCTCGTGGAATGATTTATCAAATTCATTTTGACACGGAAGAGAATCGTCATTTCATTGTTGAATCGTTCAGCCCTATCTATACCCCAAAACGCTATAGAAATCAATTCGGTCAGCTATTGGAACATGCTCCTTTTTGCGAAAGAGATTTGAGAAAGCCAAGTGATCTTGAGACACACGATGAAAAAGGCGAATTTTTGATGAAAATTAAGAAGCAGGGGTATATACATGAATACGTCTATGCAACACATCCTTTTGATGTTGTCGGCTGGGATGGATACAATTATCCTTATGCCTTTTCTGCAAATGACTTCGAGCCAATTACTGGAAGAGTGCATCAGCCGCCACCTGTTCATCAATGCTTTGAAGCTCATAACTTTGTTGTCTGCACTTTCGCACCTAGAAAGTACGATTATCATCCTGAAGCCATTCCCGCTCCTTATAATCATAGCAATATTGATTCTGATGAAGTACTCTACTATGTTGATGGAGATTTTATGAGTAGAAATGATATTGATGCAGGCCATATTTCACTGCATCCGGGAGGAATTCCTCATGGACCGCACCCCGGAGCAATGGAAAGAAGCATAGGAAAAACAGAAACAGATGAATTAGCAGTAATGGTAGATACCTTCAAGCCCCTACAGCTCACTGATATTGCTCTTCAAATTGAAGATGGAAAATACTGGAAATCTTGGGTTGAATAACCCATAATTACAAACCGACCTTATGGTCACAAATTAAAAGATAAATGCAAATAGATAATACATCATTAGAATTGGAAAAGGTTGTTGCTGACGCTCAGGATTTCCTTCCAATCAACGGAACCGACTACATCGAATATTATGTCGGAAATGCCAAACAAGCGGCCCATTTTTACAAAACTGCATTTGGGTTCCAAAACTGTGCATATGCAGGATTAGAAACAGGAGTAAAGGATAAAACCTCTTATGTCTTGCAACAAGACAAAATTAGAATCGTCTTAACCTCGCCTATGGATAGAGATGGAGAAATTAATGCGCACATCAACAAACACGGTGATGGAGTCAAGGTCATTGCACTATGGGTTGATGATGCGACAAAATCTTGGAAGGAAACCACGCAAAGAGGTGCAAAGTCCTTTTTCGAACCGCGTGAAGAGGAAGATGCAAATGGAAAAGTAGTACGTTCAGCCATTCATACATATGGAGAAACTATTCACGTTTTTGTAGAAAGAAGTGAATACAATGGAATCTTTCTTCCAGGCTATCAAAAATGGGAAAGCGGCTATCAACCTAGTTCTACTGGATTGAAATACATTGATCATATTGTAGGCAATGTAGGGTGGAATGAAATGAACAAATGGTGCGAATTCTATGCGAATGTTATGGGTTTTGCTCAACTCATCTCCTTTGATGACAAGGATATTTCGACTGAGTATACTGCTCTCATGAGTAAAGTAATGAGCAATGGAAACGGACGCATTAAGTTTCCAATTAACGAGCCAGCCGAAGGAAGAAAAAAGTCACAAATAGAAGAATATATTGATTTCTATAATGGTGCTGGTGTTCAACACGTAGCCATTGCAACGGATAACATCATTGAGACTGTAACGCAATTGAGAGACCGAGGTGTTGAATTTCTGAAAGTACCCAACACGTATTATGATACCGTGCTTGATCGCGTTGGTGAAATTGATGAAGATCTGGAACCACTCAGAGAATTGGGAATTCTTATTGATCGAGATGACGAAGGGTATCTCTTGCAGATATTCACCAAACCTATTCTAGACAGACCAACTATGTTCTATGAAATCATACAACGTAAGGGTGCTCAAAGTTTTGGAAAAGGAAATTTCAAGGCATTGTTTGAAGCCATTGAACGCGAGCAAGAAAGTCGCGGGACGCTTTAATACGCCACCAAAAAATATAAAGACCGGAGGGGAAAGCAATTTCTTCTCCGGTTTTTTTGATTCACCGATTGGCGTTGATATTTGAAAAAGGGAATGATTATTGAAGAAGGAATTGAATTAATTTCGAAGCATGAAAAGAATACTTACCTGTATTGCATTGATCTTAATGATGAGCCAAATAAATGCTCAATCGGACTACGAAAGAGCAATTGGTATTAGAGCAGGATTTGATAATGGCATTACCTATAAACAATTTATCACTTCTGTATCTGCAATTGAAGCACTCGCTTTCTTTGGAAACAACTCCTTTAATCTAACCGGACTCTACGAATTGAATAATGAAAATGCTTTTCAAGTAGATCGCTTAGATTGGTACTATGGAGGAGGTGGACATATTGGTTTTTACACTGTGGATGGTGAAGATGGCGATAGCGGTTCTCTGCTGCTTGGTGTTGATGGGATCATAGGAATTGAATACAATTTTGAACAGGCACCGATTAATGTTTCTTTGGATTGGAAACCGCAGATCAATTTAATTGGTGGAAGCGGATTCGTAGGTGATACAGGTGCACTAAGCCTGAGATATATCTTCTAGTTTTTCTGAAATCAGCTCAACACATCTTGCTAAATCTGCTCCAAAGTCGACTGTATTATTCAGAATGATATCAGCATTCGATCGATGGGGCTCAACCCATTTGTCATGTGCTGGACAAACATGATTATCCCATTGATATTGAATCATCTCTAAAGAGAGCCCTCGAGACTCGCTATCTCTTTTTAATCTTCTTTTGAGCCTTTTATCCTGATCAACGTGAATATAAATTTCGAAGTCTACAAGTTCTCGGATACGCTCTTCAAAAAGCACAAAAATCCCTTCGATTATCAGAAGAGGAGAAGGTAAAGTAGTTATGGAATTCGGAATCTGATCAAAATTCTCAAATATATATTCATCTCTGCTAACCATTTCTCCATTCAAAAGGTCTAAAATATCTCGATAAAAAGCTTCTAAATCAAAGGCACTAGGCAAGTCGAAATTCCATATGTCATTATGATCCTTTTTTTGATGAGATTTAGGAAGATAATAATTGTCCATTGAAAGTATGGATGGCTCGAAGTCAAAGGAAGTTCGAAGTTTATCAATAATAGTGGTTTTGCCCGAACCACTGCCTCCTGTAATCGAAATTAAATAGGGCTTAATCAAGCCAGTTCAAAATTCAAGATAGATTCAAAAAGACGTCTACCGTCCTCATTTCCTAAATTGAAATCCGCTGCTCTTTCTGGATGAGGCATCATACCAAAAACATTGCGTCCTTCATTGCAGACACCTGCAATATTTGCAACTGAACCATTAGGATTGGCCTCATCACTTATCTGACCCATTTCATCACAATACTTGAAGAGAATTTGGTCATTATCTTCCAAACGCCTCAATCCATCTTCATCTATATGAAACCTCCCTTCACCATGTGCAATTGGTATTTTAAGTGCCTGTGTAGGATCCAAATTTCGGGTGATCGCAGAATTGACACTAGCAGGTTTTAGGAAAATATTTTTACAAATGAATTTTTGATTGTTGTTGTGTAAAAGCGCCCCAGGAGTAAGGCCAGCTTCGCACAAGATTTGAAAACCATTGCACACTCCTAAAGCCATTCCGCCCTTATTACAATGCTCAACTACCTCTTCCATGATTGGAGAAAATCGAGCAATTGCGCCACTTCTTAAATAGTCCCCAAAGGAAAATCCTCCTGGTAGAACAATAAAATCACAGCCTTTCAAGTCGCGATCTTTATGCCATAACTTCTCTACTTTTTGTCCCATAATAGATTCGAGAACATAGATCATATCGTGATCACAATTCGAACCTGGAAAAACAACTACTCCGAATTTCATACGCTAATTGTTGAACAACAAAGTTAGTCTTTCCGCTTTTTTAAGCCCCTGAATCTTTACAAATATTATTAACGGAGTATGACGTTGAGAATGGAAAGAACCCAGCAAACATAAAACAGTGTCTTGAGCACGTATCTTTTTCTTGAACTCTGAACGCAATGCCAGAAAAAGGGCATTAAAAAGAAAAAGAAGATAACAATTGTAGAAAATCCATTGAGACCGACTAAGATGCTTGTAAACACCAAATTGAAAATGAAAAAAACCATTAATGTATTCATGGTTACCTTAAAGCGAATAGAACTTTTATTGATCTCTTTGGACAGGATAAAGTATCCAAGTAAGCAGGCTAGAAGCGATAAACAATAAAAGATGATTAATTCACTATTCTTATGCGTTTCGAAATTCAAATCACTTAAAAATGCTGATGGAAGTAAATCGAGATTCCAATCAAATAAAATGGAAAGCATAAATAGAATGAAATAGGGAGAACAAAATCCGATAATCGACCACAGCAATTCCTTAAATCCTAAATTCTTCAAATTCAATACTGAAAGCCAAATAAAAGGCAGGAATAATATGAAAGGAAATACTAAAAAACTTGCCATACCCACGAAGAGTCCCGCGTCAAAACAATTGGAATATGCAGTATCTGTATTTTTATTAATGCTAAAAATGCGATTGAGCGAAAGCGTAATACAAAGAAAACCCAAAGCCAATAAGAGAGAAGGACACGAAAAGTAAATGATCGCGCCCATCATAAGAAAATTATATACCTGACTATAGTCCTCAACAATTAATACTTCGGCCTGAACCATGCGAGAATTCCAAATCAATCCCCCCAAGAGAAAAGCCAGCATTGCCAGAATGAAAGAGGTATATGGCCAATATGATTCCAATTCGGCCAATTGAGGGAGAGAAGTCGGAATAAAAAACTCATAAGTCAAGTCATCCGCCAAATAAAATGCCAGGATAAACAGACCAAGAATCAATATACTGCTCATCAAAGACAAAAGAATATTTCTTGAAATAGGAATTGGCAGCATGAATTTGAGCGAGATTTCTTATTTTCGCTGCGAAATATAAAAAGAACATGACTGAATTCGTTTATGGCATCGCTGACATTTTACAATGGACTTTCAAAAACGTCCTTGAACCAGCTGGGAATATGCCAAATAATGTGTTTTCAATTGGAATATTTCTTGGAATCTGTTATTGGATGTTTGTTAGGCAGCCTGCCTACACCAAAAAGGCTAAGAAAGAGGGCGGCTTAGTTTAATACCCCTTCGTTCAATTCGTAGCCAATATCCTTACGAAAGTTCATCTTGGAAAATTTAATTTTCTCGATTTCCTGATAATTTTTCTTTAAGGCCCGTTCAATCGTACTGCCTAAAGCAGTAACCGCCATCACCCGACCTCCGTTGGTCTTCAGATCACCATTTTTTTCTTTCATGCCTGCATGAAACACAATGGCTTTTTCAACTTCATTTATACCGGAAATGGACTTCCCCTTTGCGTATTCCTCTGGATATCCGCCAGAAACCAAAACTACTGTGGCACTTTCATCCTTTGAAATTTGCATGTCCTTTTCCGAAAAAGTATTGCTAGCTATTCCTTCAAACAGATCTAAAAGATCAGATTGAATTCTCGGTAGAACTGCTTCTGTTTCTGGATCACCCATTCTCACATTGTATTCTATTACAAAAGGACTTCCTTTAACTTCAATCAAACCGAAGAAAATAAAGCCCTGATAGTTGATCCCTTCTGTTTCCAAGCCACGCAAAGTAGGAACTATGATCTGCTCTTCTACTCGTTTCATAAAGAGTTCGTCAGCACTTGGAGCAGGAGAGATTGCTCCCATTCCGCCCGTATTCAGTCCCGTGTCGCCTTCTCCTATTCTCTTATAATCTTTAGCAGTTGGCAAGACTTTGTAGTTGCGCCCATCTGTAAGGATAAATACGCTGAGTTCTGTGCCTTTAAGGAATTGTTCGACCACCACCTTAGCACTTGCTTCACCAAATTTCTCATCTAAAATCATGGACGCTAACTCAGTCTTTGCCTCTTCAATTTCTTCTAAAATAAGCACGCCTTTGCCCGCTGCTAATCCATCGGCCTTAAGCACAAATGGGGCCTTGTTTTTTTCGAGAAATGCAAGACCTTCATTCAAACTTTCTCTGTCAAAAGTTTGCGATTTAGCACAAGGAATGTTGTACTTCTTCATGAAGTTTTTGGCAAAGTCTTTCGATCCTTCTAATTGAGCACCGATTTGATCCGGACCTATAACAACAACTTTTTCTAGGCCTTTTTTAGATTGAATGTAATTGGCTATTCCGTTAACCAATGGAACCTCTGGGCCAACGAGGACAAAATCAATGTTTTTGTCCTTTATGAAGGATCCAATCTTGCTGAAATTATCCAGCTTTAAATCTACATTCTCTGCACAGGTTGCTGTACCCGAATTCCCTGGCAGTGCATATAAGTTATTCAATAAAGAACTCTGAGCTATTTTCCAACAAAAGGCGTGTTCACGGCCTCCAGAACCTAAGACAAGTACATTCATGAGTTAAAATTGAATACAAAGATGCTAAAATTCGAACATAAAAAAAGCCGATGCTTTGCACCGGCTCTGTATTGAATTGTTTTTGTCCTTAGGCTTTTACTCGCTTTATACTGCACCCAATATTTTTGGTACTATTCGGATCAATTTTCTCACCCTTTAAAAGTGCTTCTATTGCATCTTGTAAATAGGTCTCTTTAACATCTTTAGCACTATTCACATTGTCGTCAATAGCTCCCTTATAAATCAATTCCAAATTGGCATCAAACAAGAAAACATGAGGAGTAGTCTTTGCTCCGAAAGCATCGGCCAATTGAGAGTCTTTATCCAACACATATGCACAGGAATAATTTTGATCACTTGCTCGCTGCTTCATCTCCTCGATGGAATCAATACCCGGTCTTTTTGCTTCATTTGAATTGACCAAAACCATACCGATATTATTCTTGTCCGTCATTTTCGACAATCCTGCGTATCTTCCTTCCCATCCCTCTTTATCTCCACGACCGACCACGAATGGACAATCATTGCAAGAGAAAATGACCAACAAACCATTTTCCTTATTTAAAGATTCCAATGAATGAAGGTCCCCTGAAACATCTTGCATTTCCAATTGAGCTTTAGGGGCTTTCTTTCCGATTTCTAAAATATCCGAGGCGTCATTTTCATACACAAATCCAAATACAAAAAATATGGCTGCAATGAAAAGCGCTCCGAACAAAAGGTTATTCTTTTTCATAGTTGTGTAATAGTGTGATGAATATACTAATTAACACCATTAACAACAAAATATCTTCGACAAGAAAGGTGATAAGACATATAGACTATGTCAATTCATCGAACAATGATTTTAACTTATTAACATTTTGTTGTTTATTTCTCCAAGCGACTATCTTTGTCCCCTCTGATTTCATGGACCCATCGCTCATTAGTCATAACGTTCAAAAACAAAAAAGATACGATATTGCCTATTTAAAAATGGCGCAGCAATGGGCTCAGCTTTCTCATTGCAAACGCAAACAAGTTGGGGCATTAATTGTTAAGAATGGCATGATTATATCCGATGGGTATAATGGTACACCTTCTGGTTTTGACAATCAGTGCGAAGATGAAGAAGGAAATACGAAGTGGTATGTATTGCACGCAGAAGCCAATGCAATTACGAAAGTAGCGAGAAGCACAAATAGCGCAAATGGTGCAACTTTGTATTTAACTTTGTCTCCCTGCAAAGAATGCAGCAAATTGATACTGCAATGCGGTATTACACGTTTGGTATTTATACAGGCGTACAAGGATCGATCCGGACTGGATTTTTTAAAAGAGAAGGGAATTGAAATCATTCAAATTGAAGATTTAAATGGCTAAACAAACGAGAAACGTTTTCGGCCCACTAATCATGGCGGGGATGCTTGCGCTGGGCGTAGGTATTGGAAATTTCATGAGTGGAAATGGACCGGTAAACAAAAAACTAATTGCAACCAATAACAATGAGAAGATAGGTCAAGTTCTACGACTTATTGAAGAGCGATATGTGGACACGATCAACACCTCGCAAGTGGTTGAAGAGACTATTGAAGAGATGCTTTATGACCTTGACCCGCATTCGGACTATATTCCAGCAAGAGAGTTAAGCCAAAGTAGTGAAGCTTTAGACGGGTCTTTCCAAGGAATTGGAGTAGAATTTACTATTCAACGTGACACCCTCATTGTAATCAATCCTGTTGAAGGTGGACCATCGGAACAAGCAGGTGTAAAGCCCGGTGACAGAATTGTCTTTGTCGAAGACAGCCTTATTGCAGGTGTTGACATTAGCAATGAGACGGTAATGAATTTATTGAAAGGCCCCGCCAACACAGAGGTGAAAATTCAAGTGAAACGAAGAAACTTCAGTGAAATTCTTCCAATAACAATTACAAGAGGGCACATTCCTATAAATAGCATTGCTTCAGCTATCCGCATTTCGAAGAGCAGCGCCTATGTCAAGCTTGTGCGATTTGCGCGAACCACTATGGACGAATGGAATGATGCCATGACCAAAGTCAATGTAACTCAATTGGACAATTTAATTTTAGACTTAAGAGGAAATGGTGGGGGTTATTTAACCACTGCAGTTGACTTGGCCGATGAATTTTTGGGCGATAGAAAAATGATTGTATATACTGAAGGTCAGGCATATGACCGAGAAACGCATAAGGCAACGAGTAAAGGAAAACTCGATGACATCAATCTTTACATTTTGATTGACGAAAACTCGGCATCTGCATCAGAGGTTCTAGCTGGAGCAATTCAAGATCACGATAGAGGTACAATTATAGGGAGGAGATCATTTGGTAAGGGTCTAGTTCAAGAACAGAAATTCTTTGATGACAATTCAGCGATTCGATTAACCATAGCGCGCTATTATACACCAACAGGACGCTCAATTCAGAAACCATACGGGGATGGCATAGACTATGAAAACGATTATGCCGAGCGCTATGAATCAGGAGAACTACTTTCTGCAGACAGCATTTCATTTCCCGATTCGCTCAAGTTTACGACTCCTGGAGGAAAAGTCGTTTATGGAGGAGGAGGTATCATGCCAGACTTGTTCGTGGGCATAGATACCCTAGGTGCAAGTGAGTATTTTTCTGAACTAAATTATAATGGATTGATTAATCGTTATGCATTTCAATATGCAGATGACAATAGAGATCGCTTAAATGATTATGACAAATACGAATTCTTTATCGAGAACTTTGAAGTCAATTCCGATCTACTCGAACAGTTTATTCAATTTGCAGAAAATAACGGAGTAGACAAGGATGAAAAGGGATTAATGGCTTCTAAGGAAATAATCAAAGATCGACTAAAAGCATACATCGCAAGAAATATTTGGAAAAATGATGCCTTTTATACCGCTTTGTTGCAGGATGACAAAGTTTATAATGCAACTATAAAATACATTGAAAATCAATAAATTTAGCCCACATTTAAAACAAATAAACACAATTAATTATGGCTTTTGAATTACCGAATTTACCCTATGCGCACAATGCATTGGAACCACATATTGACACGCAAACTATGGAGATTCATCATGGTAAACACCATAATGGATACACGAATAAATTGAACGCAGCTATAGAAGGAACCGACCTCGAAGGAAAATCTATTGAAGATATTTTAACTGGGATGGACATGAACAATTCTGCTGTACGAAATAATGGCGGAGGTTATTATAACCACTCTTTATTCTGGAAAGTTATGTCCCCTGACGGAGGAGGAAACCCAACGGGTGAATTGGCGGATGCCATCAACGAATCTTTCGGCTCATTTGACGAATTTAAAACACAATTTTCAAGTGCTGCAGGAACCCGATTTGGTTCTGGTTGGGCATGGCTTTGTGTGCACCCTGGCGGAAAGTTAGAAGTCTGTTCATCAGCAAATCAGGACAATCCATTGATGCCTGGAATCGGTTGCGGTGGAACTCCCATCTTAGGCTTAGACGTTTGGGAGCATGCTTATTATCTAAAATATCAAAATAAGCGCCCTGACTACGTATCCGCTTTTTTCAATGTTATAAATTGGGGAGAAGTGGCAGAGAGATTTGCAGCCGGTAAATAAAGAATTTCATATTCATAAAAAAAGGGCGAGTGAATCGCCCTTTTTTTATTTCATTTATTTCTCAAGCTTCTTCTTACAGCGAATCTGACAAAAATTATTCCGACAGAATGGTCATTCTCTTGCTTGCTATTCTATTGCCATTTGCACTCAAGACCAAATAATACAAACCTGCTGATAAGTCACTTGTATTGATACTCAGCAAATTCTCATTTTGAGTCAGAGCAATCGATTTGATGGTTTGCCCCGTGTACGATAAAATGTCTAAGCTCTGAGGAGTCTGAGCGAAATTGGGCTCAATTATAACTTGCACAAAATCCTTAGCGGGATTTGGAGCAATGCTCCATTGAGCATCAAAATTACCAATATCATCTATCGAAACCGGAAGAGTGATATTAACACAATAATCTTCTACTTCACCAAATTGTGCATTGAGATCACAGTCAGAAGGTGCACCATTATAGGCCATAGCAACTCGTAATCTCGTAATCCCTAATTCAGCATCAACTGGAATGCTAATCGTCCCAGAAACAGTAGTCGCTGACGTTCCACCAGCATCAAAAGCTATTTCCGTGCTTTCAAATGTTCCGTTGTGATTATAGTCTATCCAAGCGATGAAATACTCAGGATAGGCTTGGCCACTGAATGATGGAGTAAAAGAAACATTGTATTCTGAACCTTGTGCCAAATCAGTAGAGATCCCAGAAAAGTCTTCATATCCATCGTTTCCGGCTCCGCTTGAATTTGAAATATCATTAACGTTGACTTCTGAAATCCATTCTTCACTGTTGTCCGCTCCACTAATATCACAATACATCATATCCAGACAAGCTCCACAACCTAAGGTGGTGAAAATTAAGCTTTGAGAATAGTCGACATTATTGCCATCACATTGGAGCTGAATTTGCACCTCATATTCAGTGCATTCATCCAAATTGTCGAATGTATATTCCGTATTGTTGGTATTGAATTCTGTCCAATCTATTGTGCCGGTTTCACGAATACGAATATTATAGCTCAATGCAGCGAGAACAGAATTCCATTGAAAAAAAGCTTCTTCATTGCCATTAGAATTCAGACTGAACTCTTCTGGATTTTCGCAACATCCATCCGTTTCTATCGTCACAGTTTGAGAGTATTCGGTTGAATCTCCATCGCAATAACCGATAAGTCGAACATCGTATACCGTGCATGCCTCCAAATTGCTAAGCGTATATGGACTGCTAACTGCTCCACCATCCATCCACATTCCGCTACCTTGAATTTGATACTCCAATTCAACGGTGTCTACACTATCCGCTTGCACCCATTCAATAGTAGCCTCTATATCCGATACATTTGTGAACTCAAGCCCATAAGGCTGAACACAATCTCCGCAACTCAACAATAAGATATCCAAGGCATTTTTAACATTGAGTCGTCCTCCTGTTGTTGTAATTCCATCTAAACTTGTATTTGGATCTACTCCCTGAAAAATGGCTTCTTTTACCAATTCGGCAGCGGCCTCAGGATTTTGCTTTGCCAATTCTATTAGTTCTGGGCATGGAGCAGAATACAATAAGGCAATTGTTCCAGCTACATGAGGGGTAGCTCCTGATGTTCCTCCGAATGGGCCATAACCGTTATTGGCCGCAACCGTCCAAGTATTCGCACCGAAGGCTCCTAAGTCTATGGTTTCTAAACCGTATCCTGCGCCCGTTACTTTTACATCATTGTGATTCATATTGGTCACGGAAATCATATAATCACTTGGACATGCTGTTGGAAGATCTCCTACAACATCCACATTCTGATTACCATTAATTGTAGCTCCACAATTTAGAATACCGTGCACACCCAATGTATCATAAAATGCACACCAAAGTGGGGCATCACTTGGCTGACCGAAGTCAATTCCCCAAGATGCATTGGTGGATACTACAAAGGCTCCTCTATCTCCATTGGTTTCATTATACAATTGTCTCATAGAAAGCGGATAAGAATACGCTTCAAGTACTTCGCTTTCCACTCCAGAGCCTCCTTGAACAATCATCAATTCAACGTCCCAATTGACCCCGGTAACCCCGACACCATTATCACCCTGCGCTCCAACGCATCCAGCAACTGGCGTTCCATGTCCACCTCCATCATATACGTTGTCATTATTCCCTGCAGTCTCCCATCCTCGATAATCATCAATAAAACCGTTATCATCGTCATCCAAACCATTATTAGGTATTTCATTGTGATTCACCCACAAGTTCCCTATAATGTCTTCATGATCATTATCAATTCCATCGTCAATAATACACACGACTATAGTGTCTCCTTCCGAAGTTAAGCCACCTGTTGTAATATCCCATGCCTCCTCAATATCGATATCAGCACCTGGTGTACCTCCACTTTGACCTGTATTGTTGTATTGCCACTGATCATTGTATTGCCCATCATTTGGTACTTCACGCAAACTCACATAGTGATTAAATTGAGCGTTAATGATATGCCTCTGATCTCGAATTCTGAATAGAAGCTGATCATTTGTCAATCCGTTGTTTTGAAAAGTCAAGAGATAGATGTTCATTGGTTGAGAGACTTTTTCCTTCAGCAGAAAGAAATTATCCTGTCCAAAGAAAGCATCTTGTTGCTCCATCCATTTTTCTATCGAAATGTCATTATCTAACTGAACAAGGACTTCACCTGGAACATATGGAACCTGTCCAATTGAGCTGAACCCGATCATCAAGCAGGTAATAAGAGAAAGTGTTTTGCCAATAGTTTGTTTCAAAATTTTCATAGTATTCTTTTTAATTCCTAAGCTAAGTACAGAATCAAATTGAATAACCCGAAAATAAATTGAAACGAATAATGGAATCTCAGCCGTTTACTCTACTGTAACAGATTTTGCAAGATTTCTTGGCTGGTCTACATCGCAACCTTTCATTACGGCAACATGATAGGAGAACAATTGTAAGGGTATAACTGATAAGAAAGGAACCAAATTATTATTGGTTTCCGGTATCTCGATATAATGGTCAGCCAATTCCTTCATTTGTTCGTCCCCTTCTGTAATGATGGCTATAATCTTTCCATTTCGTGCCTTAACCTCTTGAACATTGCTGACAATTTTCTCATATGAATGATCTTTTGTTGCAATAACAAAAACGGGCATTTCCTGATCAATAAGCGCAATAGGGCCATGCTTCATTTCGGCAGCGGGATATCCTTCTGCATGTATATAGGAGATCTCCTTCAGTTTCAATGCACCTTCTAGAGCTACTGGAAAATTTAAGCCTCTGCCCAAATAGAGCATGTTTCGCGCATACTGATGAACTGAAGCGATAAATTTGATCTTATCGTCCTTCTCCAAAACATGCTCAATTTTTTTAGGAATATTATTCAATTCTATGAGCAAGCGATGGTATTCGCTATGTGACAATGCTCCTTTCGAATATCCCAAAGACAAAGCCATCAAGGTCATTAAGGTCAATTGAGAAGTAAAAGCTTTGGTCGAAGCCACCCCAATTTCTGGACCGGCATGGGTATAGGATCCAGCATGTGTTGCCCGAGGTATAGACGAACCAATTACATTACAAATGCCATAAATCAATGCACCTTTACGCTTGGCCATTTCTATCGCTGCTAAAGTATCGGCCGTTTCTCCTGATTGGGAAATGGCAATAACCACATCGTCTTCATTCAAAACGGGATTCCTGTATCGAAATTCTGAAGCGTATTCTACTTCTACCGGCACTCTCGCCAATTCCTCAATGAGATATTCACCAACTAATGCGGCATGCCATGAGGTTCCGCAAGCAACAATAATAATGCGCTTTGCATTCTTTAATCTTTGCTCGTACTCTACAAATCCACCTAAGACTATTTTCCCTTGTTCCACATTAACACGTCCACGCATAGAGTCCCAAATAGATTTCGGCTGCTCGTGAATCTCTTTTAACATGAAATGGTCATAACCTCCTTTCTCCAACTGTTCCAATTGCATGGAAAGTTCTTGGATGTATGGTGTAATCTCTTGGTTCTTAATAGTGCGGATACTCAATTCTTGACCACGATTAATGACAGCTATTTCTCCGTCATCGAGATAAACTACATTCTTCGTGTATTCAACAATCGGTGTCGCGTCTGAGGCGATGAAATATTCATCATTCGACTCTACACCAATTACGAGCGGGGACCCCATTTTGGCTGCAATTAACTGGTCGGGTTTTTCTTGATTGACAATGGCAATCGCATAAGCCCCTACAACCTCGTTCAAAGCAACACGAACCGCATCGGCAAGGTTTAAATTTTCTTTTTCTTGGATATCTTCAATTAAATGAATGAGCACCTCTGTATCCGTATCGGACTGAAATATATGTCCTCTATTGATCAGCTCTTGCTTAAGGGGAGCGTAATTCTCGATAATTCCATTGTGAATTATAGCGAGTTTTCCATTTTGTGAAACATGTGGATGCGCATTGACATCATTTGGCGCTCCGTGGGTTGCCCAGCGGGTATGTCCAATTCCAATACTTCCAGAAGCATCACCCATTTCCAATTTTGCTTCTAAACCAGCTACTTTACCCTGGCACTTGACCACGTTTAGGTGTCCCTTCGAATCTAATAGTGCCACGCCTGCGCTATCGTATCCCCTATATTCTAGGCGCTTTAATCCTTTTACTAATATCGGGCAGGCTGTTTTGGGACCAACATATCCAACAATTCCACACATAAATTAAAATTTAGTATAAGTGAAAACCAATTTAGCTCTTTTCTCTGGGTTCTCGAACCCAAAAATCGAAGCTCTATTAAAAGTTGAAGCGTTAAAACTCGGTTTTATCCTTAAGCCATTATGCGTCAATTGACCATTCATAACTTGCTGAAAATATCGGGTTATATTAATCCGATACTCCAAATTTTCAAGATCGAGAAAGCCATCAATATGGGTATCTCCTTGAGCTTGATCTGGAATTGATGCTTCCTCTCCATCATCATCAAATCTGACAATAAATAATCGCGGAGGAAGGGCCAGCGAGCTTTTCACATCTTCAATTGGTAAAACCAATTCAGCTTTGTTTACGGCAATATGAGTTGAATCCCTCCAATTTTCGATCGTTGGCAAATCCAATTCAATCATTTCTCCCGCTGCAGCTTGAATAAACAAGCGCTGTTGACCCAATGTAGAGTCATTCAAATAATAATCCACAACAGAGGTGCTGTAATCATGGGTAAACTTATTTACCCTTTGTGCATTATCATTGATTAAAAATGAAAAGGTCCTGTCTAAATTTGAGGTATCATTAACCGCTCTATAATGCAAGGTCAAATTTGAATTTGAGCTGGTCAGGTTTACATTTAACAATGCACTGTTATTGTCTTCTGTCTTGACATGAAGTCCCTTGAACCAAGAGGTGAAGGTATCAGAAGTAGCAAGGCTGTCCGTAAAGCTTGGATCTATAAACTTTGCTGCCCAATCAGTATCTAAAGGAATACGAATTCTATTGGTTATGGAAACAGAATCTACAACAATCAAGGGAGCTGTTGGGTTAGGGCGAATAGTCGCTCTGTCGGGAATAACTAAATTATCTGAGAAGGTCTCAACTTCAATATTTGAGTAATAAATGGAATCTAAAGATAAGTTCTCGCTTAGTTCGAAGACTTGAAAGGTCAAAGGGTTCAAAAATCCATAGAATCCTCCTGTATACTCCAAATTAAGGATAACAGAATCTAATTCAAGATCAAAACCCTCTTCTTCAAATACAATATTCGATGCGGGTAATCTAAACTGAGTAAATATTTCTGACTTATGCAGGCCCATTACCGGATCTTGATAACTCCCGACTATTCCTGTAATTACGGGACTGGTCCGAACAGAGTCTGGTTTTGGGCTATTCCATGCGATTACTGGAATACTCTCTAAACTTTCGACATTAATATTATCAGAATCAGGAAGCAATTCGCCTCCAATTCCTCTATCGGGTTTTTCACATGATGTGGAAAGACAAAGAACTACGCAAAAAAAGATAGCGGCCCCATTGGACCGCAATTCTCTAAAATTCATTCGCACTATTTTTTTGGAGTTTAAGCGAGCACTGAAGATTCGTTAAAAACCTCATGATAGAAATTCTGGTTGGCTTCTCTGTACTCTTCTTCATTTCGATATTCTAAGATAGGCTTTCCTGTTTGCTCAGCTATTTTTATAACATCTTTTGGCAAATTTTTGCTTCCAAAAACGATGGCATCTGAATAGTCAAAAGCCAATTTATTAATGTTGGCAAAAGAAGCATCTTTTAAATACTCAACCTGCTCGGTTTCCAACCCTTCGTATTCATACTTACCTAAAAGATTCTTATCCAGTGGCTTGTCAAATGCAGAGTCATATGCCGTATAAATTAACTTAGACTCGGCAAAATGAGGATCTTCATTGAATAGGTTTTTGATGAAAAAAGGAACCATTGCCGTCATCCATCCGTGGCAATGAACGATGTCCGGTTTCCAACCCAATTTCTTAACGGTCTCTAAGACCCCTTTGCAAAAGAACATTGATCGCTCATCATTGTCATCAAAGTACTTGCCTTTATCATCTGTAAGAACGGCTTTCCTTTGAAAAAATTCTTCGTTATCGATAAAATACACCTGCATTCTTGCAGTTGGAATCGATGCTACTTTTATAATCAAGGGATGATCGGCATCATCAATAACAAGATTCATTCCGCTCAATCGAATTACTTCATGCAATTGATGTCTTCTTTCATTGATACACCCAAATCGAGGCATAAAAACGCGTATTTCATTTCCATTTTCGAGCATATGCTGCGGAAGATGACGCGCAATTTCTGAGATCTCAGATGAAGGTAAAAAAGGTGTAATCTCTTGAGATATATATAGTATTTTCGAATTTTCCATGCTGTATTTTCTACTTTTTAAAAGGACTACAAAAATATAAAAATTAAATCGATTTTTAACCCTGTTCTTATAGCTTTGTTCAAGCGCTAAACCTTTATATGCCTGAAATAATCAAAAGAAATGCCGAACTGAAGATTAGGCTTGACGAACTGCGAAAAAACGGCAAAAGCATTGGGTTTGTCCCCACCTTAGGCGCGCTTCACATGGGACATATGTCCTTGATTAACAAAGCTTTGAAATGGGCAGATATCGTTGTCTGCAGCATCTTCGTTAATCCAACGCAATTCAATGAAGAAAGTGATTTTGACCGCTATCCCAGACCCATTAAAGAGGATATCGCTTTACTTAAAAAAAACAATTGTCATTTTCTATTTTTACCCTTTCTAGAAGAGATATATCCCAAAAACCACAAGAAATTCAGCATGAACATAGGAAATTTGGGAGATACCATGGAAGGTGCCAATCGGCCTGGTCATTTCGAAGGAGTGATTGAAGTAGTACACCGACTCTTGAGCATCGTAGAGCCTGATTTTGCTTTTTTTGGTGAAAAAGATTTTCAGCAATTGAGTATCATCCGCTTGCTGGTACAAAAAGCGCGTTTCACAACTCAAATCGTGCCTTGTGAAATAATTAGAGAAAAGGATGGACTAGCGATGAGTTCTCGCAATCGATTATTGACCACATCGCAACGTTCACATTCACCCATCTTGTACAAGACGCTTAAAAAAATGGCCCTGAATAAACAGGAACTGAGCCCATTTGCCCTCAAAGAGCACTTTCTCAACTACCTTAAAACGAACAAGGTAGATGTTGAATATCTTGAAATTGCTCGAGAGGATAATCTTGAAGCTATTCGAAAATGGTACAAAACTATACCTTGTAGAATATTCATTGTCGCCCGATTTGGTGCGATTCGCTTAATTGACAATATATCGGTTGCGTATAGGCCAAAATAGTCTTACTTTCGCGACATGCAATTGCAAGTAGTAAGAGCCAAGATTCATCGCGTAAAAGTTACGCAGGCTGAGCTAAATTATATAGGAAGCATTACCATAGATGAAGATCTATTGGATGCGACTGGTATAATTGAAGGAGAACGCGTTCAAATTGTAAACATTAACAATGGAGAACGTTTAGAAACATATGTCATCAAAGGTGAAAGAGGAAGCGGGACCATTTGCTTGAACGGACCAGCTGCCAGAAGAACTGCTCTTGGAGATCAAGTGATCATTATTGCATATGGATTCATGTCTATAGAAGAAGCCAAAGGTTATAAACCTAAATTGGTTTTTCCGAATGAAGAGACCAATCTTCTCGATTAAATTTCAAGGCGATATCAAATAATTTGCTTGCTTTGATATTCGCATGAAAAAAGTCCTTTCCTCACTCAAAATTATTATCCCTCTTGGATTAGGTATTTTTTTGATTTGGTATATGTTGGACTCCTTGACAGATCAAGAGAAAAGCGATCTGCGGACTTCTCTGCTCAATGCCAACTATTTTTTTCTGATCCTTTCGTTTGTTTTTGGATTATTCTCGCACATTTCGCGAGCGCTAAGATGGAAATATATGTTCGAACCATTTGGGAAAAAAATTGGTTTTTGGAACAGTTTTCACGCGGTGATGGCCGGTTATTTTATCAATCTTTTAGCACCACGCGCTGGTGAACCCGCGCGTGCTGGATTCTTAGCTAAAAACGAAGACATTTCTTTCGAAAGAAGTTTTGGAACCATTGTGGCAGAGCGCGTGATTGACTTGATCATGTTAGGTATTATTTTTTGTATCGCACTCTTTCTACATTTTGATAAAATAGACGAATTCCAAAACATTTTAAAGCAAGCTCAAAATTCAATAAGTCCCCAGGGAACACATTGGTTTTCATATGTATTCAATGCGATTGTCATTCTTGTTATTGCCGCCTTGATCTATTCTGTATTCAATAGAAAATTGAGGCAAAAAATAAGATCTGTTTTGCTCGGTATGTGGGAAGGTTTGAAGACCATTTTTACTCTTAAAAAAAGATGGGCTTATATTAGTCATACCGTATTCATCTGGCTCATGTACTTGGCCATGTTCGGGATTTGCTACCCGGCTATGGAAGCCACCTCTACTTTACCGCTATCCGCGATATTCGGAGGATTTGTAGCTGGAGCTGTCGGAATTGTTCTCGTTCAAGGAGGACTGGGAGTCTATCCGGTATTGGTGGCTGCAGCATTGACTCTTTATTTGGGAGCTAGTCCCGGCAAATTTTACACTTTAGATGGCTACGCCATGGGCTGGCTTATTTGGATACCACAAACTGTGCTCATCATCGTAGTTGGAATACTTTCCTTAATTTCACTTCAATACAGAAAAAAGCATGTCGATAACTAAAATTGTTAAACTTCATGAATTAGAGATGGACGCGGAGTACTGGAAGGGAAAAGGAGAACTTGTCGTTTTTACGAATGGTGTATTTGATATTCTTCACTTTGGACATTGCAGCTATTTGGAAAAGGCTGCTCGGCTAGGAGATCGTTTGGTTATAGGATTGAATAGTGATGCATCAGTCAAGCGCCTGGGAAAGGGGGAAGATCGTCCAATAAATTCTGAAGAAGCCAGGGCATCTGTTCTTTCATGCCTCTACTTTGTAGATCGAATAGTCGTTTTTGACCAGGACACACCAGAGCATTTAATCACTTCACTTCTTCCGGATATTTTGGTAAAAGGAAGTGATTACAATGCCTATGAAACAGACTCCAACTCGAAAGAATATATTGTTGGATCAGATATTGTTCGCGATCATGGCGGCAAAGTAAAAACTGTAAATCTGGTTGAAGGTTATTCAACCACTTCCATTATAGACCGAATAAAAAATGGCTAAAACTAAAGTTGCATATTTCTGCAAGAATTGCGGACATGAGGCGCCAAAGTGGTTAGGGAAATGCCCTAGTTGCGGTGAATGGAACAGCTTTACAGAAGAAGTTCTGCAAAAGGCGACTGAAAGCAAGCAACAGGGATATTCTTCAACTAAAAAAGCAAAACCCATTCATATCTCTGAGGTGACCTCCTCCAATGAAGAGCGATTGGTATTTAGTGATTTGGAAATCAATAGAGTTTTGGGTGGAGGCCTAGTCAAAGGATCTTTAATTTTATTAGGCGGAGAACCCGGAATAGGAAAATCTACTCTTTCATTGCAATTGGCATTGAAGAATAAGGGCATGAAGTTCCTTTATATTTCTGGTGAAGAAAGCGAACAACAGATCAAGATGCGCGCTGAACGTATTGGCATTGAAAATGAAGATTGTTATTTGCTTTCTGAAACAGCTACGCAAAAAATATTTGGCTTTATCGATCAGGTCCAACCCGATGTTATGGTTATAGATTCCATACAGACCTTGCATTCACCTTATATCGAATCTGCTCCCGGAAGTATTTCTCAGATTCGCACCTGTGCTGCTGAATTGATGAAGATGGCGAAAGAATCGAATATTCCGGTTATCATCATTGGACATATTACGAAAGAAGGAACCCTTGCTGGCCCCAAGGTTTTAGAACATATGGTAGACGCTGTTTTGCAATTTGAAGGTGATCGCAACTATGTCTATCGTTTATTGCGCAGCACAAAAAATAGATTTGGTTCTACACATGAACTAGGTATTTATGAAATGCGAGAAAGTGGTTTACGAGAAGTCGCCAACCCTAGCGAAATTCTGATTAATGATCGCGAACAGGGCTTGAGTGGCGTAGCGATAGCCGCCACAGTCGAAGGCATTCGACCTCTTCTCATAGAAGTACAAGCCCTTGTCAGTTCAGCTGTATATGGTAATCCACAAAGAAGTGCAACTGGATTTGATTTAAGAAGGTTGAATATGCTCCTTGCCGTATTGGAAAAGCGTTGTGGATTCAAATTGGGGCAAAAAGATGTCTTTTTGAACTTGGCCGGAGGAATACGCATTGATGACCCCTCGATTGACTTGGCCGTAGCTATTTCCATTCTGTCATCTTATATGGATATGGAAGTAAATTCAGGATTCTGTTTTGCTGCAGAGGTTGGTCTTAGTGGAGAGATCCGCTCAGTTGCACGGGTAGAACAACGCATTCAAGAGGCCGAAAAATTGGGCTTTAAGAAGATCTTCATCTCATCCTATAACAAAGGAATAGATGCCTCAAAATATGGCATTCAAATTGAAAAAGCTGGCGCAATCGATCAGGTATTTCGAAAACTATTTGGATGAGCGGATCGGCCTTCGGTTCCTATCGCCTTTTAGCGATTCCTCAGGCCTGGGATTATGGTTTACTAGAGAATTAGGAAAACAGCACGCTTTCTAATTTCAAGACGCTTAACTCAAGACCCAAGACTCCACAAAGCCCAAGACTAAAAAAGGCCCATCTTTCGATGAGCCTTTCTTATAATAAGTTTAAGCCATTTTACTTAGTCAATACATATTGCAAGGTTGAGCTTCCTTGCTCATTTTGCAATAGGATTTGATAGATACCCGCTTCATTGCTTGTCATATCCATTTCAATTCTATTCTGATACTGTTCCCAGTTGAAAGAAACCTCTTGACCTAGCGCATTGAATACTTGAATCTGATTAATCTGTGCTTCAGTTTCCAATATGAAATCACCATTACCTGGATTAGGAAAAGCCTTCACTCGAATATTTTGAAGCTCTTCAATAGCGGTAACACAATTGGAAACAACTTCAATACAAAACTCTCCATCCGAGATAGCTCCATTAAAATTGAACCCATCAATCATCAAATAATAATTTGCTGAATTCAATGGAACAACGATATCTGAAATTCCCGCAAAGAAATTACCATTGCTTGCATCTGGAGAATCTTCATTGCAAGCCACTGGAGTTCCTCCAATACATGCATCTAGGTATAAGGCGATTTGCGTGTCACCATCATCAATATAATCGCTAACCGTTCCGTTACAATCAGAGGTGTAAATATCCGAGATGATCAACTCTGAACAGCCTAGTGGCACGTCTGCAAGTGCATCAAAGAAAAACCAAACTGTATTCTCCAAACTTGGCGCTGAACCCGATCCATCTGGTTCACCAAAACACTCCCAGCCATTAATTGGATCGGTCGCCTGAATGGTAGCCCCATTATTTGTAAAGATGTCTGAAACTTGAGTGATTCCATCATAAGTAATCAAATCTGTAATGTCAATTGCTCCATCGCATGAGTCATTCACTGGTGGCTCAATACAAGAAGGATCATTTTCAACGATATCCGCAGAATAGCGTGGCAATAGTTGATAACCGGAGTCAAAAGGAGGAGAAGAGTCAAATTGACCTCCTATTCCTGTAACCGTGAACGTACCTGTTGGTGCAGGTGCATTGAAAAGATCAACATCGGCATCAATTCGCAATGTATATGATCCGATATTATTGGTAACATCCACATTGAATCCTGATCCTCCTGGTGACCATTGCGATGGATCGTCCAAGGTAACGCACTCCAGTGTCACCAATTCTGATTCTGTATCTTCATTTAAGGCATTCACAACAAGCGCATCGTTTAATGGATTGCCTGCAGAGAGAAAAACAATTGAGTCTGGATTCATTTGAGTCAATCCGCTGAATTGAGAAATGGTACCAATCATTCTGATTTCATCTCCTTCCTGAACGGTGTAGCCTAGATTTCCAGTTGCATTGAACACTCCAATTCCACCCGTTCCATCGTGCATAGTAAATTGCAATCCTGCTGGTCTAAGGTTGACTCCATAGACTGTTCCAATAATTTTACATTCTACATCTGCGCTGTCAGCCACTCCATCCATATCAACCGTATTGATTTCACCAATCTCATAAGTAGGTATTGCTGCGTCACTTGGGTTGATTGTTATGGTCAACATATCGATATCAGAGGTTGCGTCTCCTGTAATTCCGCCTAACATGAGTATAATTGTCTCCGCACCTTCAACATCTAAGTCGTCAATAATTTCCATTGAGATGGACATTGTTTCGTCAGACATTCCATCAAAGCTCAAGGTAGTTGGTAAGGTCTGTGTAAAGTCGTCTCCATCTGTCGCGGTTCCCCCCATTAAAGAGACATCTACAGTAACCGGAGCGCCAGAAGAATTACTAAGCGAAACGCCAATATTCAAAGTGCCTTGAGACTCATCAATGGCCAATGCATCGGAGGCAAAGTTCACAAATGCAGAAGTGGCTCCGCAGGGAATCATCGTATGTGAACCAATATTTGAAAAGTCATTGTTGTCCAAAACATCCCATTGAGTTGAGCTGAGTGCCCAATCTGTAGTCCCTTCTTGGACTGTTGCCATTCTCACCAAGGTATTGTTCGCTGTTGTACCCGATCCGACCGTCCAGCTGGATCCCGGATCCTCTCCAACAATTCCAATAATATCAAGGGTATCTCCTGTAGAGATTTTATAAAGGATCATAGCATCATCACCATTGAAAAATGTAATGCTCGAAGTGTCTTCATCGGCAACATTCAAAATTGCTGCATCGGCCTGGCCATTGGCTGAAACCCACACATCTCCATCGGCCAAAGTTGTGCCAGCAGGAAAATTATATATACCACCTGGATCTGTTCCTCCATTTGCAAATCGTTGAATCTGATAGTCAGTTAAATCAACAGCAGAACCCGTAGGGTTATAAATTTCAATGGCTTTATTATTCGAACTTCCTTCGATGTACTCCGAAAAGAACAAATCTGTACAAGGCCCTGTGGTGGCTGGAGGGTTGCTTGACCATGAGCCTAATCCGCTATCCATTGCTCCACCAGTAAAATAAAAAGGTGAGCCTGAATCTATGAATTCTCCTGCTGTCCAAAGACCCGCTGTCACTGCAACTCCTTCTCTACCTAGGCCACCTGCACCCCATTGTAAAAAATCAAGCATATTCACGGCCAAACCAAAAGAGCCTGAAGCGGTATACAATCCCAAGTCAGAGGCTGTCATGTTTAAGGTTGGCGCATCCCAAGAAACAGTTACCGATTCACCGGGATCAAGATTCAAGTCTCCATCTACCACCGTAACATCACCGCTGCTGAGAGCGTCATAGGCGAAAAGCGCACATAAGCGCAAAGATGAAATATCTTCAGTACTTGCACCCATGTTTTTAAGTGTGATCTGACTCGTGCTTAGATCAACGACAGTAAATTTTATTTGACTTTGTCCAATTTGAAATAGAAATAGGCTTAGTGCCAAGATGTAAAGTTTTCTCATAACTGTGCTTTTTAGATTGAGTACAAATTTAGACCCTTCGTGTGATCTACATATTAAATCCTAGAATTATTTTGTGCAATACTTGATTTCTTTAGAGTCGCATTAAGCGCTAAAACTCGATTCCTTTTCCTTCACCCGAACAATATCTTCATCCTTGATGAACTGAAAGCCTTTGAATTTTTGCAGTAGTCGTGCGATGGTTACTACATCACCTTCGCAATAATGCACGATTTTTTCCAAGTTTTTTTCCTCGTAGTAAACTCTTGATACATCTGCTCCCGTGATATCGTTCTTTGGTGATGGAATGCCTAAAACGTGGGACAAGAGGTCGACAGAGGTGTAATGCTTGTAGTCCCCAAATTTCCAGAGTTCCATCGTATCTAGGTGCTTAACCTCCCAGGGTTTTTTCCCAGCTATATCCAATGCATAAGGCAACTGCAACTCATTAATGAGTATTCTTCTGCTCAGAAAAGGAAAATCAAACTCTTTCCCATTATGCGCACAGAGCAAATAATCCTCATTTTTAGACAAGCGATTCAGGAGCCCAATAAGCCCGTTCAACACTTCGCTCTCATTATGCCCTGCAAAGGATTTTACCCTAAACTTGGTTTGACCTTCCCGATCGTAGAAAAAGCCACAACTCACACAAATAACCTTGGCAAATTCTGCATAAATACCGGCTTTGGTGTACGATTCTTCTGGGGTTATTTCTTCCCTTTTTTGAATCCATTGGGTCTTGCCATTCCACAGGTATTTTTCTCGTTCGCTTAGTTCTTCATAGCGGTATACCAAAGGAACAGTTTCAATATCAAGAAAGATGATCTTGTTAAGGGCAATGTGATGTATCATGGACTAATTTTCCATGAACTTAATAAAATTCATGAAAAATGTCCCTCCAAAATTAGAAGCTTCTGATAATTGATTTTAAGCCAAATTCAACTCCCCAACCTTTGTCTGAAAAGTCGCTGTCGTTGATGGAGGCGCTTCCATAGTTAACTCCAAAAGTGATGAATTGATCCTGTAACATCGGTTGTGCGTAACCAAGCTTTGCATTCCAATTGGACCGGCCATCACTTACTGTTTCTTCTTCACCCATGAAATTGGTGAAAGTTGAACTTTGTGAGCCGAAACCATAATTAAAGCCTCCATAAACTTGAGGCAAAGAAGGCACGTGTATAATCACTCCAGGTGCTATTGAATAATGACTAAAACCATTCTTAGCATCCGTTTCATCGTCTTTATCCGTTCTGGAATTGAGGTCAATGTTCAAGGATGCTCCGATATAGTCGAATACATAATAGGTTGGATCAAGATCAAAATTTATAGATGTAAAATTGGTAACCTGTTCCAAATTTTCTGACAAGAAGGTATATTCATAGGTATCTTGACCTGCTCTGAACCAAAGACCAGAACTTCCCGGAAGCGTAATCGTCCCTGCTAGCCCAAAATTATCTCCATAAGCTTCTCCCCCTTTCTTTCCACAGGGATCAAAACTAGCACAAGAAAAGAAACTACTCTGCTCCACATCCAGACCAAAACCAGAAGTTCTGTACTGTTCTTCAACTTCATCTTGCTCAAAGCAATCTGCATGTCCAAAAGCCTTTAAAGCCAACATTCCAAACAAATTGTTACCTCCTATCGGAACAATTCCTCTTACCCCAATTTCATAATTGTTATTTGATCCCGTGAGCTCCGATTCTGATCCTCCACTAAATGTCCAGGTATCTTTCAAACTGGCCAAGCCTCCTGATGCATAAACTTGTCCGACCACATTTTCGTTGGATAAAAAGTTATAGCCTATTTGAACTCCACCTCCGAAAAAGCTCGAACTTGATTCATCATCCGAGTTCTCTTGAGAAGAATTCCATGAACTTTGATTGATCATTAAGCCAGCCTGTAGCTTGTCTGTAATGTTGTAATAGCTGTCAATTCCAACACCTATTTGAGAAAGGGAAGAAACTTTATCTCCATCAAAGCAGTTGTTGGTATTCGAAAAACGCAATGAATTCGCATTGTTAAAACCCCAGTTACCTGCTTGTGTAGCTGCATTAACTCCGGTTTCGCTACCTGAATCAACACCTTCAACTCCTTGTGCAAAAGCACCATTAGCCGTAAATAGGAATAAGATTAAAAAACTAAAAATTGAGAGATTTAATTGTGTGCGCATAATGTTAGTTTGGTTTTTAAAATTAAGCCATAAGAACTATTTCTCAAAACCTTTCAGAATTAAATTAATAAGAAGTGAGTATTAATTTTCTTAATCCCGTAATCAAACATTATGTCAGCCCAACTCCTCTTCTTCCTGCTTTTATCTAATTACGATCTTTTTTTGAAGAATTCCCTCATCCGTTCTGATGTTCACTAAATACACTCCGAAAGGAAATAAGCTTACATCTATCGCGCTATGCGGTTCATTAGACTCAAAAATAGTCTGGCCCATCATTGAGCGAATCGAAATTCTCTGAACCACAAAATCACTCTCAATGAACAATTGATCTACTGCGGGATTAGGGTATATCTTAATTCCCTGTTCAAGAATATCAATTATACCAACTAGGCAATCTGGAACACCATCCATGTTCTCATCAATGGTATCATCATCTCCTGGACATACATCTTCTGCATCACAGACTGTATCATTATCCGAATCTTGGAATACTCCTACACATTGACAATCTGCATCCAAAGCATCGTCTATGGTGCATTCGTCACCATCATCGCATGGGTCTCCTAATGTGCAATCGCCATTGGTTTCGTCAATCTCATCACAAATGCCATCCATATCACTATCCGGCAATGGTGTACCTGCACAATTGCAATCTGCATCAAATACATCGTTTTCTGTGCACACATCTCCATCATCGCAGGCTCCACCTAAAGTACAATCGCCATTGGTATCGTCTTCGGCATCACATATGCCGTCCATGTCCGAATCTTGAAATTCACCAACACAATTGCAATCTGCATCCAAGGCATCATTGATCGTACAATCGTCTCCATCATCACAGCTCGCACCTAGGGTACAATCTCCATTGGTTTCGTCTTCAGCATCGCAAATACCATCCATATCGCTATCCTGAAATTCTCCGGCACAATTGCAATCGGCATCGAATACATCATTTATCGTGCAATCGTCTCCATCATCACAAGCTCCTCCTAAAGTGCAATCTCCATTGGTGTCGTCCTCGGCATCACATATACCGTCCATGTCGCTATCTTGAAATTCTCCGACACAATTACAATCGGCATCGAATGCATCATTGATCGTGCAATCGTCACCATCGTCACAAGTAGCACCCAATGTACAATCGCCATCGGTATCATCGTCAGCATCGCAAATACCGTCCATATCCGTATCTTGAAATTCTCCGGCACAAAGACAATTGTCATCATATACATCGTTGATCGTACAATCATCTCCATCATCGCATGGCAATCCAGTCAAACTACCGTCACAATCGTCAAGAGCATCACAAATGCCATCATTGTCTCCGTCTTGGAAAGTTCCTGAACAGTTGCAATTTTCGTCAAAGAAATCATTGATGGTGCACACATCACCGTCATCACAAGGGGCCCCTAATGTACAATCGCCATTGGTATCGTCTTCGGCATCACAAATGCCGTCCATATCGCTATCCTGAAATTCTCCAGCACAATTGCAATCGGCATCAAACACATCGTTTATGGTACAATCGTCTCCATCATCACAGGCTCCGCCCAATGTACAATCGCCATTGGTGTCGTCATCGGCATCGCAAATGCCATCCATATCACTATCCTGAAATTCTCCGGCACAGTTGCAATCGGCATCGAATGCATCATTGATCGTGCAATCGTCTCCATCGTCACAGCTCGCACCTAAGGTGCAATCCCCATTGGTATCGTCATCGGCATCGCAAATGCCGTCCATATCGCTATCCTGAAATTCTCCGGCACAGTTGCAATCGGC
>JBCCIF010000007.1:0-54522 GCA_039028335.1 Bacteroidota bacterium
AAAAGGAAAAGTTTCAATGCATTGCCCAACTCTTGGTACCAAATAAACTGTTCTGCCAATCGAAAAGCACTGGCCTTTTTGTAATCGCTCAAATGATTCCAAAAACCAAGACTCGTTCCGAATATCGTCCAAATTTTTACAGCTCCTTCACCGAATAAAGAAATATTACAACCAAAGATTACATGAGCGATATCATGCGACTTAAAAAATGAACGTACCTCATCCGAAAGATCAGCGCTATTGTGACTTAGATGAACTTCATTGTCACGGTAAAATTCCTCCAAGGCTTCTCCAAGTGTCATAGTTGAAGATATTCAAATTATCACATTTACCCTAAGTCAAAATCTCAACTTCTGACCAATAATTAGTCCTTAGAAAAACCAGCAAATTTAATTCCCGTAAGGTCGGCCATTTCCTTTTTCCAAGTCGTTATGTCTTTTTGATTGAACTTGTTTAAGTGATCGTGACCACATGCCCTTGCCATTACTTTCATCAATTCTGTTGAAGCATTGAAAAAATTCGAAAGCTGCTTAGCTGATTTATCGACATTCAACAATTTTCTCAATTCAGGTTTTTGAGTTGCTACTCCTGCCGGACAGTTATTTGTATTGCACATGCGAGCTGCGACACATCCTATTGATTGCAAAGCCGAATTTGAAACAGCAATTCCATCCGCTCCCAAGGCCATCGCCTTAATAAAGTCATCAGGAACACGCAATCCTCCCGTTATGATTAATGTGACATCTTTTCTTCCGACCTTATTAAGATAATGACGCGCGCGGGCAAGAGCTGGAATAGTAGGAACAGATATATTATTTCTAAAAATCAATGGAGCTGCTCCAGTTCCTCCTCCTCTTCCATCTAAAATGATATAATCTGCGCTCGCATCCAAAGCGAATTGAATATCTTCCTCTATATGATTTGCCGATAATTTAAATCCAATTGGAATTCCTCCGGTTATTTCGCGAACCTTGTTCGCAAATGACTTAAAGTCTTCGACACTAACTAAATCATCAAATGTAGGAGGCGAAACTGCAGGAGTTCCTTCCTCCAATTTTCTTACTTCAGCAATTTTTCCTACTACTTTGTTTCCAGAAAGATGGCCACCAGTACCCGTTTTTGCACCTTGTCCGCCTTTAAAATGAAAGGCTTGGACTTTCTTCAATTTTTCCCATTCAAATCCAAACTTGGCTGAAGCCAACTCATAGAAGTATTTAGAATTTGATTCTTGCTCTTCTTCCAACATACCTCCTTCACCAGAACATATACCTGTTCCTGCCATTTCTGCCCCTTTGGACAACGAAATCTTGGCTTCCTCTGACAAGGCTCCAAAACTCATATCCGAAACAAATAATGGTATATCCAATTTCAAAGGTTTCTCTGCATTGGGACCTATGATTAATTCCGATCCAACAGAAACATCTTCCATCAGCGGTTTAGTGGCCATCTGAGCAGCAAGTAGCTGAATATCATTCCATCTAGGAAGTTCGGGAATGGGAACACCCATTGCCCCCATTTCGCCATGATGACCTGTTTTAGTCAATCCATCGCTTGCCAAAGACTTGATATAGGCTAATGTAGGCTCTTCTTTTGTTGACTGATTGGCAGATGGAGCAGCAGGCGCTGTCTCCTTTTCTGCATCCATATCAATTTTTGCATGTGTTCCATCGCAATAAGGTGGGTTTTTCGTTTGCTTACACATACAAAGATAGGCCTCACCACTTTCTTCAGCTTCGAATTTGAGCGGGGTTATATCAGTTGTTCTGTGAGAGCCATCGCAATAAGGTTGATTAGCACTTAAGCCACAGGCACACCAGTATTTTTCTTCTCCTTTATTGAGTTCAACTTTGATTGGTTTGTTATCGGCTATTGTCGGTTTAACCATGATTAATTTCTAAATTTTTCCTTTTCCAATTTGAAGTTTCTGCTGCTGCATCATAGGTACTTTGTAAAAATGACATCAACATACCTTCAGGATCTGCAGCACGCTGAACGTCTTCGTATTTTAAAAAGTATTCGTCCATTTCTTCGCTATAAAATGCTTGTTTGGGCTGTACTTTTTGTTTTCCAAATTCCGGATCGCTTGGGTAAGCATATGCATAAAATGCAGGATGAGGAAAATCCTTTCCTCCGGGCCAAAATCCTGCACTGCTCACTTCTTTTGAATAGGCTTCTTGCATTACATCCAAAGGCATATTAGGCATTCCGCCCTGGTGAAGAGGAGCATTATTTCCTGAAAAGCGTGTGACCGCCAAATCAAAAGCTCCCCAGAAGAGGTGAACTGGACTTACTTTACCCACAAAATCGCTTCGAAACTGAGAAAACACTTCATTGGATTTCAGCATTGCTTGCCAAATGCTGTAAGCTGCGCTTTCGTCATAAGCCTTGTTGACTGTATTCTCCGCAAAGGGAATGGCTGGATCAATTTCGTTGGGGCGCGCATGAATCTTAACATGAATACCTAATTGATCCAATTTCACAAAGAGTTCACGATAAAAATCAGCTACTGTTCTTGGTTTCAAATCCATGGAAAGAGACCCAGCGTTGGAGCACTCGACAAAAAGTTGATGCCGTTTGAAATCAAAATCAATTTGAAATATCCTCCCTTCAAAGGGAATGGCTTGTGTGCTGAATCCTCTAGGACTGACATAGAGAGGAACATGCCAAGAGTGGTTTTGCCAAGGCATTGTCTTAAGTCTAATTTTTCCGACTATCTGAATCCATTGGTGCAAGGTCTCTAATGTGTCTTTGACCTCATTGAAATCCAAAATTGGCCAAGTATGTTTGTTCTCTTTCATTTTTAAGTATGTTTAAAATTCTTCAATAAGCACACCCATCTTCCCTACTTGTGCATCGCGCAGGGCTTCCAAGACTTCAGTTTGAGTGTTCATCACAAAAGGGCCGTAAGAAGTAACTTCTTCTTCAATAGGTTCACCAGATAAAACTATAAATCGTGTATCCTCCAAAATTTCAAGCTGAATATCTCCTTCCATCCGCTTGTACCAAATCATATCTTTACTTCCTGCTTTTTGCCCATCAGATTCAAGTGCTCCATTCAACACATAAACCAAAACATTATAGGATTCTGGAATGGGCAAAGAAAGACTAGATCCGGCCTGGGCAAATCCGCGCAATAATATCTGAGGACTGTATGTCTTTGCGGGGCCTTTTACACCTTTAAATTCACCGGCTACTACCCCTATCTCTGCCTTGTCAAAATTCAATTTAGGTGTTTCTTCATCGGATAGCGGCAGATAATAAGGTTGTTCCATTTTATATGTAGAAGGCGTATTTACCCAAAATTGAATAAACTCATTTTCACCTCCATTTTCTGCTAAGTCTGCACCAGGTCTTTCGCTATGTGTAATTCCCCGGCCTGCATGCATCCATTGAGTTCCACCAGCTTCCACAACCGCATCATTTCCAAGTGAATCGCGATGATGTACACTTCCTTGAAATACAAAAGTGACTGGAGAAAAGCCGCGATGCGGATGAGGCCCAACCCCAACTTCGCTTTGCTTGTTTCCACCTTTTAAGGGACTATTCCAATGGTGAATCAATAGAAAAGGATCAATCTGATCGAGTTCTCCAAATGGCAAAGGTTGGTCCAAAAGATGACCTCCCATATTTACTTTTTGTGCCGGTAAAAGGGCTCTTACACTTTTCTTTTTCATGTATTGTGAATTTTATCTTATCAAAGATCACAAATTCACCAATCAGGTGCATTCACCTATGTGAAGAAATGCAGTTAACTAGAACGCGCAATTTTCCCTCTCAACGTACTCAATGTTTGTGGAGTAACTCCCAAAAATGAAGCGATCATTCTTTGCGGAATGCGATGATGGAGATCTGGATAGGTTTTAATGAAATAGTGATAGCGATCTATTGCAGGAGCTCCCATAAGCATGAGCACTCTTCTTTGCAGACGTCCAATTCTTCGGTAAAGTAATTGAGCATTCTGCATGATCTCTTGCTTGCTTAGATTCGCCTTAAACAAACAATCATTATCGAAAAAAGTTAAGGTAGAGTCTTCCAAACAATCTATAAAGAGCTGAACTGGCTGATCGTATTCCATGGCTTCAAGATCTGCAATGAACCATCCTTCCGGTGCAAACATGTATATGTGTTCTTTTCCTTTACTATCTATGATATAGCTTCTTAAGAGACCTTTTTCGACAAAGATCGCTGAAGGAGAAGGGTCATGCGCTCTTTGAACAATATCATTCTTCTGAAAAGTCTTGGTCTTTGCTTTAGGATCGAATTTTAAGAGCTCTTCAATTTTCATAGAAATCCAAAATTAAACGACTTGCATTTTATTCGGTCAAGACGAAGGTTTCCCAACCATCATAGTCACCCTTATATTTTATAGCAAGCTCTCGCAAAGTAGAGCTGATTGCATTTATGGAATTGATATCCACTTTATCCTTCCTATTAATAAGCATTTCAAAGGGTAAAGCATATCCTTGCCTTTCTTCTGAAGACTCGATCTCGAAGCCCAATTTTTTAATTTCCTCTGAACATTTTTCCATATCGTTTCGAGATGAAAAGTACAGCCAATGATCTACTCGTCTTGCCTCCGTTAAAGGATCTCCAGCCTCTTCTAGCCTCCGAACAACGGCTAAATCGGACATGTAATTGAGCGTAGCATCATTCGGGTAAATAAATTCGCGGTAATAGGTCCAACTGGAATCGGCTTTCAGATTGACATAGAACTCTTGCCCAGGGAATTCACGCTCGTAGAAATAATTTAATTTCTCTTCCAAGCCTTGAGGTCTTTTCACATAGAAATATTCTAATCGTTGTTTGTCATACATGAATGACCCGACCAAAATGTATTCTGTTTCTGAAGCAACAAAACGTTCAAGTTCATCGCCAACTTGATGCAACAATGCAAAAGTGTCATTTTCCGGAAATCCATCTTCTCGGCTGGTTTCATAATTGATTCCCGTGACCAAGACATGAGGAAATGCAGTAATAGGCGCCCCTTCAATTAAATCCAACCTTACAGTGGTTGAACCAGGTTTGCCATTGTCATATGTTGCAATATAACTATCCCAATGCTCAGTGCTATTCTGCGCAAAAGAATGATTAAAGAGCATCACAATTGTCACCAATAAGGTGTACACAGATTTAGTCTTCACAGCTCAAACTTTTTAATTCTTCAATGACTGAATTCTATTCTCTTTGTTTTCGCTTTTTCAAATTTTGACAAAGCTAATTCAAACTAAACTTAAGCAATTCTAATCGATCAAATCTAATTCGCTCTAGACTTCTTTTCTGTTTGACATATAAAAATGACTTGAATATCAGGCTTGCCGAAATCCATTTTGGCAGTCTCGATTGCATCTCTTTTTGTTTTGCTTTTAAAAAGTGCTTCAAAACAATATCATTTAGATGCTCAGCCTCGAAATGCTTTCTTAATTCTTTTCTTTTGCTCTTTGTTTGTTTCGAGGCTTCTATTATTCCTTTAGTTTTTGTGGCTTCAAGAAAAGATAAATCATCCTTCCAAAATAAATTCTCATCTGAAAGAACCAAATTGATCTCTTGAATTTGATGTGTTTCTATGAGATCACTTAACTGCCCTACCGTCTCTTGATCTAAATAAATCGAATTTGCCAAGGATGAAAAATAAAAATTCTCAACCCTGGTAATACGATCAATCTCCATTTCAAGATGATCGGTAGGACAAATAAAATAAAGTTTCTTCCGCATTTATGCTAATGCCTGCGGATTATAAGGAAAAGAAGAGTGATGCAAATCTATTTTTAAATTTCCCTCTTTTAATTTATATCCAAAAGTAAATTCAACTTTCGCCTCATTTCCTTCCAAATCAGTAAAAAAATAATTACCCATTGCCAAAGCACGATTTTCTTCTAAAATGAATCCAGCATTTTCGAAACGCACTTTTGTCCAGGGTTGAATTGCAAATCCCTTGTCTTCTTGACACGCTCTATTCTCACCTGCAATAAAATAAGAAAGGGCCTCCCCTTTGCTAGGCCTGAATTGTTCAATTGCACATTTAGTGGGTTTGAACAAAACGGAACCGTCTTCAAAGGCATAAAGCTTATCTAGAAAACTTCCTGCAAATTGCTCACATGCCGATCTATCATCTTTAAGAGACCCTATCCTTACTACTCCAGCACCCCATTCATCTTGAGCTGCTAGTACTTGATCTTTTGTTATCATTTATTTATCTATTTAAATTAATGCTTTTACTCTTTGAACTGGCCATTCATCTTCTCCACCATCTTTCCAAATACCTCGATCTGCCTCTTCTTCTGAAATCAAACAGGAATCCAAATCGCCTCTCATGGATTCCTCATCCAACTCTTGTCCAATGAAAACGATTTCATTTTTCCGATCTCCGTATGTGCCGTCCCAACCAGATTCTATCGATCCTTGGTTCTCAATAAATGAGGCATAATGAATGCGCTCTTGGAAGGGCATACTGCTCCACCAGACTCCTGCGCTATCGGCCTTTAGTGATCCACCTGCTTGTCCCCAGATCAACGCTTGATCTGGCCGAGAAGAAATCCAAAACAAACCCTTACTGCGTATAATATTGGTCGGAAACTTTGTTTGGACATACTCCCAAAATCGGTGCGCATGGAAAGGCTTTTTGCTTCTATATACAAAAGAACTTATTCCATATTCCTCAGTCTCTGGAGTATGTTCTTCTTTTTGCAGTTCTTCTATCCATCCTGCATTCTGCTCGGCTTCTTCAAAATTAAATAGTCCAGTATTCAATATTTGTTTAGGATCGATTTTGCTGTAGCTGCTTTCAACTAATTTTGCAGAGGGATTTAACTTTTGTATGAAAGCCCGTAAAAAGCCCATTGCTTCTTTATCCACCAAATCAGCTTTGTTCAATACAATGACATTGGCAAATTCAATTTGATCAGTCAAGAGATTTACAATGGTTCGATAATCTCCTTCCATATCAGTGAGATCCCGATCCATCAAGGTTTCAGGACTACCAAAGTCCTTGAAAAAATTAAAGGCATCAACAACAGTCACCATGGTATCCACATAACTAAATTGCGAGAGGTCTATTCCGTTTTCCTCATCGATAAAACTAAAGGTCTGTGCCACGGGAATGGGCTCGCTAATTCCGGTACTCTCGATCAATAAGTAATCGAATCGCTTTTCTCTTGCCAAACGCTCAACTTCGATCATCAAATCTTCTCTTAAAGTACAGCAAATACATCCATTGCTCATCTCAACTAATTTTTCCTCCGTACGAGAGAGAACATTTTCATTTTTAACTAGTTCAGCGTCTACATTTACCTCACTCATATCATTGACAATAACCGCGACTTTTAGCCCTTCTTTGTTATGAAGAACATGGTTCAATAAGGTTGTTTTCCCAGCACCAAGAAAACCACTTAGTACAGTGACAGGTAATTTTGGGAATGTGTTCATTTCTTTAAATTTTCTAAATCAATTATTTCAAGTTTATCCGATCTAGAGAGGGAACCAGGATTAATTCCAGGTTCTCCTTCAGGTATCGATTCATTCAATTCTTTATAGTATTCAATCCATGCAGGAAAAAAAATTTTGCTCATCGGGTCTTTAAAAGTCATTGGAGCTAAATCGAAAAAAGGCTCTTCATTATTTGCATCTAAGAAGCATTCATAAATTAGTTCACTGCAATACCACTTGCCATTATCTATGAGAAATTCAGGATCATATGGCTCGCCTATCATGCTCAAAGCCCTTCGAACGGCTTTCTTAGTGACTTCCAAATACTCTTCCTTTACTCGGCCTAATACACTGTTTCTTATGTGCATCACATCGCCACTTCGCTCAAGAAAATGTTCAATGCTGTTTATTTGAACAGCTGTTCCAATAGCCTCTAGAACCATTAAAGAGTCGTTCCATTCTACAATCATACCACAATGGGAAAAATCTCTCCCTTGAACACCATAAGTCACAGCCTCTATTGCATCACATAACTCTCCACAATTGAGGTCTTGAAAAAGCAAATCTCCAGACTTAAAAAATTGTTCTTCTTGGCCATTCACCGCTATTATGCGTAGGCAAAAGCAAATTAGTAGGAAGTGAATTCTATTCATTCTATTTACGAACTTCAAAAGTCCATCATTTCATTTGTATCAATCCTCAAAAGCAATCTGCTTGTCGCTTGATCTTCTATTGGAGGACTCCTATGCATAAGCGGATTGGCATCCGGGTATAATGCTCCTTTCATAATAAGAACGTCTCCAATAGATGCTTGTTGAATATCCTTTTCAGCTACAAGTATGTCACCTCTTCCATTATTCTTCTGCAATACTTGCTGATCAATGCATTCATCTGGTATCCATAAGGTTCCCGGACCATAGTACGTACAAAGCAATCGCAAATCATTGATATCTGTATGGAACTTTCTACACATATCTGTTTCAATAGTTTGAAATGAGAGTCTAAAGGAAGAAGCTCTAGATGTACCCTTGAAGAGCTTAAAAATTTTACATAAGTCATTATGCAAGGCTTTGCATGAAGGCAATTCAATCTCAAAGTAAGAAGTGATTTTGTTGAGAACATCTTCATACTCCCCTGAAGCTCTTAAATCCAAAACTCTTTGTTTTGTCTTGCTCAGATCATTCTGGAAAAGGTCAATTTCCCGTTTAAGAATAACGATATTCTTTGAAGAATTATGGATCTTTTCTAAGTCCTCTTGAAGATGAGTGATGACAGCATTCGAATATGAATAAGTAGTTTCAATCATTTACAAATTCGCGGTTTTATATTTCTTCAGCATTTCGAAGCACATAGCAAAACTCATCGGGATCATCATAATTGAGGTAGAGCGTTCCCTTGAATTTTTTAAAAGCATCAAGCTTATAAGATTCCGAATTTTCCTTCATCTGCATACTTAAAATTGAAGCCGGACTCGCTCGGCCGCAAAAAAAACAAGATGCATAAGGATAGCTTGAGAGCGCAAAAAGCTCTTCCTCCTCGTCAAATGGAATTACAAAACCTTCAATGACTATTTGCTTTCCGTTTAAGTTTTCGACAGCCTCACTAAATACAGGTGCATAGAGTTCAATATCAAGATCTTCAAAATAGCGAAGTATAAATTGAATGTCAATCAAGGTTTGCCACTCAACTTCAACAGCTTCGCTTCGCGTTTCATCCGCATTAAAATTGGCATAAAGTCTTGGTGTCAAACGATCTAGTAGCTCAACAGTCTTCCAATCAAAAAGTTTTTCATCCCATTTTAAAAGTGTATCATTTACAAAATAATCTCCTTTCTTTTCGCCTTTATCTAAGGTAAGCGATGAAACGCTCAGTCCCGAATTTTGGTGAATTCGATCTTGTCCGAATCCCAGATGATTACATATTTTATCTGGACTTAGAACAAGTGCAAAAAAAGCGGCAATCAAGAGTATTTTGTACTTTACCTTCATGCCCCAACTTACTTGGTTAATGTTTCAGAGACTTCCATTTTCATGGCGCGTATCGCAGGAATAAGTGCGGCCAGCATACCTAATACAAGCGTGAGAATAAGCAGCCAGGTCTCTTGAGAAACCCAGCCCAAATCAAACTGAAAATTGAAATCATGTTGTGCATCCTTATTCAAAAAGAACAATCCCAAACGACTTAACAACCACCCTAAAATGAATCCCATGGCCGACATTATTAAGCCTTCAAGAAGAAGAAGAAGAAAGAGATCACGAGGACGGTACCCTAGAGACCGCATTAAAGCCAATTCATGTTTTCGCTCTCTGAGACGATTATAGAGAACGAAAAAAACACTAAATCCCGCCATAAACATTATTCCACCGGCCACCAACTTCATCGTTGTTGCTCCTATCCCTATCATGTGAAAGAGACGGTTAATTTCCAGTGCAGGTAAAACAGCCTGCATATTGGTTTGCTCATTAATTATTCTAGGCATGGTGAGCACAGCCATTTTTGTTTTGCATTCAATTAAGATGGCTGTGATCTCCATACTATCAGCAGTGATCACATGATCGTCATGATCGTGATTATGGTCGTGTTCGTGATCATGATTTTCATGGTCATGGTCAAAATCAAGCGTTGTTGCATGCAAAGAATCAACATGAGAAGTATGCTCTTCGTGATGCGAGTGAACTTGCCATACGCTTTCAATATTTGAAAGAAGCAATTGATCGAGAACCGAATTGCTCTTTTCTAAAATTCCAACAACAGTATACGGATGATCATCGTGCACATGGCCTTCCTGAACTTCCCCATGTGTTCCAAGAAAAACATCGCCCATTTTCAAGCCCGTCCTTGCTGCCACATCAGATCCGATAACAGCTTCCATAGCTTCTGTAAAAATGCGTCCTTCTCGCAATTTTGCTTCATACTTACTCAAGTAGGAATCTGTAGTACCTAAAATCCTGTAACCCTTATAACTGTCTCCATACGCCAATGGAATTGCCACCTTGACCAATGGTTTATTCATTATTTCTTTCGCCTCTGCCAATTTCACGTTACCAGTTGGAGCATCTAAATGATAAACTGCAGACAGGACCAACTGTAAAGGACTTCCTTTTGCTCCAACAACTAAATCGATATTTTTAAGGTCATTCGAAAACTTTTGTTCGAGCTGATCCTGGATCAATAGAAGCAATGATATGATCCCAACTCCAAAAAGAAGCAAGCAAATACATAAAGCCGAATTCAAGGGTTTACGAATGATATTTTTCCAAGCTATTTTTCCTAGCATATGATTGAATTCAGAGAACTAGCGGAGCCAATTCAAGCGTTTCTTTAATTTCGGCACGCACCCGGTCATCATGTGTAACAACAATAAGTGCTGCATTATTCTTTTGAGCCTCATCAATTAATAAGTCAATCACCTTTGTACAATTTTTATTGTCCAAGGCACTTGTTGGTTCATCGGCCAAAATAAGTTGCGGCTCATTCATAACTGCACGAGCTATATTGACCCTTTGTTGCTGCCCGACACTCAGCTCTCTCGGATAGCGATTCAAAAATTCTTCAATTTGCAATCGCTTTGCAACTTTTTCAGCTTTTTCTCTGCTCTTTACAAAAGGGGATAAAAGTAGATTTTCAATAAGCTTCAAGGACTCGATAAAATGTGCATTCTGAAAGACCATCCCAATATGCGAACCACGGAATTGATCCATCTTTGCAGGAGTAAAATTGGTAATTGCGCTTTCTCCAATCTTAATTTGTCCTGAAAGTGGGTTCCTTAATCCTGAGAGTAAATGCAGTAGCGTAGTTTTACCGCATCCAGATTCACCAGTAATGAGCAGCGCCTTTCCGGGATGAACGGTGATATTAGGAAAAGAAATTTTACTCGATTGAGGGTATTGGTATGTTAAGTCCTTTGTTGTAATCAACTTATTCGGGCTTTGTTTGATGAATACATTTCAAAAATTCATTTCTTATTTCTACACTGTTAAAATCTCCTCCATATTCCATAGTTGTAGTAAAACTTGATTTATCCTTAATTCCTCGTGAAGAAACGCACAAATGCTTTGCTACAATCACTACCATAACACTTTTTGTATTCAACGCTAATTGCAAATCATTCATTATTTGCAAACATAATCTTTCTTGGACTTGTGGTCGGTGTGCATAGTAATTTACCAATCGATTGATTTTAGAAAGACCGACAACCCTATCTTTAGGAATATAAGCTACATGTGCGAATCCGCTTATAGGTAAAAAGTGGTGTTCACAGGCCGAATCTATTGCGATGTTTTGTTCAATGAGCATTTTTTTATAGCCATATTTATTCTCAAAAGTTCTCAATTCGGGTTTATTCTCTGGATTAAGTCCATAAAACAACTCTTTGACATACATCTTGGCGACCCGATATGGGGTACCAATAAGGCTATCGTCTGTTAAATCCAATCCTAATTCTTCCATTATAGCACGGAAGTATTTTTGAATATTTTCAATCTTTTGTTCGTCCGACTTTTCAAAGGCATCCGCTCTCAAAGGCGTTTCTAGGCTTGAAGAAAAGTGCTCATCACCTACGCGGTTAAAATCTTCAATTAATTGTTCTTCCATTAGCTAATTCCTTGTGCGCAACACTCATCACTTGCACATTTACAAAATTTTAAATTATAGAAATGTAATGCGATCAATCCCAGAGCAGCAAAATAAAGCAGGTTATGGCTCAAAAAGGACATCCTCAAACTTTCGTGAATCAAAATGATCAACAATAATGCCCAAGTCAGCCACATAGCTATCTTGACCCACCGTACTTTTGTATTTCTCGTAGAATAATAAATCGCGATGAAAGCAATTACAATGAAAATGTAGTCTATTGCTTGCCACCAAACGGGGGCATCTGCACAACAGGCTACTGAGCAAGCCTTTGCCAAAAAAATAAATGGCGTTGCCACACAGTGAACAAAACATAAGCCACTAGCAATCATTCCGAATGCATCTGCTCTTAAGTAATTCGCTTTCATAACTCTAAACGCAACCGTGTTGCAAAAATATGGATTTTTAATTTCCTAATGCAACAGAGTTGCATTAACTTTGTTGCGTGTCTGCACTAAAAATGACAAAAGGTGTATGTTCAGTCATGGAAGAATTTGCAGAAAATAATGCGCTTGCTTCCCCTGACATTGTGTCTCGACTTGAGCAAAAAATGAATCGTACAACGGTATACAGAATACTCGACCGCCTTGAAAAATCAGGAATGATCCACTCATTCTCAGGAAAAGAAGGTCAAAAATGGTATGCCAAGTCAGAGCGGTGCAATAGCGATCAAAAAGAAAATCATGCCCACTTCCAATGCAAGGAATGCGGAAAAACCGAATGTTTATCCATTGAATTCACGATTCCAAAAGTCGAAGACCGAAGAATCGATTCTGCCAATTTATTACTTGTAGGACATTGCACTGATTGTGGCATTGCTCATAGTAAATAGTATCATCTAGTGTATTTCAGTCTTTTCGCCATACCATGGGTGTCCATCAAAATAAAGATTCATGCCCGTTTTTTCCTCTATGTCCACTAAATTGTTGTGTACCTCTATTGATCGCAATGAGTAGGAATCTCTTAATTCATTCACCTTGGTTAGATTTTCTTTAGATGGACCGTCTAAAATTCCCATTCGAGACAGTTGTGGAAGATCTTGAACAGCACGAAACCATTCTTCGATTAAAATTCGACTGAATGCACTTAGCTCGCCCTTTTCGAATGCAATTTCTAAGTCCTTCTTAAAATGAGCGTACAAGGTATCTCTCTCATTATATGCCTTGGAGATTGAGTTATGATGACAAATTATTGTACACATCCAAACCTCTTGACCAACCAGTTTCTCGCCCGGATAGCCTTTTTCTTTAAGAATTTGACCCAATTTTCTCATCTGTTTCTCGCTATGAGGAGCAAACTTTCTTTCAGCATAACGATCTTGTCCATTAGCACTTAAGCGAAACAATGCTCCAAGAGCCTTCCATTGATCGCGAGCAAACATCTTTCTTACCTGCTTCTTCAAATCTTGATCTATGCTTTTTTCGAAATGTATCCGATTGTCTTTGACTAAATCTTTCCACTTTTGAGATGCTCTCCATTTCTTTAAAAAGTCGTTTTTTCTAATCGACTTTTTTGACCATCCAGAGCGTATTCCCTTGATAATAAGTTCAGTTGTCTTAATTTCTTCTTTGAGAAAGTAGGCCAACTGACTTGCAATTTGAATGTCTCTTAAGAAGACAAACTCATAGTTATGAAATAGGCTATCGAAGATTTGCAAAGCCTCTTGATACTTCTCTTCTCCGATGAAAGTCTCGGCTTTAATTACCTCTTGATGATAAAGTCTATAATCTAATTTTTGAGCAAATATTGAATGCGCTGTAAACGCAAAAAAAATGAATATAAATGCAGAGAAAGATCTTTTCATTTTGGATACAATCGGTTCTAATTTAGGCTTTGAACATATTCGATAGAATTCTTTAACCTTTTTTGGGAAGGCTCTAAACTGTTCTCTCCCCCAAATTAATTCAATACAAATCCGGGTATTCCTTGTCTAATTCATTATAAGAAGTTGGCAAATCAATTAAAATCAACCTACCAACCATGCCAAAAAAATTGACTTTTTGTGCTTGGATACTGAAACGTTAGATCCGTCAGACATTAAGATATACCCTCCGTCTTTCTTAACATAGCGCTCAACATGTTCTCTATTCACCAAATGGGATTGATGAGGCCGGATAAAGTCTTCTTGGCCCAAAATTTCTTCAAATGTTTTTATGTGTTTGCTCACAAGAATATTACCCTTTTCTGAAGTAATAAATAAAGTATATGAGCCCTGGGCTTCGCACCGAATAATATTTGATACTTTAATGAATTCCAAACTTTCTTGTGTCGTCAGGGTAATCCTCTTTTCTTTTTGACTGAGCTTTTCATTCTTCACAAAATTCTCCAAAGATGCGTTGTGCATATTCTTGCTTTTGAATGCTTTTGCTTTGTTAACAGCTCCAATCAACTCATCGACATCCACTGGCTTTAGGAGATAATCCAGTGCATTGAATTTGATTGCTTTTATTGCATATTGAGCAAATGCCGTTATGAATATGCATTGAAAACTGAAATTTTCAAGCCGTCTCAATAAATCAAAACTCGTGGCATTTTGAAGCTGGATATCTAAAAAGAGCAGGTCGGGATTCAAATTTTGAACCATCTCCAATGCATCATCAATATTATCTGAACAGCCCAGCACCTCTACATCATGACAATACTTATTAAGCAGTGAAATCAATGTTTTCTGCACGAGAACTTCATCTTCAACAATAATTGCCTTCATCCCTATACTCTTTTAATTGGAACGACTAGTTCCACTTTTGTACCACTGGCTTTATTGGCGCCTGAATACAAATCTATAATTTTAAGACTGGCCTTTACGCCCATCTGCTGACCAACCAATTCAAGTCGTTTTCGGACATTCTGACTGCCTTTAGAATTATGAAATTTATCTTTTCGATTCGCAGCATTTGCCCTTCCGACTCCATTGTCTTCTACAGTAATTTTTAAGAGATCTTCTTCGAGAGTTGAGAACCTTATTTTAATTTTTCTCTCTTCCTTATCCAAATGCCTCAGACCGTGAGCAAAAGCATTCTCAACTATCGGCTGAAGTAGTAAAGGCGGAATAAATACTTCTTCATATATCTCTTCAATTTGAAAATTCAAATCAATATCGATTGACTGACTGAATCGAAGTTTTTCTAACTGAGCATAATGCTCTATGAGTTCTATCTCTTCCTCAAGTGATATCCATATTTGATTGCTGTAGTCCAATATTTTGCGAATCAATTTACCCAAAACAGCAAGATACTTTAAAGCCCGTTCTTCGTCATTCTCAAGAATAAAATACTGAATACCACTCATGGCATTGAAAATAAAATGTGGATTCATTTGAGATTGCAATGCCGTTTGTTCGAGCTCCTTTAGCTTGAGATTCAAGTCACTCTTACTTCGCAAATCATTTATTCTTTTTTGATTCCAAAAAAAGAAGCCAGAAGCCAAAATGAGAAATGCGATTGCCCATGCATACCAGATTTCCCAAATTGGGGGACGCACGGATATATTTACAATCAGCGTTTCTTTGCTTTCAACGCCATCTTTCGTTTCTGCCGAAATCTCTAAAGTATATTCTCCACTCCCAATATTATTGAGGTAGATGGATTGCCTAGGTATGCTAATCCATTCTTTTTGATCTGGTAATAGTCGGTATGAATATTTTAATTTAGAGGAAGTGCTTAAATGCACAGCCGTAAAATCAAATTTTAGAGAACTGTTTCGCCAATTCATAATTATTGGGTTTGTTCCTTCAAGAATAGGGGTGCCATCTATCGCTACTTCTTCGAAAAACAAGCGTGGCTCATGTCTATTCTTGCTTATGTTTTCACTATTGAAGTGTGTAATACCTTTCCTTCCTGCAAAGAACAATTCTCCGTTATCATTGAGAAAAACGCCTCTTTCATAGAAGTAGGGATTTACTATTCCATCTTCTTGATTGAAATGTGTCCATTCACTATGCTTGGTATTAAATCGACTGATGTAATTATTATTACTAATCCAAACCTCTGACGGATTAAGACAAACTACACCATTCGCTCGTATGTTTGCCAATTCTTGATCGTGTAAAAAATTAGTCCATTCTCCACTCTCTGAGTTGAATTTTTCGATGCCTGTTGATGTTGCCAACCATAAAATTCCGTCCTTATCAATATCAATATCCTCGATTCGATTTCCTTGCAAACTGTTTGCTTCATTTTCGTTATTTCGATAATTGATCAACTCAGTGCTGTTAACTTGCCAACAATACAATCCTTCTCCAAGTGTAGCAATCCACATGGCATTTTCGTCATCGAAAACTAGGCCTCGAGCTCCTTTAATATCAACTACTTTCTCACATTTCTCCGAACTTGACCATGACCAAATCCCCCTGCTTCCCGCAATGAAGAACTGACCATTTCTCTTCACAATTTCGTATTGGGTTCCCTCAATTGGAATACGTCTGAGCACCTTTAACTCCTTCGCATGAAAAACTTGACATCCACCTGCCCCACAAATGAGATATTCATTTTTTCTATAATGCGCAATGGCATATATCGTCTTAGAGATTAAGCCTTCATCAATATGATGATAGGTATCTTTTTCCTTCGACCAAACAACGATACCATGTCCCCACAATGCCTGAATTCGAAAGTCCTTATCGTCATATATCGCTGATGTTGATTGATAATCACCTGTGGGATTAGCAAAGTGAACAAATCGTTTCCCTGTATTCGACCATTTGTGCATACCACCCCCACAAAACCAAACGTTTCCAAATGAATCTAAAAATGGATTGCGGGTGAAATTGGTGAAATTACCCGGTTTCAAGTCATAGTCCTTTCCTTCAAAAAATGCAGTGCTTTTTGAGGCCAAGTGATGACGATAAACACCTTGTCTTCCGGCAGCAATCCAAATATAGCCTAATTGATCATGACAAACATGAATACGATTGGCGGAACTCATATCGCCTATGAAAGGATAGGGCTTGCACTTCATCTCATCCACATCAACAATGTAGACACCCGTTTCATCTTTTGCACCGATCCAAACCTGTCCTTTTTCATCTATGTCCATGCTGCTGATCGATTTGCTTTTTAAAGCATCATCCAAAGCTGGCATCCAATCTTTTTGTTTTTGATCATATACGAAAAAACCGTTTTGAGTTCCAAGCAGCAAAAATCCTAGTTGATGATAGAGAATGCAATTGATTTCATTGGCTTTAATGACATTTGGCAAATCGATACTCCGTGAGCTCAGCCGGTCAATTTCATTTCCATTGAATTCATATAATGCCAAATCAGAAACGACATATGTGGTAGTTGATTGAGCGTGTTCTATCCATTTAATTCTTTTAGAGCGTTTCCCTTCAAATTCAAGTAAAGAGTCAGGAATCCCCTTGGAAATTTTCAATCGAGGATGATAAATACTGAGACCTTGATCTCTGGTTCCCACCCAAATGTTTTCATTCACATCAATGGCCAAGGCCGTGCATAAATTGGACGACTGATTGTTCTTATCTTCATCTTGATTCTTAATATTCTCAAATTCGTAACCATTATAACAGTAGAGCCCGTTGTATGAAGCGAGCCAAAGGCGGCCCAAAGAATCCTGATCGATATCATTGATCAGGTGGTAATCCAATCCCGACTCCTCCCGATAATTTTTAAAAAAAACTTCTCTGTCTTGTCCAATTCCGGAGTTTTGGAAAAGCAGTTGAAAGATGCAACATATAAATAGGTATTTATATAAGGAATGTATCTCTAACATGTTACTCTATCTCAGAGCTCTTAGATCTGTTTTAAATACTGCAAATTAGCTAATTCCAACAAAGAAGAATCCATTGTATTGATAATAGGGGCTGTTCAATTCATATTTAGCCTCCAAAACAATCTCTACTGTGAATTTAATTTTCTCTATTTGAATTAAAATGAGACAATTATCAATCATAGATGCCCTATCGTCAAAATGGCGTGTTATTTACTTTGGTATGTCCTAACTTCACGTGAAACGAAATACGATCCTACATTCTTTATAATAGAATTAACCTTTATCGCTCAATGATTATTCAAGAACACAAGCAATGTCCAATTTCAGCTGAGACGCTTAAATTGCGGAATAGCATCCGAATCAATGCTATAGGTCTTTTTCTTTTGATTGGTTTTTTAGGTTGCACATTATTTCTCCATTCTCAACTAGGAGGTCCAGGAAATTTAAATACAAGCCCTACTCCTGTTTTCAATATGGACAAATTCATTCATAAAGTAACCGAGAGGTTTAAAAATCCAAATAATCCAGTTGCGGGTTATCAATTGGTTTTTGTTAAGGATGGCAACTTATATTATTCAGAAAGTGGAGGTGCTGCAATCTACTCTGAAGATAATGGAACGAATGATATTCCAATGCTCAATACAACTCGTCAGAACATTTCGAGTGTAAGCAAATTCATATCCACGCTAACATTAGCCAATGTACTGGAAGAATATGGTATCGATTGGGATGAACCTGTTTCAGATTACCTCAATGACTCATGGTTAATTAATATGGCGCCAGAGCACAGTAATCCCTTATCTCAATGCTATTTAACGTTTGAAAAACTAGTTCGTCACGAGAGCTGCTTAGATTTTGGAGTGGAAGGAAATTCCGGACCAAATCCGAACAATATCGATATGCAAGCCTTCTTGAGTTCGGATTCGATCAATATGACTTTTACTGAAGACAATACAGGAAACCTGTTTGACTATAATGATTATCGAAATGGAAATTTCACTCTTACTCGGATGCTTATATCCAATATTTTCGCTATCAATAATATGGGATTTGACATGAGCGATCCAGACGATGTTCTCTCTGAATTTGACTCGGCAGATATCTACTACAGTTTGATCAATCTCTATATCTATCAACCATTGGGAATTAATGCCCCGATTTCTAATAACGCTTTACAAGACTTCCACAATGGACCAGATGCTCCTCGAGCTCATCAATTCCCCTTTAATAGAGACAGCTTAACCTGTGGTGGGAGTTTAGGCTGGATGGCAGGCAATCCTTCTGCACCAAATTCTGCAGGAGGAAGTGGATTAGCATTAAGTACATTGGAATTAGCTGAAATTCTTGCATTCTTCAATAATGACAATAATGAAACCATCATTTCAAATAGCCAGAGAGATTATATTATGAACAATAATTTAGGTCTAGCTGCGAATGAGGTTAATAATGGGACTACTCCTTTTGGAGACTTCTATTTCAAGAATGGGACTAGAGGTCCAGGATGCCCAGGAGGAAGCGCACCAAATTCTATTAAGCGGGCAACTATGAGCTTCATTGCCATTTATCCAAATAATGTAGAATTGGTTATGCTCACTAATTCACGGATCAATTTTAGAACAGCAGCAGCAAATGATTGGGCAGATTGCTGGGAGATGGATTGCAATTCTTTTGTGCATACGACTGCCGAAGGGTCGATTACAGATAATCGATCTAAAATCGAAAATGTCAGCACGGATAACAACCCAAATAAATTGCTGTTTATCACAAATAATTTTACCTCATCACTACAAATAAATCCATCGCCAACGGCATCTTATTTTGAAAACAACCATTGGTGGCTTTATAAAGAAGATGGATCGAATATGGAGAAAGGAAAGCGATTCAATGTATTGGCTTTTGATCAAGAATATCCATTGGCATTTCGTCATAATCACATTCCAAATGTAAATGGATCAGCTCCTCATGTGAGTGTTTTAGACCATCCGGAATTGAATGGAAAACCAGACGCCAAAATATTTGTAACTCAGCACTTTGATGGACCTAGTGGTGTCCTTAATAATCACTCTATTGGAGTTTGGTATGATGGAAATAATTGGACCATTTTCAATCAGGACTTAAGTCCTATGGTTGCTGATGCATCATTTAATGTTTTAATAAATCATCACTATCTCTTTACAGAAAACATTTCATCTCCATTTGGAAGTTTCTTTGGATTATCTGAACCTGAATTACCCCTTTCGGAACAGGAAAGGTCCCAAATGATTTTTGCAAGCAATACACTTTCACCTAACGGACAATTCAATGATGCGGAAGTTGGTGTTTGGTTTACCAATGATCAATGGAATATTTATAATGAAAACGGCAACTTTTTTTTAGGTGGCACAAAAATGAATATTCTAAAAATGGAAGATTGTGAATGCTGTGGAGAAAATCCAGGAGAATTTTCAAATTTGAACTTTGACTGGTGCGCAAATTCCCCAAGCCATACATGTTCTGATTCTAGAGACACCGTTTTATGTGCGGAGGATTTCTCAGTTTTCCAACCCATCGCTTATGATCAGTGCAAAACTTTTCAAACCACTTTAAACTCCATTTCGCAGGACTTCTCACCAGAAGGACTTCCAAGAATTTCCATCCAAGTCGATCTGGACTACTTCGACTTAAATATAGGAGAGGTTTTTACCACTATTGTTCTTGACACCCTTCCTCCAGAAATGATTGGGATTCCAGAAGACATGATTGTTAGCTGTAATATCCCTCCAATACCCGAGGTAATAGTAGTAACGGATAATTGCTCAGAAAATATTATCCCTGAACTTGTAGAAGTGACTGAGGGTGAAGATTGTAATTTCAAAATTACGCGAACATTTACTGCAATCGATTCAGCAGGAAATTCTAGTACTCAAAGTTATTGTATTTACAGTGGCACATATGCCGATCAAGATAATGATGGAACAACTATTTTGGAAGATTGCGATGACAATGACCCAACAATTTTTCCAGGGGCAAATGAACTATGCGATGGATTAGACAATGATTGTGACGAACTAATTGATGAACAATGCATGGATTGTATTGCCGATAACTTTCTGAATGCGCCTTCAGGTATGATAGCAGATCAATCTATCAATGCAGGAACAGCAACACAACTTAAATGGAATCACTATTCTGACGCTAGTGACGGTTGCATACTTCAAGGAGCGACCAGTGACGGAATAAATCAAACGAGTGGCCTGGGAAGTATTTTAATTCAAGGAAGTAATGTCCAAGGAAACAATGAGGGATATGATTTTTCTTCTGCACTCTCTCCTAATAGTACCTACTTGCTATTTAATCCAACGACTTTTCCAAATGGAAATTTTAACCAACTGATTCCGGGGGAAACGTACATGTGGCGTGTGCGATGCGGATGCGTAATTGACTTCAGCATACCTCTTCCCGATCGATTGGCTTTAAGTAATCTTCATCTGTCTCCTTGGTCACCATTCAATTTCTTTGACAACCTCAATAATGCACCGATACATAATAATGCCCCATCCAATTATCAATCAAAATCCCAAGGTGTCAGCTCTTCTTTGTCACTTTATCCAAATCCAAGTGGCGGAGAAATTGGGTTCAATTCTCCTGGATGGGAAGGAGATGTATTTATTGAGATCATTGATTTGCAAGGAAGGAAAGTCTTTAGCAATTCCTATTCACATTTACCTCAATCTATTGTGGTCGAGCAGTTTAATTCAGGAATTCATTTTGTGAAATTGACAAGCAAAACGGATGTAATTACTTTGAAAATTTTCTTCTACTGACAAGCTATTCTCAATGTTAAAACACTTTTGAATAAAATATCTCTAAGTGATTTTCTTAAAACTCATCACTCTTCATTCAAGCCCTTGACAAAGGCCCTTGTAATTGTCGAATCATAAATTATTTTTAAGCTGACAATCCTACTCTCTGCATCCAATTCGAAAATATCTACCACATCGAATTCCAATTCCTTGCCATTTTTTAATGTCCATTTATATTTGAAATAGAGGGCAAAACTATTTCCTTCGACATCATCGTAAAATCCCTTAAAACTCAATTGTGAGTTCAAGGTATCACTTCGCAATTTTTGATAAAACACAGCGGCTTTTTCTTGACCGTATACAGGAGAGTCCACCAGGCCATCCTTATGAAATAATGCGATCACTTTATCCATCTCATTCTTCTCAAGATGCAATAAATATTCATGAGCTATTCTCTTTTTTGAGTTCATTATTTGGTCAAATTTCCATTCAATAAAGTCGAGCTTTTCTAAATGGCACTCAATATTTCGCCACTTTTAATTTTTTGCCTAAAATCATATTCTTGTGTTCTTCTTTCAATTGGTTCTCCCATCCTATGAGATACTCAGTAAATGGACTAATATTGAGCGAATCCAATTTACGATAAGGAAATGCCATAATCTCATTTGGAAATTCTCTCATGGCAAATGCCTTTTTACGAATGGCTTTTTTCTTTTTGTCAAAAGGCGAAATATATAGATCCCATGCACCGAATAGGTGCAAAAACTCGTGCGCGATTACGGCTGGTTCTTTGAAGCTGACAATGGCATATTCTGGTTGATCATCCGCTGAACAATGTATTGCGCATGAAATTTCATCTGTATAATAGTTATTGATAAAATACATGAGGGCAACATTGTCTGTTTTATGTAAATCTCTCAATCGAGCGATGAGCCGTTCTCTATTCCCTGGTTTTACTTTTGTTCTGGTTACATCAGATGTATCTGTACCCAATGTCTTAAGAGCAGTATATGCAATTTTATCTGCCCATTTATCTACATTTTTCACACCATTCAATCCGAAAATAGTTTGTGATAAACTCTTTCTCACCAATTTTCCTTCAATAGGAATGGTTTTCCTTTGATTCTGGTGATATTCAAGTTGTATACTTAATGGGACGCCCTTCTCTTTAGATGTAGACTCAATCCATGCTAAGGCATTTTCAATTGAATCTAAGGTAGAATAAATATCGTGCTCGGTCCAAGGGCCTGTATATTTCGAATCAACGAAAATGGCATATACGACAACATCACCTTTCAGTTTTTTGCAAACATTATTGTTCACCGAGGCTATATGAAATTCTGTATGCTTGTGGGTCAATTTATTCCATGAAGCACAACTTAACAGAAATAAGAGGCAAAACGCGAGAATATAGATGTTTTTGGTCATTTGAATGGATAGTTTGCTTATATGCGAATACTATCCCTTCAAAATCTGTTCCAAAGCCTTTTCTGGAATCAATTGTTTAAGAAGTTCTTCTTGACTCACATTGTATTTGATATAGCTCCAATCATTGAAATTCTTCTCTGAAATGGCAATCATCGATTTTTTTGCTTTGATATTAAAGGTCTTTTTATCACCGACATACTTGACATTCTCTTTCCCATAAATTTCTACAAAGCCCTGGGTCAATTGATCTTTCGCATCCAGCATATTTCCGCTAATCTTAACTGAGATATCGCTATCATAATAAACTCTACAAAACTCTTTACCCTCCGCTTCTGTTAAGCCAGATATTCTTTCTATTTTATTGAAATCCGTCTTCAATTCCATTCCCATATCTTCCATCTGATTAAAAGCTTGTGTCATCTGATCTCTTGTGATGAAATCAAATAATTTAGGGTATATCATTTCCATCACCTCATTCCATTTTCCTTTGTTGAAAGCGTCCAGGTAATTTCTAATATCTAAATCAAATTTCTTCATCAAGTCACTTTCTTGAACTGTTGTATTCTCAAATGACTCTGAAAAGTAGATCTCTTTAGCTGAATAGCTAAGAATGAAAATAAATGTAAGAGAAGTGACGAGCAGGTTAATTTTCATGGTTCTTTTTAAAGCTTAGGTCAACAAATGTAGGCTTTCTCTTTTTACTTTAACCAATTTTTGAATCCAGTTCGGACTTGAATGATTTAAGGGTGTAATTCAAGATTTTCCTTCTATTGCTAACCCTTTCTTTTCAACTGAGCAATAGAATAGCCTCGGTAATTTTTTTCCTTATTTCAATACGTGCGTGTCATATTTTCATCGACACAAATAATAAAGTCAGCAAGACCTCTATTCTCTTTCAAAAATTCATGAACATTTCTTTGAAGTACAGTTGATATTGTTCCAAAATCTAAATCGCTTCGATCTCTTTTTAAATACCATAATATTCCTTCATAGTTATTCGAATGAAATGCCCCATTATAATGAATGAACAGTGACCCTTCCTGATGATTTTTCAAGATGAAATTGGCCATTGTGGCATCTTTAATTGCTTGGGCCATAACCAATTTAGGACTACCGTGATCACCCATCATCGTAAGAATCTTTTTATAATTTGGTAGTTCGCTATCAAAGGGAATTGGTAAAGGCGCTATCCATTTTTTTTCTTTCTGGCTTAAAGAGTCTAACGTTTCAAATCCTCGCTTATAAACCCTGTTTGCATATCTTCTTGGAATATTTGTAGCAATAAACCGAATTTCATTTTCCTTAGCGAAATCAACAAGGGGAGCATAATCTGTTTTGTAGTTATTCCATAAACGAGCAATAGAGTCAAATTCATGAAATGTAATTATTCCAGTTAGATAATCATTCAACTCTATTTGATTGTCTGCTTCAAGCATTTCGGCCCCCAAGACCAATTTTCTTTGTTGGTAAAGATCTGCTGTCATTTCAAATTGCAGCCAATGAGCAATGGGATCATTATGAAGTTCACCAAACAAGATAACATCCTTTTTCTCCAAAGCTTTGAGCATTTTCTTGTAAGATGTCTTTTTCCCATTTGAATTATAAATTATATGAGAACTTTTCTGGCCGTAATTTAATTTCCAAGCAAACAGCAACAAGATGATGAATACGAAATATTTCATTCTGCAAATTTAATTATCACAGGAATTTTCTTCTCACATGGAAATGGTAGATTGACTCATTTGGATTTTCCGAAAACTTAAATAAATCGAACACTTACTTTATTCAGTCTAAACCAATATGATCTATCCTCAATTTAAATTGCTCTTCTTTTTTATTTGCTATCAAAAATGCAATTTCTTCTATCATCGAATTAGAAAATTTAGGCATATCCAGTTTCATCCCTCTAAAAGATGGATACATCTCATTTAAAGGAATTTGGATTTCTTGCCAATCACCACTCGTGGCAAAGTCATAGACGTAGGAATAGTAATCTCTCGATTTGTGTTTTACTCTGAATTGATAGTTTTTTCCATCACCCTTTATCCGCAAAATAATATTCTCAAATTCCTCGACCGACTTTTTCTCGCAGCCAAATCGCACAGAAGAAAAGCCTCCATTATTTTCAAGTGAAACAAATCCGCCAAAAACGCCATGACCTTGAGAATCAATTTTAAATGAACCCGATGATCTTCCTCCCATAACACCATCATCAACTACTTGCCAATTCTTCAAATCTGATTTTTCATTGAAATCGTATATGATATTTGGAGCGCTTAAGGAGAACATAAGTAATGTCAAAAAAATATATTTCATCTTTTAGTTTTTAGAGACAAAACACAGTAAGCTTATTCAATACACTTCAGATTAATCTTATTGCAGAAAGTATAAGGCTCTAATTTCAGCTAGTGAACAATTATTTTACGATTAAGAATCGCATTGCCTGTTCGCAAGCTCATTGAATAATGTCCTTTATCAAGCTCATTCACATCAATAACTTGAATGTTGTTTCCTGGAGAAGTCAAAAAGCTTTTTGACTGCACTACTTTTCCATCTATGGAAAAGATTTCTAACTGCACCAATTCCTGATCATTTGCATTGAATTCGAGGTATATTAATTCATTGCTCGGATTAGGGTATATATTCAAATTGTACAACTGTTCCGGAAGTGAAGAAATGACCTGATCAATTACTGTAGTTTCTCCATAAATTTCAAAACCATCTGCATTTATCGTGACACTATATATTCCAGGCTGATCTGTATTAATAGCAGATGAAGTACTTCCATCCGACCATAAATAGGAGGCACTTTCATTCACATATGCATTTATTTGGATGGTCTCCCCTGGTGGCTTCACTATCGTATCACTTAAATTTAATACAGCAGGCAAGTCCTGAGGCAGCATCATGTCATCATATGCCATATTAATAATTGGCGCTATCGCAGCATTCGGATTTTGTATGGACTGAATGTCAATTAATTCTCCAGAAGAAATGTCTACGAGATAAAGATTTCCTTGGCGAATATAGAAATAGCGATTCCCCACTACATCAATGTCACAATCACCCGCACTAAATCCATCCTGACTTAAAGGAGAAGACGAAATAATGGTTAATTGACCACTTATTGGATCCAAGGTAGCTAATTTCAAATAACTTCCACTTGGATTCTGAGGATCTATTGGATACATATACAATCCATAAACCAAACCATTTGACCAATTATAGGCGATATTAACTATAAATTCACCGCCTGTACCAAGAGGGAATTGGATACCTGCGCTGCCAATTACCTGCCCAGTATGAATATCAATTGTTTTGATGCTAGAACCATTGATGAGAAAATAGCGTCCATTAACAGGATCTATATCCGTATTTCCAGCGATGTAAGGACTGTAACTAATCGGTGTATTATTGACAATCTCTACAGTTCCGTTTTCTATATCTGCCCAGGCAAAACGCAATATCGTCTGATTGTTTTCATATGCATGATGCGTGCCATAGAGCGTATCGTTCATCCAGTTGTAAGCAATATTAGTTATTGGAATGACGCTAGGAGTTGAATTACTCAGAACAGGACTGTTCTCAATATTGCCACTCAAAACATCAATAGTAATCAATTGAACAGAACTAGAAATTCCTCGTGGATAAAAATACCTCTTATTCACAGGGTCAAAATCATAGACTCCTCCCTGAAATATGTCAGGGGTAACTGGACCGTTGCCATATAATGTGGTATTACCTGAACTAATCTGCAAACTCGCAAACTGCAGATTTCCAGTTGTAAAGTTCATGCCATAAATAGTGTCATTCTGCCCTTTAGAATGAACTGCAAAAGCAATGAGTATGATAAAGGTGGTGGTTAGTCTCATATCATAATAACAGTCCAAAAAAGCATTTGTTCTCTCGGCAAATTTGCTTGTTAATTTTTTGCGGATCTAATCTAGCTATGCCTATATTCTTCCTATCTAAAACTCAAGTAATCAGAGAAAATAGTGCTCTACTAATTAAATATGGAGTTTGCCAACTCATGAGCTGACAAACTCCATTCATTTATTCCTTTCTATTTGCTAAACACAAGGTTTTCATGATACAAGTGGTTATCGGTATCAATTACCCGAATGAAATACATTCCACTTTCTAAATTCGAGAGGTCAACTTTAGAGCTATTCAATTCATTCTCTCGAAACTGTGATTCGTAAACAACGCTGCCAAGTCCATCAACGATATGAATTTTCCTGAAGGATGCACCTTGAAGCCTAAGTTCAAAAAAGCCTGAACTAGGATTGGGAATAATGAATAAATCTTTATCCTCGATTTCAGTAGTTAATGAATTGAATTTCTCTCCTTCAGCGCATAAATTACTCATATCACTCTGAAAATCTTGTCCACCGTAGTCGATAGAAGTTACACTCGTTGAGCGATTAGATGACAACTTAACCTCATTTACAAGGAAATCAGTTTTCACCACCGATGACATATAAAGACAACAGGCCACTCCTTCTTTTGACATCTTCACCAATTCTATCTCGGAATTACCTACATTGTCTTCATAATAGCCAGTTAAATAAAGATCATTTCCGTGCTCCGTTAGCCCTAAGAATTTATCTTCTGGAAATGCATTTACCGATCTTTGATACCAATCGAAATCATTCGAAGAATTGATATTCTTTTTCAAAACAAACCCATCAACTATTTTTTCTTTTTCCTGTCCACAAATGAATGCATTTCCATTAGCATCAATTTCAACTCCAAATGCCCATTCGCTGGTATGGTTGTTTCCAAATAGCTCTGATTTGTGAACATCGAGCGTATTATCAAATTCCAATATCCAAATGTCCTTATCTGTGGTATTGTTATTAGCATAACCTACTGCGAAATAATGATCTCCAAATGCCTCCACAGCTTGTAATCGTTCATGTCCATTTGCTCTATATATCCTATGACCCAACATATTGAATGAATCACTTATTCGCATGGCTATTCCATCTCGACCTTGTCCAGCTCTCCATTCTCCAACCACTAAATAACCATCTCCATTCGTCAAACGAATGGCATCCGTGGCAAATTCACTTTTGCTCGTATTTCCAAAAGCCTTAGAATCCAATACGACACCATCGAAACTAATTCTTAGAAAGAAGATCTCGTAGTAAGCAGCGCTGCTATAATTATTGGTATGTCCGACAACAATCATATTTTGCTCATCGTTACTAATAAGAATATCTACAGGAACGTCATTTCTGCCTAGATCAAATCGCTTTGACCAAACAAGTGTTCCATCAATGCTTTTAATTTTAGAAAGAACGATATCATGTTCGGCCAGTTTAGGGTCTTTAAGAGAAGACAAGACATAGTAATGATCATTGGACTCCACAGCATTTAATGCTGTTTCATATTCAGAGCTGCCGGTAACTTCTCCTAAGCGAGTTGAAAAAATAGGATTAAGATCCTCTGAATAGACTCCTAAATAGGCATCTGCATCGCTGTGACTTTGGTGTTTGGTGCCCAACAGCACCAATTCCCCTTCTTGATTAAGAAAAACATTTCTTCCATAATTTTTTCCGCTTGTACTAGTCAAATCATCCTTATCCAAAGTACATTCTAGAGCTGTAGGAGTACCCGGCAAACAGCCAATCCAAACGTCTTCACAATGTTTACATATATATCCATCTATAGGGTCCAGCAAAGTGAAACAAACTTGATCGTAAAAATCTGTGCTGTTGTAGGAATATGATACAGTCGGGTTCGCTGTTTGAATAATTTCTCCACCATCTAGCCACCAAATAAACTCATAATCATCTGGATTGATTAGACCTTGTAAATCAATCGAGAAAGAATAATTACAATTTTCATCAGCATAGGGTATAATATCAAATGCGTTACATGGCTTAATACAATCCAAAGTGCTAACCGTTGAACTTATTGAACAGATTATCTGATTGTCGCAGTATATAACAACATCGATGGGATAAGTGTCATTCTCTTGATAGGCATAGGTAGGGTCAGCCAAGTTAGATGTTGATCCATCATGAAAAGTCCAGAGATAAGTCAAATTGCTACAGGCACTGTTTAAATTCTGAATATAAAAACTTCCTAAACAGTCTATATTCACGTTTGCGTTTATTGTCGCTGTGCATGTTGAACAAGTACCTGTGCTAATACTTTCTGAAACAATGCAATTCGTATCACCACAATCAAGACTTACTTGAACACTGCCCGAAAAATTATCTGCATACGAATGGCTAGCTGTCAATCCGCCAATCTGTGAATTCCCATCTCCAAAATCCCAGACTATATTTGAAGGAATGCAATCACTATAATTGATTGCAAAGGAATATGCACAGTCATTTGGCGTGCTTGAAATAGAGAGTTCTTCGCAAGGGTTGCAAGGATTTAATGTAAGATCTTCAATTTCGATTTGAATTTGATCCAGAGGGAAGTCCAATGTATTACAAGCATCGACTCCACAAATAATTGGAGAAATTGTATAATTCCCGTTACATAAAAAGTCAAAACATATGGAAAAAGAAACCAAATCATTGCTCAGAAGCCTTAAAGAATTAGTTGTACTTGAGCAATTCTCCGAAATAATAAAATTCCAAAATCCATTTGAAATTGTAGCATCACACAAATCAATAGGCTGCTGCCCGTTTATAGAAATCGTACCTGCTGAAGGCAGAACATTATCCATATAAGGTATCTTGACCGATAGATTAGAAAGAGAACCTGAATTAACGCTCAAAGAGAAATCTATTTGAGTCTGAGTTTGACAGTCATTGCAATCCGTAACACATTCTACAGCATTAAAGGCACCATTGAACTCTTCAGTACCATAGGTGAGTGGAATTGAATCTGTGCACGTCCGCATGGATAGCTCGCATCCGCAAGGTAGGCCGTAAAACAAATTGAATGTGACCGGACCATTATGACAGTCGCAACCAATGATATCAGCGCACAACGCATAATCATCCCCAATGTTTAAATCAGAAAATGTGTAGAATAACCCATCTTGAGAGGAAACCACTTCTGGTAGTAACAGTGTATTATTTGAATCGTAAAGCCCCCAATTATCAAGACAAGTTATATTTTGATCGGGAATTAAAAAACTAACGCTGGTTTCAAAAACTTTTAAATTCCAACATACTTGATTAAAAGCATAATCAGAAATATTCGTGCTAGAAAAAACGATATCATCAACAGGTTGAGATAAACTAGGAAATGTATCATCGAGATTTCCAAGACCAAAAGTACCAGTAAAGATATTTTGGCAATTTGATGTATTCGAGCCATTGATTAATTCTATGGATTCACAACAATCCCATAAATTATTGGTCTGAGTAGCTGAATTTGACCCTTGGGTATTCAAACCTGAGCAGTTAAATACACCATTAAATAGACCACTTTCCATTACGTTATCGTTCATATCCAAATGATCATAAAAGAGCATTTCTTCAGCATTTGGATCAGAATTCAGATCAAAATTCATTTTAGGCCAATTATCAATAGCCGGTGAACAAACCAAAGTAGAGTTAGCATTTATTTGCGGAGTATAATCAATCTCTAATCTTGTTTGAATGAAATTGTCTTCTACCTGATTATTTAAGTTGCATGTATTTCCGCTTTCTTGATAATTGAGCGAGCGATTTATATCCCAAATTTCTTGATTGTAAGAGTTCGTTAATTTAGATCCCAAGCTAAAATGGCTGCAATCTTGAACATTAGAACGACTCCGTACTTCTGAAATATCCCAGCCAAAGGCGTTTAAATTTTCTGTATTCAGAAATTTAAGTTCCATTGGTGGGATTCTAATCTCATAAGGAAACAAATCGTCTTGCCCATTACCGATATACGATCTAGAAATCAGGATAATCGTGCGCTTACATTCATTATCTACCTGGTCGCAATTCTCGCAATCATTTTGATTAAGTACAAAATTAGTAGGCACAACATTCTGTGTACCAATCCCAACAAAATAGTGGCTACCACTCGTTGCTTCGCACCAAAATATTCCATCTTGCCAATTGGCACCTACAAAGCTATTATCCTGATCATCATCATTTTCATCAAAAATAAAATCAAATGCAGAGCAAGGACACAAATTAGCATTGCAATTATTAGTTAAACAATCTTGATTCTCGGCAGAATTGGTCCACTCATTTATCAACTTTTTATTCCTACTGAACCACATTAAGTTGTTTATATCACTTTCTGTTCTCACTTGAGAGACGCCTAAATTTTGAGGTGGATTCTGAGGCAGGAGTTTGTTACTAGCAACTTTATATGTACAATTAATTCTAAACAAATCATTTACGTTAAACTCATATTGAATTCCTGAATTCAATTCATGTCCTAACTCGTATGAAGCGGTGCCTACCCCAAAAGTCAGCAAAAATTGATCTCCATTCTCTTGAAGTATATTGAGAAGATCGGACTGACTAAATGTCTTTTCAATGACTTTTTGCAAAGCAGCTGGATCCGAAGAACAGTTTTGAGCATTTCTAAATATTTCGATAGAGCACGAGGTCATATTCAGGTCAAATGGGGTTTTAACATTTGAACCAAAATCACGCTGTAATTGCAAAAATTTAAACGGTTTATCAGCGTTTGGGAAAGCAGCATAATTGATAAGATCTTGGTAAGTAAATCCCGGAACAGAAGGTGTGCTATTCACTCCAGAATTATCACCGTCTTGGAAAAAAGCGCTCAGTTGATCTTCAATAATATCACCATAGATTGAAGTATTTCTTGCGATTAAATTTTCATCGGCTAATGCCGAATTTTGACAATCATCTATTCTACCATCGTTATTGATATCGAGTTCGCCAATTGATGTCCTATTAATCGAATAGTTGCAGGCTATTACTCCAGGTGTCTTGCAACCCGGGCATTGCACATTTACATCCAAATCAACTCCATTACAATCACCTGAATTGCTCAGAAGATCCCCTATTTTACCTATTGGCAACCATGTCAATTGATCAAGCTCGGCAAAGGATTTGTTCTGAAAAGAACTGCTAGAAGGATCGCAATTGAATGAATCATACTCCAAGGGTCGATAGTCAATTTGAATTTCAAATTTTTGATTTGCACTTTCACCATCTGTAAGACAAGCGCATCCTCCTAGAACATCAAACTCTAATATTCCTGAAAACAAAGTACGTAGATCAGAAAATTGAGTAAAATCATCTATATCTCCATTCTGAATCTCAAAATAGACTTCCCACATCTGACCATATGCGCTGCAGTCTATAGGACAATTTCCATTTGGACATACATTTGATGAATTACAAGTCGGAACCCCAGATGGATTGGTCAAATTCCAACAAGCGTCTACTAGACCTCCTGAATTTGGAGATGATGAACATGATGTCGCACTCCATGGCAGAATTGCATCATTTACTCTAAATGCTTTGACCAAAGACAGCATGGATCCGTTCAAATCAGCTGGCATGTATATTTTTGGCCAGGTATGAAGGGTAAGTCCTTCATCAAGGAAAAATCGAGCTCGAACGAGATGTTTTGTATTCGAAGATTGAGTGTTAAAGATGTCCAAGTCTGAAATAGATTGATTGCTTGATGATGTGGGTAATTTTCCAGAAATATTAATCTTGAAGTTACCAGGTGAACTGGTTTGACAAATGTCGCCATATATATTTCCGGCAGATTGAATAGGAGTCATCAAATAATCAAAGTCGCTTCGGGATCCCGCATTACCCCCTATGGAGGAAGTGCTTATCTCTATTGCACTTCCATTTTTCGCAGAATAGTTAATATTCAATAAATTGTCTGCACTCTCTGGACTACAATTATTTGGATTGTAAAGTGACGAACACGCTCCATTGGAAGTTTGAATTGAGCTCACACAACTATCATCGCAATATGAATATGCAAGGATTCTCCATTCATTGTATCTTCTTGAATCACAATAGTCAATCGTTCCTCTGCACCTTTTTGATTTAAATCTTAAGGTATAGAATTCATTTGGGTCTTTCTGCACAGATTCGAGGTCATCCAATCTTGAAATAAACTGCTTGAAATCATTGCAAAATTCTCCTTGTGAGGATAAAGGTAAATCAGAAATATCCGGACAATTCCAATTCCAACTCGAAAGGGTGTTGTTAGGTTGTATTAGTTCAAAATCGAAAAGTCGTACATGTGAATTATCAGAAAATTCTCTGAACACTAAGTAAAACTCATTTATTTTATGGTCACCTATATTTCTTATTTGATATTCCCATTGCATATAATTGTCCATATCAGTATCCGCAGTTAGACACGTAAATTCATCAACAACCTTTCCTTCAGGTAAAATGCGAAGAATTTCAATCCTGCGATCTCTTTGTTTAAGACTTACAGTTGCGTCTTCTGGTGGGCAAACTGACGAACCATTCAGGCAATTCATTGAATTAAAAAGAGGGCTTTGCATAACAAAATTCAAATTGAGCGATGCAGAACATTCATCACAGGAATTGGTACAAGCCATATTGTTGTTTATGTTATCACCACAAGGGGCAAGGGAGCAATTGTATAAGATTAAATACTGTCCTTCAGATATACTTTCATTTATAGCATCATTTCCATCAAGATTAATTGGAATATCATTGGCATTATTCTGACAGAGGTCACTATACATGAATGTTCCATCTTGTGAATTGACTAGGTTCATTCCATCAGATATCCTATACAACCAATTTGAATTTTCAAAATCAGTCCAGCAGGTATTACCTATGAGTTGAGGAACTAATTCGAAATTATACTGCACACCTTGCTCTCCTTGACACTGAAATATAAATAAGCTATTTGTGGGTTCATCTTCAGAAATTCCAATTGATTGACCTTGGATTAAATTGGGAAAGTTATCTTGAACATTGTCAAGGCTTCCTAACAAACTTTCCTTTTGGGATCCGGCTATGGAAAATTCTATTTCTGGTGATTCGCACTCAATTGTACATATCGAATAATCGAATACAAGGGACAAAGAATTAGGTTGTCCAGCAGGAATATCAATTACTTGAGCAACATGGTCTACCAATATGTTTGGGTCAACTGGATCCAATTTAAAACAAGGCATTGATGATCCGCTACAAACAAAATTGAAATCGAGTACATTTGGCTGATTGCCGTTTATGGTCAGATCTACATTAATTTGCCCGTTTAAAAAATTAATACTATTGACCGACTGCGAATTATAAGCCGAACAATAAAAAAAAAGAATAGAAAAAAAGAATAGCTGTTTCATGGTTTAGAATTTTTAATTGAATTCTAAATTAACCATTATCATGCAAAAGATGACAGCTCTCATTACATAATAGAGCCGGCAATATTTCGCAACTAACTCTGGCTCATCAATGCAATACGAGATCTAAATTCTTTTATACCTTTGCGCCTTAGAGAAGCGCATGAACACATTATCCGAACTCTCTGCTGTTTCGCCAGTTGACGGCCGCTACAGAAGACATACACAAAGCCTTTCTGATTATTTTTCTGAATATGCCTTAATGCGCTATCGCGTATTGGTAGAAGTGGAATACTTCATTGCACTTATAGAAGTAAAGTTACCCACGTTCAACGGCACGGATCTTAAAAAAGAGACCTTGCAGGATATCTACCGCAATTTTACTTTCCAGGACGCTGAAAAGATAAAAGCCACAGAGAAAATTACCAATCATGATGTCAAAGCTGTTGAATATTTTGTCAAAGAAAAAGTGATCGAATTAGGTTATGAGCATATCAGCGAATACATCCATTTTGGGCTAACCTCACAAGACATTAATAATACAGCCATTCCCAAAAGTATTCTTGACTTTTTAAACGATGTCTATTTCATTGAATTAAATTCCATTAGCGATCAATTATTTGAGTATTCCAAGGACTGGAAAGACATCGCCATGCTCGCGCGCACACATGGTCAACCTGCCTCACCAACTCGACTGGGCAAAGAAATTTATGTTTTTGTAGAACGGATGGTCGAGCAGATCAAGCAGCTTAAGCAAATACCCATCTCTTCAAAATTCGGTGGTGCTACAGGTAATTTCAATGCGCATCATGTTGCGTTCCCACAAATAAACTGGGTAGATTTTGCCAATCAATTTGTTAATGACAAACTGGGACTTTCACGCTCTCAGACTACAACACAAATAGAACACTATGACAATCTTGCTTCGCTTTTTGATGCTATTCAAAGAATAAATACCATACTGATCGATCTATGCAGGGATATATGGACCTACGTTTCTATGGATTATTTCAAACAGAAAATTAAAGCAGGCGAAGTCGGTTCTTCAGCAATGCCCCATAAAGTCAACCCTATTGACTTTGAAAATGCAGAAGGAAATTTAGGTATGGCGAATGCTCTTCTTGAGCATATGGCAAGGAAATTACCAGTAAGCCGTTTGCAACGCGATCTAACCGATTCAACTGTCCTGAGAAATTTAGGACCTGCTTTCGGATATGTCATCATCGCATTCAAGTCTATTCAGAAAGGATTATCGAAACTCGAGTTGAATGCACATACTATTGCCGAAGATTTGGAAGACAATTGGGCAGTAATTGCAGAAGCCATTCAGACAGTTTTGCGCAGAGAAAACTATGAGGCTCCTTACGAAAAGTTGAAAGATCTCACTCGTAAAGGGAGTAAAATATCTCAAGCAGATTTTTCCGAATTTATAGACAATCTGGAAATAGAAGAGGCTATTAAAAATGAGCTGAAGTCAATCACACCAAGCAATTACACGGGAATCGACTTTCAAAAATGAGGTGAATAAACCTGTTGATAAAGCTTCTGAGACTATCAAATAGCCCCTTTTCTTCTCAATATTTTTAACAAAGCCAGAGAACTTTATGCTAAGCACTTTACTAGGGAAGAAAAAATTGACAGAAACAGCGGTGGGTGAGTTATTGGTGAATTCACTTTTTAATGCCGTGAGCAAATCTTTTGAGGACGTAGTCGGATTACTAAATGATGAGGCAAGTTTTGAAGAAAAATCAGAGATCGACCCCGAAGAAGGATATCCCTTTTTACTCATCACCCTAACAGGAAATATTTGTTTCATTCCAAAATATTTTGACAGTGGTCAAGATAAACGGATCATAGAATACATTATATCCTATGCAAGCGATGTATTGCAAATTGAAAAAAAGCAATTGGCACAAGATATTAGTGAGTGCAAGAAACAGATGTCGCGCATCAACTATCCTTCTAAAAACACAGTATATGCCATGTCAAAGGCTGTTTTCTATCGATACGATCTCAACGAATATCAAGAAAAATATTTTCAGACTTTGCGCGTACCTAATCCCAAGTTTTTACAGCATATGGACGAGGTGAACAAGCTCTTCATATTTAACTGGAAAGCCCTTTTCGAGAAATACAAAGTCGTAGAAAAATAATTTAATCGAACTTGAATTGATCTTTTGCCATGTCCGCGATTTGGCCTCCAATAGCCAATGAAGCCGTTGCGGCAGGAGAGGGAGCATTCAATACATGAATAGCATTTCCATTTTGCTCTATTCTGAAATCATCACGTGTATCGCCTTTATCATTCAATAGCATAGCCCGAACACCAGATCTGCCCGGTTTAATGTCTTCCATGGTCAAAGAGGGCAACATTCGCTGCAAGGTCTCTAAAAATCTCCTTTTGGAAAAGGCTCTGCGATATTCGTTCAAGCCAAAGGAGATATTACCCAAAAACAACTTCCATGTACCCGAATAAGTTAATGCGTCAATAGTATCCTTTAAATTGAAATCCGTTTTTCCATAGCCCTCTCGCTTGAAGGTGAATACAGCATTAGGCCCACATTCAATTTCACCATTGGTCATTCGAGTAAAGTGCACACCTAAAAATGGAAAATCGGGATTAGGTGTGGGATATATTAAATTCTTGATCTTGTGTTTAGCCTGATCGGTGAGTTCATAGTAATCTCCACGAAACCCTACGACCCTTTCTTTGATCTTTACATTGTTTTGTTTGGCCAAACGATCAGCCTGCAAACCTGCGCAAAAAATCACATGTTTGGCAATAACCTTTCTTTTTGGAGTATGAATTATACTGCCTTGAGCATCCTCAGAGAATCGCTCTGCTCCCTCATTCAAATAAAGTCGACTCTCTGAATTCTTTGCCAATGCCACTTCCACCATCTTTTCTGTCGCTCCAACAAAATCTATTATTCCCGTAACCGGAACCCATATGCCGTCAATTGCTTCGCAAAAAGGTTCAATCTCTTTTACTTGATCTCCGGTAATCCTTTCAATTCCTTCAATTTTATTTTCAAGACCCGTTTTGAAAATTTTATCCAATCGTGGAATTTCTTCTTGATGAGTGGCTACAACCACTTTACCGCATACGTCATGAGCGACTCCATATTCTTTTGCAAAGGCAACCAACTCATGCCTTCCAGAAACACAATTCTTGGCCTTCAATGAACCTGGCTTATAATACAAACCAGAATGAATTACCCCTGAATTATGACCTGTTTGATGAGCCGATAATCGCTCTTCTTTTTCAAAAATAACAATGCGATTCTGAGTATAACGACTCTGTAATTTGAAAAACGTAGCAGCCCCTACTATACCACCTCCAACAATTGCAATATCAAATTTTTCCACTACTGAGAATTTAGATCAAAAGTAAAAGGATTCTTTAAGAGAACAATAAACTTTCATTTTTTTTTGAAAGTTAATGTCCGCCTTCTTCGTTTCTTTTTACGTTTCCTAAAATAGTATACCTAAATCCTAGGTAAATATTTCGACCAAAAACAGGAGCATAAGCGAAATTTGCATCAAAATATTCGCCAAATGGATCAGTGTTCTGAATGATAGGGTCTGTCTGCCTATAATCAAAGGCATTCTCCACGCCCAAATAGATCTCTACATCATCTCCCAGCATTCTAGTTCCTTGAATGTTCAATAAAGGATAAGCATCAGCAAAGTCAGGCCGCTGAAATACAAGGGGGTTATCTCGTGTTGAAGGAAGGCGTTGTTTCCCAACATATTGCAAGGTTGCATCCAACATCCATCTATTTTGCCGCTTGTTTTTTCGAGTGATATATCCAACATTAAAGAAACCACGTAGTTCAGGATTGAATGGAACTTGCAACTGCTCATCGGAATATTGCGTTTGTACATCCATCCAACGAGCAGCCATTCTTAGTTCAAGACGCTTCTTGGGTTCAAAATGTAATTCTGCTTGAACGCTGTTTGAATAAGATTTCCCGTCCAAGTTGTAAAAGTGGACTTCTTGTGCATGAGCATCGAGATCAACCACAATTTGATTAATGAAATTCGTATTGTAAAAATCTAATAGAAAAGACGCATCTTCATTGAAGAGTTCAAACTTTTGAGTGAAATTAACACCTATAGTTGTTGCTTCCTCCATATCTAGTCCGTAAGCTCCACTGCCTGGATTATCTATATAAAATTGTCTACTGCTTACTATTAGGTCCATATTTTCATTGAATATATTCGATATTCGCTGACCTTTGCCAAGGGCTATTTTCAAAGCAGTTCTTGCATCCAAGGCATAGCGTGCATTGATACGTCCATTGATAAGCGTTCCATATATATTGTGCTCGTCAACGCGAATTCCGGCAATAACATTATAGATATCCTTACCATCAATTGTATATTCGAAAAAGACTCCAGGTACTTTTTCTGTTCTCGAAAAATTTGGTGTACCCGAATTGGAAACTAAAGGAGCAACACCATCAAAGACTTGCTCCTTGTAATCATCATATAAAAATGAAAAACCTGTTTTGAATTTATGCCGATCAGAGAAGGCGTCTTGATAAATCAAATTAGCCGAAAAAGTTTGTTCTTCGCCTAAGTAATTTCTTCGCCCAAACATAGCTTCTTGATCGTGATAAACTCCTTTTAACTGTAATCCCAAACTGGCATAATCGGAATTAGGAAAAATAATTCCCGTTTTTGAGTAGGCCTCTGCCCTCCTTGTTTTAGTAACCACGCCATAAAAAGATGTCACAATATTCTCCGGAGTAAATTCCATTTGCCCTGATTGGTGATCTAATAATGTCACTTTGAGGCCAATCTCTCCATTAAAATTTTCTCCTTCTAGTTTGAAATTGTTTTGAAATACGTAATGATCTGATAAAGCGTTATCTATGAATCCATCATCATTTCTGTCTATTCGCTGAGAAAGATTTTTTACATGCGCGAGAAAAGTTCCCTTGATTCCTGCTGCTACTGGATAATTGAAATTAATATTTCCCTCCAAGCGGCTGCCTGCATTAGCAAATAAATTGATGTGCAAGTCTTCGGCATTATCCGGTTGTTTCATATTCACATTGATTTGACCTGTAATGCTTTCGAAACCGTTGACAACAGAGCCTGCAGCTTTGGAGATTTGGATTGCATTAATCCAAGATCCAGGTATATACTCCAAGCCCTCATAAACAGCTAAACCCCTGATATAAGGAATATTATCCTCCATAATCTGCACATACTTACCATCTAATCCCAACATCTTTATTTGATGCCGGCCTGTCACAGCATTACTGTAACTTGCATCTACTGAAGCATTTGTCTCGAAGCTTTCTGCCAAATTACAGCAAGCTGCTTTTCGGAGTTCTTTCTTATTTAAGTTTTGAGAAATGATAGGATCCATTAAGGATATTTCAGTACCTCTTCTCCTATGAACAATTTCGACCGTTTCAAGCGTCTTCAAATTCTTCAAGACAATATCAATATCCTTGTTATTCTCTATTAAGAGCGTATCCGAAGTATAGCCGATAAAACTAACTACGAGTTGCCGATATACTTTGTCATATGGAATTTGAAATAGGCCTTTATGATTGGATGACGTACCAATACTGGTTCCTGCCCATAACACATTCACGAAAGGCAAAGGTGTTACCGAGCCGTCCTGATTCTCCTCATAAATGACTCCGGTAAGAATTTTTTCTTGGGCTATTCCTTTAATTGAAAAGAACAACAACCCAATCAATATGAACCTTTTCATCAGTGTTTCTCTATACCGTCATCGTACTTGCAACAATTGGGCAAGGCATCGTATGCTTTTTGGCTTTTTTCTAATTTGGATGTTCGATAACCCGCATTGGCAACCAACTGATGCAATTCCTCTTCTTTAATTTTCTTTGGATTGTAAACAACCGTTAATATTGATGTTTCTTTTACCCAATCCGCTTTGGATACACCAACAATATCCAAAGCCCCTTCAATGCGTTTTTCGCAATTTCCGCAAACACCTGCAACCTCAAAACTTGTGCTGATATATTTTGATGCAGCTTTACTTTGGGCGCTGCAGGTACCCGCTAATAGAATAAAAAGTAGTATTTGAAAAATTTTCATGTCTGTAAATTTAAATATGAGTAATTCCTGTTTTAAAAAAACTTACATCAAATTCTATACACTCCGAACAATAGTTGTCCGAATTTATCAGGGGGTGAAAAGACTTCTTTGATTAGTGCCTCGCGTTGAATAGCGCATTGAAAATCGAAAAGCATTTCAAGTCCTTCTTGATCTCGTAAGCTTGCCTCTGGCGAAACTGGAAGTTCCTCTGATATGAACTGGAATGCCTCAAAGACGATTTCTGTATCACTACAGCAACCACCTTTTTCATCAGCATCAGGTCTACATCCATTTTCTTCTTCACAACAACTTAAATCAGTCGATAAAATAGAAATATTGACCAATTGATTACAGCAAAAATGCTGATTAAGAGTCAGTTGCATAGAACACAGTAAGCTCATTGCAGCAAAAAACAAAATCGCGATATAGGCTTTTAGCCGATACATGTTATCAAAATTAGCACGATTTGTGCACCTTAACAAAGAAAATTCGTTAATTCTATTGTGTTTTTACGCTACTTTATCATATTGAGTTTCCTTATTTTTCAAGGTCTTCAGGCCCAAGAAGATGAAATTTACAAAGCCATTACAATTGCTCCCATAGACATTTTTGCCTCAGATGCAGAATGGAGCAATGATTCAATTATTAAAAAAGTCATCAGAGATACAAGTTTTTATCAGTCTTTTCTAAACATGAAGTATTTCCCACATGAGATTCAAGGAAGTCTGGAAGTCTATTTTAAGGATGAGCGCAGTAAAGCAAAAATGGACCGTTTAGCGATCCAACATTTAGACAATGAATTGAAATGGGTCGAAATTATAGAGGAAAAGAACAATGGAAAGATTCGAAAGAAGAATGGAAAGTATAAATACTTAACTGCAGAAATGTATGATGAAGTATTTTATCCTACTTTCAAGCATACCGTAAGTCCTATCATTGTTCAGAAAAAACAAGAAGAATCAAAAGAGAGCAAAATCGAAAAATACAAGAGTCAATTGAAGAAAATGCTCTTCAATCCTGGCGCTCCCATTGAAAGCGTACCATTCATAGGAGACAAACTTGAAATTTTTTCAGATGAAATGGTGCGGTATTATGAGTATTCCATTTTTACTTCTCAATTAAAAGATTCTACATCATGCTTGGTCTTTAAAATTGAAGCAAAGCCTGAATTTAGATCCAACAAAACGGTTATTAAATCGATGACGACCTATTTTGACAAGGAAAGCTTTTTAGTTCTGGATCGTGCCTATCATTTAAAATATAACCACGCATTGTTTCAATTCGATATTCATATGCAGATTGAGAATTCTGTACAAATTGGGCATTTGGTACCTAAAAGGATTCACTATTCGGGGTGGTGGGATATTCCCATCAAAAGTGCGGAGATTATTGATTTCGAATTAAACTGCTCCAATTACATTCTGAACTGATTAGAAATAAAATATACTAAATGCCAGTTCTGTGAATGAACCATATATTATAAAGGAGTAAAAAATCAAGGCCATTGAACTTTACTTTTTCTGTCGAATTCGTCTCTGATAATCTCGCTAATTCCGAATTTTTGAAATAGCTTGCTGTCGACCATCCATGCGCCTGGCGCAGTCCATTTGATGAATAAATGCCCCCAACAGGCGTACTGTTAAGTAATAATTCCCCTTGGTTGATAAGGCTGTCCAATCTAGAATTTGTTTGAGACTGATTAACCAATGCATAAATCATAGGGTAAATTATCCATCGATTTTCACCTGTCAATTTCTCAATTCTCTTAACCGCTCTTTCGCGCCTGGTAACCGACAAAAGCATGGCTAATTCTCCATCATCATTCAATGCTTTCCCGCTTTTTCGAAAGAGGTTAGACAATGATCTTGACGTCCTTAGCAAAAAGTTCAATTTTAAATCACCTTTATTTGTAAACGTTTTGGCCACATCTTTCAACATCGGAGCATAGGGTCTTAAATTACGGACGCCATATATGTCATCCTTATTTGTCCCGCAAGGCAATTGTATCTTCCATTTATTCTCTGACAAAAAACCAATCAAACGCAAACTTTGTTCTTTTGCCTGAGCTTTAAGATCTACTCCTTTAACAATGGTCCCCTCGGGCAAAAATTGATAGGTCAAACTCAAACCAAATATCAAATTGATGTATTGATCAGCACTGGCGTACATTCCTCTAACTTTAACGTGCAACGAAGTATCTAGAGTAGAACCAATTCTCCGCTCATTCGCTATAAACCCATTCAATTGTTCTAATTCACATCCAAACATTTTCTCAGCTTGAAGATCTAATCGATCAATAACATTGAGCGCTTTTGACAATTCGATGAGGACTTGAACATTGTCCGATGGTTCATGCTCAGAAACAGGCAAATACATGCGCTTGGAAGCAATGTAGTACTCGGTCGACAAATTGGCTAAATACCAACCCAAATCAGCGCTAGAAAGAGGTGTATCTTCCCTGATTGAATCTTCAAGTGAACGGTATGCGATTGGAATGCTCTGTCCATTCTGAGATCCGATTTCAATAAAATCACTTTTAAAGGTGTGACGATAATCCCAATATTTGACTTGGTTCAAATATTTTGTCTGTGCATAAAACAACTGCGGAATACATAGCACAAAAAGAATAGTTCTCAAATGTCGAATCACAAGGCAATAAATATAAGGAAGCGTGCAGAATTCATTTTGAATTTAATTTTCTATTTCATCTTTAATATATAACGGTACATCGCGAATTTTGAAACATTCATGCTATATATAGAGTATAAACAGCGAAACCTGTTTTTTTTTACTTAATAATTAAAGTGCGAGATGAGAAGTGCAAGGAGAATTTTGAAGCTATGGCTGGCTTCTTTAGTGGTGTTTGGTTGTGGTTTTTCTTTACAATCCCAAAGTCAATTTTTTGGTCCCAGAAAAATTTTAAACCCAGCTGTTCATGGTGAAAAATGTGCATCAAATACCATTCATGAACAAAAAATACTGAATGACCCAGCATATGCGGCAGCTTTCATTCAAGCTGAAAACACGGTGAAGAATCATCTTGCCAGTCAAGCATTTAATCATAATCCTCCCGTTTACACAATACCCGTTGTTGTACATATCATTCACATAGGTGAAAATATAGGTGATGGCACCAATATATCTGATGAACAGGTACAAAGCGCTATAGTAGCGCTTAACGAAGACTTTCGAAAAATGTCCGGCACCAATGGAGATGGCAGTGGTGTAGATGTCGAAATGCAGTTTTGTTTGGCTATACGGGACCCCCAAGGTAATCCAACGAATGGAATTGTTCGTGTTGACGGTTCTTCTGTTCTCAATTACGCGAATGAAGGAATTTCCATTGGGCAAGGCTCTGGAGCTGACGAGGCAGCTGTAAAACAACTGAGCCATTGGTCTCCAGATGATTACTACAACATTTGGATTGTTAATGAAATTGAAGACAATGATGGAGGTTCAGGAATTCAGGGATTCGCTTACTTCCCAAACGGTTCAGCTACAGATGGAACCGTCATTCTATTTAATGCTTTCGGAACGGTAGGAAATCTCAAATCATATACCAATATGAACCGGGTAACAACCCATGAAATCGGGCATGCATTTAGTCTTTATCACACTTTTCAAGGTGGCACATGCACTGAATCTAATTGCAATACACAAGGAGATCGCGTTTGCGACACTCCCCCTACAACATTGAATTCCAGTTGTAATAATCCCGCTTGTGGAGGAGAACAACAGGTAGAAAACTATATGGACTATACTTCACAGACCTGCCAGAACATGTTCACGCAAGGTCAAAAAGATAGAATGCGAGCTTCATTAGAATCACTTCGTCCAAGTCTATTGAATTCATTGGGTTGTGTTCCAGTCACTAATGTAGACGCTGCAATGAACAGTATCAATAGTCCTTCAAATACTCTATGTTCATCAACTTTTGAACCTGAAATAAGCATAGCGAATTATGGAAGTCAGACTATAAATACACTAGAAATCTCCTATGATGTTGATGGAGAATCCCAACAAAATTATACATGGACTGGAGCTCTTTTGACTGCTGAGACTACTGTTATTACATTGCCAGCAATAAGCACAGGTCCAGGAGCACATACACTCAACGTAAGTACGAATAATCCGAATGGCGGAACCGATGAAAACGGAGATAATAATACGTTGTCTGCACCCTTTGAAATAATTGATGGAGAAACCATTGGGTTGACAATCACATTAGATAATTACGGAGAGGATAATACATGGGAGATAACAGATGCTTCAGGGAATATCGTTGCAGAAGGAGGACCATACGCGAATTTCAATTTAGGTCAAGAAAATTTTGTAGATGTATGTCTTGAAGAAGGATGCTATGATTTCACTATTTACGATGCTTATGGTGACGGAATGTGCTGCCAATTTGGATTCGGAGGATACGAAATTGTGCTTCCAGACGGATCTGTAGCTCTTGAAGGAGGTGACTTCGAAGACTCAGAAACAGGAAACTTTTGCGTCAGTTCAAATCCCGGATCTCAGGCACCAATATCGAACTTTAGCAGCAATCAAACAACAATTTGTGAAAGTAGCTCAGTAAATTTCAATGACGAAAGTAGCTTTGTTCCTACTTCATGGAATTGGACATTTGAAGGTGGATCTCCCAACAGCTCAAGCGAACAAGATCCAAGTGGAATCACATATGATATCCCTGGAACTTATTCAGTTACTTTAGAAGTTAGCAATGCAAATGGTTCTGATACTGAAACGAAAACCGCATATATCGTTGTAACGGATCAACCGAATTTAACGGGTTCCGTTGAAGATGCTTCTTGTTCCGATTCTTCCGATGGATCAATTAATCTTGAAGTTGAAAATTGGACTCCGGGAATAGATTATGAATGGAGTAATGGTTTTACCGGACAAGATCCTTCTGGACTCTCTTCTGGCTCTTATACTGTTAATATAGAAGACAATGCGGGTTGCACAGCCATGGCAAGCTTTACCATAGACTCTCCAAGTGCTTTAGACATTGATGCGGTTCAAATAGAAAATGTTGATTGCAATGGCTTATCAACCGGATCAATTGAAGTCGATGTTGAAGGCGGAATTCCCGGATATGCGCTCAGCTGGAATGATTCAGCAAACCAAACAGGATCTGTAGCCTCAAATCTTATGGCAGGAACATATCATGTTACGGTGAGCGATGCTAACGGATGTGAAAGAATAGAAAGCTTTATAGTAAACGAACCTTCCGCGATTATACCGACAAAGGTTTTTTCACAACCGGATAGCTGCGATCAAGGTATAGGATCTGCTCAAATCAGCGTAGGAGGAGGAACACCAGGCTATGAAATTGTCTGGAATGACGCTCTGTCAACTACAGGCCCTCTTCTCTCTAATGTATTAGCCGGACAATATACTGCCGTAATTACAGATCAAAACAATTGTACAAAAAACGCCAGTGTTTGGATAGATGAAATACCCTGCGGAGGAGCAAGTGTAGGAACCAGTGATTTCTCTGCTAGTTCCACAGTGACGTGCGAAGGAAATTCATTGGACTTCTTTGATGAAAGTGATTTTGATGGAAGCGAATGGAACTGGACTTTTGAAGGAGGAATACCCGAAACTTCAACAGAACAAAATCCTAGCGGAATTTTATATACATCACCAGGTACCTATTTTGTTTCACTAGAAGTTTCGACCTCAAATGGATCGGATGCTGAAGTTAAAAATGGATATATTACTGTAACTACTGCACCTACTCTAAATGGTGTCATAACAGATGCTAGCTGTTTCGACTCAGCGGATGGAAGCATAAATCTTCAATTAGCAGGCGCTGCTTCTGGTATCACATATGAATGGAATAATGGATTCATTGGCCAAGACCCAAGCAATCTTGAGGCAGGAGACTATACTGTGGAATTGATCGATGGCGCTGGATGCTATGCTACTGGAACTTATACGGTCGGAAGCCCCGATGATATAGGAATAGCAACAATCTTTAGTCAAGCAGATTCATGCGATTTAGGAATCGGAATGATAGAAGTAGCTGTCAGCGGTGGAACACCGAACTACGCCATCACTTGGAATGATTCTGAAAATCAAACTGGCTCAGTATTGATGAATGTGTTCTCAGGAGAATACGAAGCATTCATTATAGATGCGAATGGATGCGAAAAAACAGTTGTCGCTTATGTCGATGATGTAAATTGCGATGGAACAGTAGGCATTGAAGAAAACTTAAATAGTCAAATTCAAGTCTTCCCTAATCCTTTAGAGGATGGCAATTTAATAATTGACTTCGGAAAGCTAGTAGTGAATTCATGTAACTTGAGCATTATTGATTTATCAGGAAAGCAGTTAATCAATTCCAAGCATAGAGCCATAGAGCAAAGTCTAGTCTTGAATCTTTCAGAATTATCGAATGGAATATATCTCATTCAACTAGAGACTGATCAAGGAATCTTTAGTAAAAGATTAATAAAAAAATAAACACTTGTGAAATGGTCATTCGAACGAATGACCATTTTTCATTTAATAAATGGCGTATTTCGTAACGTCAAAATGAATTTTCGTATTAATTGGGTTTCCATCAATATCCGTGCATTCTACGCGAAAACCCGTGTAATTGCCTGCAACTTGTTTCACTTCAGAAATTCCACATACAGTTGGTGTGTATACAAAGTCATTCCCGAGACCTAAAACACTTCCCTGTGTAGCATCATAGATCTCAACGACATAATCTTCAGATTCTCCCCATACCGATGTTATACAAGGTTGATTAACCAAATTAACAACAAGCCAATCTGCCAAAATGCGCATTGTGGTTAATCCCAATTCCGCATCTGCCGGCACAGCGTGCTGTCCAGCTGCAGGAGCGCTTGTAGGCCCCATTAGCGCACCTGGCTCAACAGGAACTTGATGAGGCATTGAGAAATTTCCATTCGTTACTTGACCACTTGGAGTCATGGGCACCCATCCGATAGTTTCACCTGCATCCACAAAGTCTCCATCTCTGTTCCAATCAACCCAGACTACCATTTCATCGGGCCAGTCTCTTGTGGATTCCAGAAATACCTTGAAAAAATCATTCGGTCCCTTACCCAATCGAATGGTAAATTGATTGGCCTGATTAGCACTTTGATCGGCTGGATGATAAATCTGATTGCAAAAAGAGTTGGATGTGATGTCTACATTGGGGTAGTATTTTCCGTGATTTCCTGTTCCATTTTGAATAACGCATGGATCTTGCCCATTCGTACTGCATCCTGAAAGTCCTCCCCAAGCTCCACCAGCCAATTGAGAAACATAGTCGCCAGTCGCAGGCAAGCCCGGAGCAAAACCAATTCCCGTGCTCATCCAAATACCACTATTGGCATTGGTAGGATAAGGCCAAATATCATTAGCATTGGCTCCTGTTGGCGGCAAAAACCCTTCTCCATTTTGAATAACTTGAAGCTCCCCCGGATTAGGTCCAGTTCCATCCAAATCAACAAAAGATTCTACACGAAATGCTTCTATATGACTTGCATTAAACGTAGAAGAGCAATCTGCTATGTAATTCGGGTCACATAATGGATCGATCAAAGGCAAATCTTCTGGTAAAGGAAATTTGTTTGCTTCTGGGGTTAGTGTTATTGTAGGATAATTATTAAAAGGAGTATCAAAAGTAATGTCGAAATTGCCTGTTGAAGTTTCGAGAGCCGTAAAGCCCGTTCCTATCTCTGTATATACATATGCATTGGAAATAGTATCCCAATTTGTGCCTACAATTCCCGAATAACCAAATGGCTTGTACTTTATCCATCTTGACCCCTCCCAATAATAGAGTCCTGTCTCCTCATCAGTCTGGTAAACCATCATTCCCTCTCCATTGTCCGGAGATGTCGCTAACAAGGAACCAAAATTAGAACGCTGAGCAGCCGTCATTTGAGGAACATACATTCCCTGAGAAGCACTACCGTCTAATTCGAGAATAGACGAAGGATCCGCTGTACTCGAACCATCGTTACCAATCTTAATATTTTGAGCTGTCAAGAACTGAGCTCCAAAAAAAAGAATAGCGCATATGGTGGTGCATATTTTCATAAACGATAAAAGGCATTTGACAGCATGGCCGCCAAATCAATTTAATAAATAGAAAACTTGGTCACGTCAAAGTGAAACTTGGTATCCAAAGCTGTTCCACTTATGTTCGTGCATTCAACCTTGAAACCTGTATAATTTCCACCACTGGTCAACATTTCAATCCCACAAACAGCAGGTGTGTATGTAAAATCATTTCCTAAACCAACCGCACTTCCCGCTACATCGTCATAGATTTCGATCACAAAATCTTCTGTTTCTCCCCAAGTTGACGAACGACAAGGCTCATCCCATAAAGTTGGATTAGAAAAGGAACCTCCAGTCCACGTGGAATAAATTCTAAGATTTGTTAAACCAAAGTCAACAGCAATAGTCGGATCAGTTGGAAAAACAAATTGTCCATCAACTGCTCCTTGCACTCCAGCATTTGTATTCGCATTCCAGGCCATTTGTGCCGAGCCATTACATCCACTGGCCGCGTTTCCCTGTCCACCAGTACATGGAGGAGGGTTAATCTGACTCAAGAACTCTCCAGGATCTGAAAAGTCTCCATCTCTGTTCCAATCGATGAAAGCAGCCATCGCATCTGACCAGTGTGGAGATGATTCTACGAATATTTGAAAGTAATCTGCAGCATTATTTCCAATTCTCAAAGAAGGTTGATTATCCTGTTGTGAGCCATTGGTCTCTGCTGGGTGATAAATATTGTTACAAAATGTGTTCGCTGTAATGTCCGTATCGGGCAAATATCTTCCGTAGTTTCCTCCTCCATTCTGCACAACACAAGGGTCGGCTATTTGCAATATACAGTCTGTATTGAATCCCCAGCATCCACCTAATAAAGCCGATGCATTCGCTGCTGCAGGAGGAGCACCAGAAGAAAAAGGAGGTGTTCCTGTCATCCATGATTGTGGCCATGAGCAACCGTTATTATCAAATGCATCTGAGACAAACTCAGGTGTAGAAGTATCATTGGTTATGCCCGCGGGTATAGTCGGTGAATTCAAAGTAGGCAAGAAGCCCACACCATTTTGAATCACTTGTGTCTGTTGCCCTCCAGCAGAAGCTATCGTTACTTCTGAAACCACACGAACGGCTTCAGTTTGATCAGAGTTAAAATCACCCGAACAGTTCGCAGAAAAGCTCGGAGTACAGGTAACATCCGGCACAGGAAGCTCGTCCGGTAATGGTGTCTGTCTTGGTTCAGGAGTCAAAACTATTGTTGGATAGGTATCAAATGGAGTATCAAATGTCACTTCAAATTCTCCTATATTGGATCCTGATCCTCCGACATCAATAGCAGTGAAGCCAGTACCAACAGAAGAAAACTGATAACTGCTGGTAATGGTATCATATCCTGTACCAACGATTCCGGAGTAACCAAAGGGTTTATATTTCACCCATCTGGCTCCTTCCCAATAATACAATCCTGACTCGCCATCCGTTTGATAGACCATCATTCCTTCTCCATTGTCAGGAGACGTTCCCAAGCTGCTTCCAAATGAAACACGTTGTGATTCTGTCATCTGAGGAGCATAAAAACCTTGAGAATTCGCACCGTCCAATTCAAGTATTGCTGAAGGATCAGCTGTAGTTGAATTATCTCCAATTCGCACATTTTGAGATTGACTGCTAAAAGAGAGCAGAATCAAAAATAATGTTGTTAACCTCAATAATTTCATATTGCTCAAAATTTATCGTAAACATTAAACTCCAACTGCCCATCAAAAGGCTCTCCATTCGAATCATAACATCGGATAGTAAAGCCATCGTTATTTACGTCAGAAACATTACAAAATGTTCCGTCATATAAATAAGGTGGTGATCCACCAGTAATAACAATATCGAAATCATAGGTATGTCCGGCATATTGACCAGAAAAGTTATCCAAACAGGATTCCCCATCATCTGGGTTGGTTCCGCTCTGCCCACCATTTGCAAAATTCCCAACACGTTGCACAACTATTCTGAGCCGTGCCTTTCCATCAATAGCATTTTCTGGAATAGGGAAATTCACAAATTCAGCTGCCACCCATGAATCTTGTGAAAAACTGTAAACTGCTTCACTTGCATCACTGAAGTCTCCGTCCTTATTGTAATCAATGTAAATTTCAATCTGTGACCAATACGGTTGAGTCGCTTCTACAAATGAACTATAAAATGGTTGAACGTTGATGGTATAGGTTTGTCCCGCAGTTAACGCAGCCGTTGAATAAACTTCAGGGGGATTTGTTCCTGACCCCATATCATCCGTCCAATTTGTAGCCAAAGGATCAGGAAATCGGTCATTGCCCGGCCAATTATCCGGATTAGCAGCAGCCGTAGCCCATCCCGCTATCGGATTCAAGTCTCCATCCAATCCATTCTGGTAATAGGTATAACGTCCTGGAGGGTTATTTAAAGGTGTATCAAAATCGTATCCACTTGCTCTATCATTACCGTGAGCACCTGTAACGATAGGCCCTGTAAAATCAGTTTCATCGGTTTCAAAATGAATAAAAGTCGTTCCTCCACCTGTTAATGTAAAATAATGCAGGTGATTCTGAGAGGTAATTCCATCTCCCCATACGCCATTGCATATCTCAGGCTCATTGGCAATCTGAAAACGTCCGGTAGCTTGAACCACTGGATCTGTAAAGGAATAAGCGCTAATGTCCACTTCAATGAGACCGGTATTGGTCTTATTGAAAACAATATTGTTTCCGTCTGTTATAATAAAACCAGATCCTGTGCCCGTAATAGGAGCAGCACCTGAGGACTGCCAAGCTTCGTTATCAATAAATCCTTTGAAATTATTATGTTTCAATGGCTTCCATTCTCCAGAAATATATTGATAGAATCCTGGAAAATCACCATCCGTAATATAAATGACTAATCCTGCTTGTGGAGAAGCGGGCAAATTACTTTCTGTCATACGCGGTGCAAGAAATCCCTGAGGGACAGCTGCCCACTCTAATTCAAGCAATGCATAGGGATGTGGGCTTGCACCATCATGGTTAATGGCAAATCCCGGTTGTTGCGCATTGAATGTGGCACAACAAAAAACAAAGATTGTGAATGCAAATAAATTCTTCATGACCTGTAAATTATCTTTCGTGAACCTTAAAATGATATTTGACATTTATAGGATTGCCATCAATGTCCTGACAGTAAATTTGAAATCCGTTGTTATCTGAATCGTTTATCGAACAAAAGGGCTTCAAAATTGGGTATGTACCAGACGTACTGCATAATGGAATATAATAATCTTCGACCTCAGCAGATCCTGTTGAGCCTCCAAAATTACAATCCGACCAAGCAAAAGAATTCAACTGAAAGCCCCTTACCATAACCCGCACTGCTGTGAACTTTGCTTGTGCTGCAACCGGAATTGCCGGCACAGTAACATTGAAACTGGTTGCTGCAGGAAATTGAGCTTGACCAGCCGTTGGATTCTCGGTAGCTGTATTTTCAAAAGAACCATCAGCATCCCAATCAATCCATACTTGCCTAGAATATCCAAGTCCGGCATTTCCCGCCCATCCGACATTAATCGTCAATACATCACCTTGACTCACGCAATCATTGATGCTATTATCAAGCAATGGATGCGCATAATATGTTGATGCCGATTGACCGCCTGTTACGTTATTGACTAATGTTGTGGCCCCATTGGTGATTGAAACACTGTTAATGTAAGCCTGACTATTAGCCGTATACGTTTCAGTACAATAATTGACCGCATTGCTATGCAATTGCAAAGGAGCCTCTGTATTCTCACCAACTACAACAACGTGATTGTTGGGATCTCCTGGAGGCAATAAGTAATCCGAATAATTTACACGGTCGATCCCTGGAGCTAAATGATTTACCGTAAAACTATTGTCGCCATTCAAGCGGATACTCGATTGGTTATCCATTTGAACTGTTCCATACGTCATGTGCGCTCTTCGCCAACGGTTGACATCGTAATAGTAGAAACCGGAGTCCTCTTTGTTTTGATAGACCCAAAGTGCATTGGCCGGAGAGGCAATGTTTACGCGGACGGAACTGTCCATTCGCGTCATTAAAAACCCTTGTTCTGAACCTGCAACTTGGGTTGTTCTCATATCCAAAATAGAACTCGAATGGGCAGCTGCACCCGGAGTCAAAGCCACACGGCTTTGCGCTAGAGAAGTACTCAAAAATAAAAATAGAGCACCCAGAGTAAATAAGCTTTTCATAAATTTTGGTTAATTAATTGAATACAATCCAAGCCGAAATTTAAGAAAAATAAGCCTCAAGTAAAAATTATTTCACATTAATATTGTATTCCTCTGGACGAAAAGGAACAAGAATAAAAGCCAATATTTTAGATTTGATTTATCTTCTCAAAGAAACTCGAGAGAAACCAAGGTTTTCTCCATCTTGATTCTGAAAAACAAGCATATACATTCCTTCGGCTAAATTACTCATATCTAAGCGATTAGAAACCAAGGAGAGGTCAACATCTCCAACTAGTTCGCCAAGTCCACTGTAAATGCGCACAGAGCGAAAACCATTTTCAGCTGCGTTCTCTATGAATAGAAGATTCTCAGTAGGGTTAGGAAAAACAAGCACCTCATCCAGACCTGATCCTTCCGTCAAGAAATTTATGAAATTAAGCTCTTCCAAGCATCCACCTTGAGGATTAGACATCCATAGGCCAAAAGGCTCACCGTTGTTATTCGCTCCCGGATTTTCAAAACCCAAAGCCACCACAACGCTCGCCAAGTTGGTCAAGTCCAAAGAATCTAAAGAGAGATAGTAATCTTGTATAGGGCCAATTCCCGTTTCGTTAACTACAATTTGCTCATCGTCTGTATCTATACCAACATATGAACTTCCCGAGCCATAGTCTATTCCGTTTGCAATGGTGGGACCACTCACTATTTGAACATCCACTTGGGAAACATCAGTAACAGCATGAAAGAATACTAAATCCGTTTCACCATCTTCTTCAGCTGCCGACTGTGCTGGATCAATATAGTCAATAGATAAAGGAACTACACCGTTACCGGGGGTGTATCCCGTTTCGCTCGCAATACCATGAACAACGCCAATCAAATTATCCCCATCACTATAATTGCCGGAAAAGGTAGCAATTGGATCCGAATCGTCTGTTGAGTTTGGAGCATTTATGGTAATGTTATTCGAACCTGCAGGGATAAGCACGGTATTCGTAGCACACTTGAATTCTAAATTGTCAAATGAAGGATCAGGAAATTCTCCATTTACTCTCAAATCAACGGTCACAGCAGCGGCATCTCCACTTGCATGAATAAACTGCACTTCAGCAAATTCTGTAATTTCATAGAAGCCGTTTACAGTGACATCTATCCATCCAAAATTACTGTTGAAAAAATCCTCATGTGACAAAAACGACATACCGTCATTACCAGAATAGAATTGTCTGCAATTGGGTCGAATTATTCCATCCCAAACGGGAGACAAAACTTGGTTCATCGAACCGTTCCATTCCAAAATTTTCCACGTTATGAAAAAGGGCTCATCCAATGGAATTGCACCAGTTGGAATAAAATACTCAGTGATGTCCTCAGAATCCTGAACCACCTGCGTATATTCAGAAGAAAGCCAAATATTATCTCCAACACCGGCACATGGATTTGCAGTATCTACCAACTCATATACACCAAATTGAAAAGTTCCCGAACCATTTGCTGGGTTCGGATTGTTGAACCATCCCGCATTTGCTATAGGCCACTCTAATGAAGTCAAAACAAAATCGCCCGTTGAAGAACAACCTGGATTATCAATAGAGGGATCGACATAAATATAGGCCGTCACCCCTTCAAAAAAGAGTAAATATCCTTGATTTGGATCATCTTGGTTATTATCAAAAGAACAGGGAACTTGAGCTTCCACACTTCCAAAAAGAAAGAGTGCACATATAATGAGTAAACCTTTATTCATAAACTTCAAATTGATTTTGGGCTTGCGAATATAGTCCTTTCTACGATTAAACTTGATTTTTTTTAGATAAGGAATTCTGAGAATGTTCGAACTCCAATCCAGGAGTCGTGCTCAATTGAGAGTGAGGCTGTGGTAGTCCATTTAACTTCGTCACTGATCTTCGTGTACCTAATTGAAGTGATCTGTCTGGTCGAAGACTCTGCGCGG
>JBCCIF010000008.1:0-53924 GCA_039028335.1 Bacteroidota bacterium
CAAAAGAAAATACATTAAAACCATACGTTGGTATGATCGTGTAGATCTGAATGTTTTGAGCCCAAGTCAAGAATTGGACTACAATTTCAAACGAGGGTACAGCCATTTCAAACTAGAAGAATTAGATGCTTCAAAAAAGTACTTTTCGATGGTCATCCAGGAACCGAATAAATATGAAGTTCCAGCAAACTATTATTTCGGTCATATCGCTTACCAAGAAGGAAAGTATGAAACGGCTATGAATTCTTTTGATAAAATAAAAGATCAAGAAAAGTTCAAAGGATTGGTTCCTGTTTATATTTCTCAAATTTACTTTCAGCAAGAGAACTTCCAAGAATTGGTTGACTACGCTCCGGGAATAATTGAATTGATCAAAGAAGAGCGTCAACCTGAGGTGCTGAGGATGATTGGTGAATCGTACTTCAGACTGGAGAATTATGAGCGAGCTGCAGAGTATCTTGAGCAATTCGCAAGCTCCTCAGGATTTAAAGATCGAGAAGGGTACTATGAATTGGGTTATTCGTATTACCGCATTGGCAAATACCCCTCATCCATTGAGGCTTTCACGAAAGTTACATTTGAGGAGGACAGCCTTTCGCAATTGACGGCTTACCAATTAGCCGATGCTTACTTAAAAAATGGAGATAAACTCAAAGCAAGAAATGGATTTAAGCAAGCAGCAAATTACAGTTTTGATAGGGAGTTGCAAGAAGATGCATTGTTCAATTTTGCAAAATTAGCCTATGAATTATCTGCCGATCCTTTTGACGAAGCCATTCAAGCTTTTGAAACCTATTTGGAAGAATATCCCAATTCCGAAAGAAGCGATCAAGCCTATGAGTTTCTATTGAATGTTTATTTGACAACCAAAAATTATGAGGCGGCATATAATGCACTGAATAAACTTCAAGAATTAGATTTTCGAGAAAAAGAAATTTATCAGACGGTTGTGTTCAATCGGGGCATAGAGTTTATAAAGAGCAAGAAATTTGAATTGGCAAATGAGTTTTTAGATAAAGTCACGAATCACCCGATAGACGAGTCAATCAATGGAAAAGCAAAATTTTGGAAGGCGGAAATATTGTACAAGCAGCAAAAGTTTGAGCAAGCTGTTTTGGCCTATAAAGCTTTTTTAGTTCACCCAGGTAGTTTAAAGTCGGGATATTCCAATAGTGCAAATTACAGTTTGGGATATACCTATTTCAATCAAAAAGAATTTGCTTCTTCAAGAGATTACTTCAAGAAATTTATTTCAAAGTACAGCGCCAAGAATAAAAAGAAGTTAAATGATGCTTATTTGAGATTAGCGGATTCGCATTTCGTTCAAAAAGATTATGCCTTAGCTATAGAGAGCTATAATAAGGCGAGGGAGGTAGGCATATTCGATAAAGACTATGCTCTTTTTCAAATTTCCAGATGTAACGGTTATTCCAATGATCTAGATGCTAAAATCGAAAACCTCATGAAGCTCCTTAACGAAAATGCTGAGTCACCTTATGTGGCAGCTGCAAAGTTTGAAATAGGTGATAGTTATTTCAAAAAAGATGCAAACGATCAGGCTTTGAATTATTTGAATGATGTCATCGACAATCATGCGAGCTCGGCTTATATTAAAAGGTCTTTAAAGACATTGGGCTTGATTTATTATAGAGATGGGGAATTTGAGGAATCTATGGCTGCATTCAAGAGAGTGATTGAGGATTTTGCCAATGATGCAGATTCTAAAGAAGCCTTAGATCGACTCAAAGACATTGCGGTTGAAACGGGGAATACAGATATATTAGACAATCTAGATTTCGATATCAGCTCTGCAGCTTTGGATTCTGTTGCTTATCGAAGCGCAGAGAACATGTATATTGATGGAAACTGCGAAGGAGCGAGACCGGCATTCGAAGCCTATCTCAAGAAATATCAACCTGGGATTTTTGGTTTGAATGCAAATTTCTACAAGGCTGAATGCGATTACGAAGCAGAGGATTTTGACGCTGCTCTTAGGGGTTATGAGTTTGCCATAAGTCAAACGAAGAATCAATTCACTGAGCCTTCTCTCTTGGCTGCTGCCAGCATTACATATAAAAGGTTGGATTATCAAGAAGCCTTAGATCACTATATCAATCTGGAGCGAAATTCGGAGTACAACATCAATATTTTAGAAGCGAAGATTGGCCAGATGAGATGCTATTATTATTTAGGACAATTGCAAAATGCCAAAGATTATGTTGATTGGGTAAAGGATGATCCGCAGACTCCGGAAGAAATTGCAGCTGAAGCATATTTCTTTGAAGGCAAGATACTTTATGATCAAGGGCAATTGAACGAGGCAATTACTGCTTTTCAGAAAGCAGCGGATCGCTCGGATCGTGAATTGGGAGCTGAAGCCATGTTCAATAAATGCAAGGCGCTTTATGATAGCGGAAAGTTTACAGAAACAGAAGATGATATATTCAATCTCATAGACGCGTATCCAAGTCAAATGAAATGGAAAATTGAGTCATTCTTTCTGCTCTCAGATGTCTATGTGGCAATGAATGACTTATTTCAAGCAAAGTCGACCTTACAAAGTATAATCGACAATGTTGAAGATGAAGATGTCCAGGAGAGGGCTTTAAAAGAGTATGAGGAAATACTCGCACTTGAGAAGGCAAGAGATGAGGGCGAAGAAAATGAATCAGAAATTATAATTGAAGAGTAAGATGAAACAGTTTAAAAACATCACAGTTCTGTTGGCAATTTTGTTTCTTCAAAAGGCTGTGGGACAATATGATCAGGAGATAATTGCAGAAGGTCCTTTGCAGCTTTCTGTGGGTAAAGTCTTCAAAATTGCCGAGCAACCCAAAACGATTGATTCGACATTTCTTACGCAGGAACTGTCCTATCAACTTATTCCACGCAGAGCTTTTTCGGAATTTAAGCCAACTGTCTTGACACCGGCAAAAATTGAAATAAAACCCAAGGCTCCGAAACTTTACAAGGCGTATACCAAATTAGGCATAGGGACTTTTACAACTCCTTTGGCCCAATTGTATTATAATTCTATGCGCACCAACAAAGGAGCATGGGGATTCTCTTACGATCATTTGTCATCTGCTGGAGGCGTTTCAAATGCTCCTCAATCGAGGTTTAGCGACAATGCAATCGACTTTTGGGGTCGTGCATTTTTAAGAAAGCATGTAGCTGAGGGTAAATTTGGTTGGAATAGAAATCACAATCATTTCTATGGGATGGATTTAACGAATAGTGATCTTGAGATTCCAGATGAAGATATTGAACAGACCTTTAATGAATTTGGAGGAGGTGTGGGTATAAAAACCTATCATCGAGATTCGACCAAAATTTCTTATGCGGCAAATTTGAATGGCTATTACTTAACCGCTAGGGAAGAAACGAAAGAAACACATATCGCGATTGATGGCTGGGTAAATAAAAGAGAGGGGGATTACATTTTTGAAATAGGAGGTGAACTGATTAGCAATAATTATCAATCGCTTTCTAATAGAGCATTAAATTATCTGGATACGACTGGTGGAACAATGGTGCAAAGTCAAATTGAAAACACCTATTTTATTTTCACTGCGAAACCAAAGATTCGTGCGGATGTCGGCAATTTACAAGCGGATGTCGGTCTCGATATTAACTATGAAAACCAAATTAGTGGGGAATTCAAGTTTTACCCCCAGGCTTTCGTTTCCTATGAGCTTTTCGATGGAATTATTGTGCCCTATATTCATTACACGGGCGGTTTGGAGAGGAATACTTACAATTCACTAAGAAAGGACAATCCCTTTCTATTGAATTCAATAGCCTTCGATGATGAACTTTTCGATTTAGATCCAGATTTACGCAATACCAATAATCGATTCGATTTGAATGGAGGAATTAAAGCTCGATTTAGCAATACACTTTCTTTATCAGGAAACGTACGCGTTCATCGGTTTAAAGACCTGCCTATGTTTGTTAATGATACGACTTATTCCAATGAAAACCGTTTTGGGGTAATTTATGATGATGGTCGCCTGTTGGGAATTTCTGGTCAAATTGCCTATCGATATAATGAGTTTTTGAATTTAACTGCTGGGCTTGAATTGCAAGATTTCAATATGGACAATGAAGAAGAAGCATGGCACAGACCCGAAACCAAATTTACTGCTGGAGTCATTTTTGACTACAATGATAAATTGGTTGCAAAATTTGATGCCTACATGATCGGCAAGCGCTTTGTTAAGTCCCTTCTTCCCATAGAGGATCAAGAACCTTTGAATGATGGTTCATACAAAACAACAGTCGATGCATATTTCGATGCTTCCTTGAGCGCTGAATACCGATACACGAAGCGATTATCGGCATTTCTAGAACTCAATAATATAACAGGTGGACGATACGAAAGATGGTACAGATACCGCACTCAACCTTTTCAAGTTATGGGAGGTATAAGCTATTCATTTTAAGCGAAAGAATACTTTTGATTCTAGCCTGAAAAATCAAATTTTTTCCTTGTGAAAAAAGCAATAAGAAATGTTAATAAACGGGCCATTTAGCAGTACTTTCAGGAGGTTAAAAGGGCTTATTTTGGTATCTTTGTATACACGAAAATTACAGTGGAAATGAGCGAGGAAACAGCGAACAAAAAATCGGGATATTCAGCGGATAGTATTCAGGCCCTAGAGGGCATGGAACATGTGAGAATGCGTCCCTCAATGTATATTGGAGATGTAGGGGTAAGAGGTCTTCATCACTTGGTTTATGAGGTAGTAGATAACTCTATCGATGAAGCTTTAGCTGGTCATTGTGACTTGATTGAAGTGGATATTCTTCCAGATAATGGAATTCGCGTTTTGGACAATGGACGAGGTATTCCGGTTGGAATGCACAAGAAAGAAGGAGTATCGGCCTTAGAGGTCGTTATGACTAAAATTGGAGCGGGTGGTAAATTTGACAAAGATTCGTATAAAGTATCAGGTGGATTGCATGGAGTAGGAGTATCTTGTGTAAATGCCCTTTCCAGAGATTTAAAGGCTACCGTATATCGCGAGGGAAAAATTTGGGAGCAAGAGTATAAGCAGGGGAAAAAACAATACGCTGTTACTGAAAAAGGTTCAACGGATAAGAGAGGAACTGAAGTTACTTACTATCCTGATCCGGAGATATTTGATGTTCTGGAATACAACTACGACACCTTAGCTACAAGAATGCGTGAATTGGCATTTTTGAACAAAGGAATCAAAGTTAAGATCACGGATAAAAGAAGTTCTAATGAAGAGGGCGAGCACCAGACTGAAACTTTTCATTCTGAAAGAGGTCTAGCCGAATTTGTTGAGTTTTTGGATTCGACTAGAGAGCCGCTTATTTCAAAAGTAGTGAGTATGGAAGGGGAGAAGAATGGCATACCAGTTGAAGTTGCCATGATTTATAACACTTCTTATTCAGAGAATATTTTTGCTTATGTGAATAATATTAATACGCACGAAGGAGGTACCCACCTTTCTGGTTTTCGAAGAGGACTCACGAATACTTTGAAAAAGTATGCCGAAGAAAGTGGGATGCTTTCGAAATTGAAATTCGAAATTTCTGGTGATGATTTTCGTGAAGGATTGACAGCAGTTATCTCTGTTAAAGTTTCGGAGCCTCAATTTGAAGGGCAAACCAAGACCAAATTGGGAAATCGCGAGGTTACAGCCCCAGTTTCTCAGGCAGTAAGTGAAATGTTGAGCAACTATTTGGAAGAGAATCCAAATGATGCAAAGCAAATTGTAAGTAAAGTAATACTTGCCGCTCAAGCTAGACATGCAGCCCGAAAGGCACGTGAAATGGTGCAGAGAAAAAATGTGCTTTCAGGTTCAGGATTGCCTGGAAAACTCTCTGATTGTTCAGATAAGGATCCTCAAAATTGTGAGCTGTACTTGGTCGAGGGAGATTCAGCGGGTGGAACAGCCAAACAAGGAAGAGATCGTGTCTTTCAAGCTATAATGCCACTTCGTGGTAAAATATTGAATGTTGAAAAGGCAATGACGCATAAGATTTTCGACAATGAGGAAATCAAAAATATCTATACGGCTCTTGGTGTTCGAATAGGAACCGAAGAAGATTCAAAAGCCTTGGATCTTTCAAATTTAAGATACCATAAGATAGTGATCATGTGTGATGCCGATGTCGATGGTTCGCATATCCAAACGCTTATAATGACTTTCTTCTTCCGTCATATGAAGGAACTCATAGAAAACGGGTTCCTCTACATTGCTACTCCTCCTTTGTATCTGGTTAAAAAAGGTAAGCAGCAAAAGTATGCATGGAATGATGAAGAGCGAGACGGTTTAATGGCCCAGATGAAAGGAAAGGCTGAAGGATCAGGAGGAGTATCGGTTCAACGTTATAAAGGTTTAGGTGAAATGAATGCCGAGCAGCTTTGGGAAACAACAATGAATCCAGAGAATAGAACACTTCGTCAAGTGACGATTGATAATGCTGTAGAGGCTGATCGAATTTTCTCTATGCTCATGGGTGACGAAGTTCCTCCTAGACGCGAATTTATCGAGCAAAATGCGGTTTATGCGAATATAGACGCATAGGTTTTTTGTTCCTTTCGTTTAAAAAGCGCTGCTATATCCTGAGGGTTTGGTTCAATAAATTTGAATTGTATCACCTTAGTTCAGGCAGGTCAATTCTTCTGAATGATCTGAACTTTTCCAATTCGAGAATTTTGATCGCAAATTTCTCAAATGCGTCACAACCCCTGTTGAAGATGTTTGAGGAGATGGAAGGGAAAGGAATTTTCATTCCAATAAAGTATGTGGCGATCTGTGTCATGGAAGATCTTGAAGATGGCATAAGTCAAGTAGAAGAATTGGCCTTGTCAGACTTGTGCTATCATGTTGGAGCGAAAAGAGTTTTGTTTTTTAAGAATGGGGAAACTCATTCAGAAAATGAAATCTACCGAATGTTGAAGAAAGGCAAGGGAACTAGCGATCTTTAATTTGATTTTTTTATCTCTAGAGCTGCAATTTTATGGGGTAATCAGAGTTAAAATTGTATCCTTATCATAAACAAAACAATTGAGAACAATATTTGCTTTAATTTTTGTTCTAGGCACTATCCAATACGCTGGACAAAAGACCTATACCATTTCAGGAATAATCAGCGATGCTAAAAGCGGTGAATCTCTAATTGGGGCTACAGCCTATGAAAAAGATCAGCTTATTGGAACTAGCGCAAATGTGTATGGTTTTTATTCAATAAGTTTACCTGCAGATACCGTCAATCTTATTTTTTCTTTTATTGGATATGAGCCTCAAAAGAAGCGCATCGACTTGAACGGTGATATTCGTTTGGATATAGCACTAGCGTCTTCTAGTACGACATTGAGTGAAGTCGTGGTGACAGGGCAAAAAGAGGATTTTGAAGAGGTTCAAATGAGTTCAGAAAAGCTGGACATGAAATTGGTCAAGTCCCTTCCTGTGCTTCTTGGTGAACGTGATTTATTGAAAACCATTCAATTATTACCTGGAGTTCAATCTGGTTCTGAAGGTACCAGTGGCATCTACGTTAGAGGCGGAGGCCCAGATCAAAATTTGTTTTTGCTTGATGGTGTACCGTTATACAATGTTTCGCATCTTTTTGGATTCTTTTCGGTCTTTAATCCGGATGGAATAGGAAGTGCAGAAATCATAAAAGGAGGATTTCCTGCGCGCCATGGCGGACGACTTTCTTCAGTTGTTGATATTCGCATGAAAGAAGGAAGTAAAGAAGGATTTCACGGTGAAGGAGGAATCGGCTTGGTGGGTTCGCGTTTAACCTTGGAAGGGCCAATTGGAAAAGGAAATACATCATATTTAATTTCGGGAAGACGAACGTATATTGACATACTGGCTCGACCATTAATTGCAGCGAGTTCTGATGGAGATGAGACAGCAGGGTATTTTTTCTATGATTTAAATGGTAAGGCAAATCACACGATAGATGACAATAATAGGGTTTATCTGAGTGCATATTTTGGAAACGACAAGGCCTATAGCCGATTCAAATATGACGGACTAGGAGCGAATGAAACTGAAAAAATCAGGTTGGCATGGGGAAATGCAATTGTGGCCGCTCGATGGAACAGGATTATCAATCCCAAATTATTTGCAAATACAACACTGACGATGAGTAATTATCGCTTCGTTACCTCCTATGAATTGGAATACGATGACGATGATTTTGAAGATGAATATTTTGAATACCGCTCGGGTATAAACGATGTCGGCTTAAAAGTCGATTTTGATTATTTGCCCGAGCCAAACCATGCTATCAAAGCGGGTTTCGGGTATACCTATCATACATTTAATCCAGGGGTTACACGCGTTGAGTTTGGGAGTGAAGATGACCGTTTTGGAGCAAGCAAGGTATTTGCAAATGAGAGTTATCTCTATTTTGAGGACGATTGGAAAATCAACGATCAATTAAAAATGAATGCAGGATTGCGCGCTTCGGGATTCCTGGTTGATTCAAAAGTGAGAGGAGCAATCGAACCGCGTTTGGCTTTCCGTTACTTATTGGATGATAAACAATCCATAAAAGCCTCGTATTCTCATATGGTGCAATACTTACACCTTTTAACCTCTGGATCGATTGGCTTGCCTGTTGATCTTTGGGTACCAGTGACAGGCAGAATAGACCCGCAAAGAAGTGATCAACTTGCTTTAGGATGGTCAAGAAAAATTAATGAGTCGTATGAGTTGAGCGTAGAATCCTATTACAAGTGGATGCGTAACTTGATAGAGTACAAAGAAGGCGCAGGTTTTCAAGGTACTGGAGAAGACTGGCAGAGCAAAGTTGAATCGGGGAGAGGTTGGGCCTATGGTGGTGAGATTTTACTCAGGAAAGATATGGGAGATTTTACCGGTTGGCTAGGATATACCTTGAGTTGGAGTAATCGACAATTCGATAATCTGAATTTTGGTAGAACCTTTCCGTACAAATTTGATCGAAGACACGATATTTCTCTTACACTAAATTACGATATCAATGATAATGTTGACATTGGAGTCGTATGGGTCTATGGCACTGGGAATGCCCTAAGTTTAGCTACAGCACAATATCAGAATACATTTGAAATTCCCGGAATTGACACCCAGGTTCCTTTTTATCCGCAGTCGTTGGAATTTATAGAAGAGCGTAATGGATATCGAATGGCTGCTTATCATAGAATGGATATCGGAATAAACTTTCATAAACAAAAAGAGAAATATAAACGAACGTGGTCTTTGGGATTGTACAATGCCTACAGCAGAAAGAATCCTTTTTATTTATTCTTTGATACAGATTTTACAGGACAAAGAAAACTCTATCAACAAAGTCTATTCCCTATTATACCTTCAATCAGTTATCATTTTAAATTTTAAAGGAATGAACAAGATATATATATCCTTATTGCTTATTGGAATTTCAGCTTGTGACAGCTTACGTAAAGAGGTAGATTTTGAATCTGATCAGTATCCTACTTCTCTGGTAATTAGCGCTTTTCCTACAATTGGAGATAGTTTGAATTCTTCAATTTCTTTGAGCAAGGGAACACTTGATGCGATCAGTAGTTTTGACAATGTAACTAACGCCAAGTTTAAACTTTTTGAAAATGGAAATTTAATTCAAGAGTTGAATGGTGCCAATGTGAATGAAAACTATCTCTTTAATGAAGATTTGAGTTCCAATAATTTTTATCAGATTGAAGTGAGCCATCCGGATTTTCGAACCATAAGTGCTGAGACATTTGTTCCGGTTCCTGTTCAAAATCTTACGGCCATAGGTACAGTTGATAACGATGAATTGACTATTGAAATTTCTTTTGATGATTCCCCAAATGCTGAATTTTATCGCTTGGTAATAATGGAACAAGATTTCATAACGGGTTGGGAAACAAACAGCCAATATTTTGATATTGACCCTTTTGAAGGGACCTCATATTACTACAGAGATGGATTCTTTACTGATGAAGGTTTCCGTGATGGTAGAGCCAGTTTGGACGTTGATTTATCTTATTTCTCAGGAAATGGAGAACTCAAAGTAGTATTGATTGCTTGCTCTGAAGATTATTTCAATTATTTCAAGAGTAGATTTGCTTGGGAAGAAAGTGATGGTGCGGGGCCTTTTACAGAGCCGGTTCAAATCTATACCAATGTCACCAATGGTTTGGGAATTCTAGCTGGTTATTCAATTACTGAAGCCGCAGTAGAGCTTTGATCTAATCAATCACCTGTTTTAATGCGCGCATGATATTTTGTTCTAAGCGATCGAAATCACCGTCTGAAGAAAACAAAGAGATCATGTCGGCATAGAGTTTTTTCTTTTCTTCATCTGAATAGGACTTGGTGTATGCCTTAATTTTTTGAATCCGTTCAAAATCGCTATCTTGTTCATAGAATTTCTCAGCAGAAATCAGCGCATCACGTCCTACTTTCTTTTTTATCAAATCAATTTCTGACTTAGAAACTTCAAAATCTGCATTTGCGCAATAGAGAAGGGTATAGGCTAGAAACTCATCATTAGATAATGTATCTTTCATGAGAATAATTCTTTGAATAAAATTATTCAAATTTATGGAAGCTGAAAAAACTTAACGGATTAATGTTACTTGACCGAACATCTCGACTTCGTCAAAAGAGGACAACCTTTTTGTTTTGATACGCCAGTTGTATACTGAAACATTTACGAAGTATTCATTGCCTTCATCAGAACCGTCCCATCGGTCTTCTGGGTCATTTGTAAAAAATACCGTATGACCAAAACGATCGTAAATTTCCATTTCGAAATTTCGATCATCAATGTCTGACCCTACGACATAAAAGTATTCATTCACACCATCTCCATCAGGTGTAAATGAATTAGGCGCAAAAATGTGAAAGTCTTCAATGATATTAATGAATTTGACCAAAGTATCTTGGCAACCTAAAGAATCCGTCAACAAAAGCGTAATAGAATATTCTCCAGGATCGGCATTTAAAAAGGTATAATGAGGATTTTGAAGATTAGATTGACCTTCAAAACCAAAAAACCAGTCATACTGCAAGTCACCTTCTCCTCCTTCTGATTCATCTGTAACACTAAAGTTGGCATCAAAAACTGAAGCCTCTGAAGGTTCAATATCAAAGTTGGCAATTGGCGGATCATTTACACCTACAGATCCAATAGCCAAAGGAGTTAAGCAGTTTTCATCATTCATTGCGATGAGGTTATATTCACCAGGACAAAGATTGCCTACTACTGTATCTCCTACAAATGACAATCCACCGTCAGCACTTAAGCTAGTGGCGGTTGGAGCATTAACCATTAACTGACCATCACAATCTCCAGGACAGGTCTGATTTATGGAAATGATATCCATTATTTCAAAAACATCTGCAGCAATGATGTTAAATGCTTGAGTTTCTGCACAACCGTTTTCATCAATTACGGTTACCTCGTAAGCACCAGGGCAAAGTAATTCGACTTCATTTGTCAAGGTTCCTGCTGTTCCTCCAGAGAAGAAGTAGTCATAAGTTATCGATCCGCTTCCACCACTCGGGAATGCATGGGCTGCACCATCACAATATTGATAGCAAGATTCTTCAAATTCATCTACTTGTATAATAATTTCATCCGTAAAGATCACGTCAACATCATCCGAAATAACACAGCCGTCTCCATTGTCTATTGTCCAAGTCATAGTAAAAACTCCCCCGGCTTGAGAGGTGGCTTCGACATTTGAATTGTTGGCATTGTCAAAGCTAATGTCAACAGGACCTGACCAAGTTCCTGTGAACCCTGCTAATTCTTCACCAATCAAATTAGCTACAAGATCACATTCAGAAATATCATCTCCTGCGTCAGTAGTTATCGCATTGTCTCCAACAACTAAGTTATAGGAAAAAGAACATTGACTTCCAGTAACGATTTCAATATCATAATCACCTGGGAGCAGATCAGAAAAAATAAGATCGTTTTCTACTATCCCATTCATGCTGGCTTCATAAGGCGGCAAACCACCCGAAATCGCTGTTAAATCTATTTCTCCATTTGCCAGACTGCAAAATGCACTCGAAATCGCCTCATTGAGGTCAGGTGCAGCAAATCCAAAAATTCCTTGATCTGAAGAAGAGAAATCCAAACTATAACCATTAAATGTTCCTGACCAATTCGAAATCATGAGTACATAGGTTTCATTGGCCTGAACCGCTAAGTCGGCATTGAAAGCCGGTCCATTGGTGTTACCTGGTCCATTAGAATTTCCAAAACCTCCTAATGCTGTGCTTATTCCTGTAGCTCCATTTCCACCTACTTGTCCGTATGTATTACAAGAAACTAAAGTACTCGGATCGTCCAAGATTTCACTGCACTGCACACCCGTTATATTAAATAAGGCCCAGTCAAAATCATCATCTGGGTCATTTGGATTTAAAACAAAACTTAAATTTCCTGGATTTGCCGTTCCGAAAGTGAACCACATGCTGTTTAATTCGTCTGTGGTAAAACAGCTTGGATTATCAATCGTAAAATCTATACATGCACCAGTTCCGGTTAAGGAATTGGGAACGTCAACAAAAAGATCACAAATCGGCTCAGCCCCTAAACAATCTTGATTCGTTGGAACGCCTTCATCTATCGTTAATGTATAATCCAAACAATTCGTTTGGAATTCGTCTGATGAAACAACAATGTAATAATCTTGACCTGCTATCGCATTGATATTTGCAGATATGCTCGTTGCACCAAAAAGAGATTGATTATTCGAGACACAGGAAGTAGTAATCCAATCTGGGCATCCATCCATAATAGACAAACCAGCTGCGCCAGGATTATTGGGATATTCTAAAGTAATTTCTAGGCATGCAGAACTTGTAGGTGTATACAAGTAGACAGCATCTTCTCCATTCATGAAAAAAGAAAAGCAAGCATCATTGCTATTGTAATCATCTCCCAAACCACAGGTAGAATTGTTATCTGTATAAGGAAAAGCATCTACAAGAAAATCTTCACAAGGGCAAGGGTCACAAACTGAGCCTCCGCAATCGATACCGGTTTCAGAACCATTCTGAATTCCATCTGTGCAAGAAGGGCAATTGGCACAAATAATATTTGCCTCAAAACCGGGAAGTGCTCCTGAATTTAAACCAGAAAACCACAAAAGGGTTAAGCAATCACCCGAGGCTTCAACAGTAAAAGCACCCAAGTTTCCATGAAATCCTGCTGGATCGATTAATGGATCTGCAGTAGAAGGACCATCGTAAATGAAAAGAAAATCGGAATTTAAAAGGGTTTCAAAAGTTGTGAATTCTAAACTAAGACATTGACCCGGTACATCAGAACAAATTGTCGTTTGAAAGAATTCAAAATCACCATATGGACCAGCCGATCCTCCAGCATCAACGATAGATCCTCCGCAGTTATTTACCGTTCCACCCTGGCTAATCAAAATTTCTTGCGAATTGATTATTCCAACAGATAGCAATAAGCAACAAAGAATACTTGCTTTCAATAGAATACCTCTTAAACTATTCATACTTCACCTTGGTCAAATGCTAAAATAGTGAAAATATAGATTGCGCGCGACCTAATAATGGTAAGGTGCCCGTGTTTCTCAATTTTATCAGTTGTGCTGGCTCTGCGCGTTTGCATACGCCATACATAGACACCGGATTCTAAGTAATATTCAGTGTTTTTGTTTCCGCCACCATCCCATCTAAACGGGAAGTCTGTTGCTTCGTAAACTACGCGGCCCCAGCGGTCGAAAAGCTGGAATTCGAAGCTGCTGGCAAGAATGTCACTTCCAAACACTTCAAGAAAGTCATTTACACCATCTCCATTGGGGGTAAATGAATTTGGCATGAAAAACAAAAACTCGTCAATTACTTCTACCGTTCTCATCAATGTATCCTGGCAACCTAAACTGTCTTCTACAACAAGCGTCACCATATAAGTGCCTACTTCATTTGGAAAAGCAAAGAAAGGATCGCTTTCAATAGACGTGCCATATAATCCTGCAGGTCCGAAATACCAATAATTTTGCATATTCCCTTCCGATTGATTGATAAACTGGAAGAGTGGATTGATCACCGATTTTGTTCCTTCTTCAGCATCAAAATCAGCTAAGGGAGGAACCGGTTGTCCAACATAGGCTGTAGTTTCTTTAAAACATCCATTATTGTCTTGAACAATGATCGTAGCATTACCTTCGCACGCTTCGCTATAAATGCTATCTCCTATGAATGTAGCGCCACCATCAAAACTATATTGTGTAGCGGCTGCGCTGTAAACAAATATTTGACCGTTGCAATAACCAACACATTCTTCTCGAACTGTGCTTACGGAATCTATAATGACTTCTGCAGGTTGAGTAACGGCTACATTGTGGTTGAATGAACAACCGTTGTCATCAGTTATCGTTAGGCTATATGAGCCTGCGCAAAGGCTGCTCACTTCGTTTTCTCCAAATCCTTGAAGTGCAGTCGACCATTCGTAGAAATAATCGCCAGCCACCGTTCCTCCAGAAGGAGCAGCTTCCAACATTCCATTGCAATCCCCGAAACATGACGGTTCTGTCATTACGAAGTTCGGTTGGATTTCATCTAGAAAAGTTACCATTACTACATCAGCTTGAGGGCAACTATTACCCGAAGGATCTGTCCATGTTAATGCATAGGTTCCTGCAATCGTTGCACATACAGTTGTAGTAGGATCAGTATCATCAGCGAAGGTTACTCCTGAACCAGGAGGTGCTGTCCAAAAACCATTGTTTAAGTAAGAAAAGGCCGCCATTTCATAACACATAATGCAGCCCGGAATATCTGGTCCTGCATTCAGTTCTCCCAATAAGCCTATAGTCACAGAATCTTCTGCGGCACACTGACTAAAGGGTTCTTCGTATACCTCTACGACAAAAGTTGTTGAAGCAGATATCCCAGATGCCATCGGATTAGGAATGTTAGGGTTATCCAAAAAAGTATCCGGTGTCCATGTATAAACATATTGAGGTCCAGGTCCTTGGCAGTTGGTTTCGCCAACGAATGATGTTCCAGCTAAAGGAGGGTTGTTTGTTTCGCTAAAAACCAAATCACCACTTGCAGCATAAAGATTGTATTCATTTTCATTCTGAAATGCTCCTCCAGTATATATCAATTCAATTGATCCTAAATGCGTCACAGGTATATTGAAAGTGGCATAGGAACCATCGTCATTTATTCCATCCAAAGTGAAAGTTCCTATAGAAACACCATCAACGATTACTTCAACAAAACCGCCATTCCATGTGTCTCCAAATGTGTCGATTAATTCCAACACATAGTTGCAAGTAGCCGGTGGCGGAGCAATACCATCAATAGAGACCAATAAGGCAACATCTTCATCGCAGTCAATTGTCAAGTCATCGTCCACAGAAATTTCTGGAATGTTACCTGCTACAACGGTTATGGTTGTATCATAAGAACAATCAAAATCATCTGTAGCTGTTAGGATATATTCGTAAACCCCAGCAACTCCTGGTGCAATTGTAAGAATAGAATCTGGATAATTTAAATTCGTTATTGAAGGCGATGAAGGATTGCCGGGTGCTTCAGTCCAAACGAGATCTACAATATTAGGTTGATAGGTATCTTGCTCTGGAGCAAGGCTCTGATCAATTTGAATTCCCCATGAAAAGATATATCCGTTATCAGCACCCCAGTTGTCAACGACTTGTAAGCTCCATTCACCGTTAACCGGGCATCCAACGAGATCATCAAAAGAACCGGCCGGTTGATAGGATCCGGGGGGAACCTCTGTCACTGGAAAGGCCCAATTTCCAGCATTAAATTCTTCTTCGAAAGTCCCGAAATCGGTCATACCTTCAGAAAAGCAATAGGTGAATCCGGTTCCGGCTCCTAGACCGATTGCAGGTATTCCTAAGTTGATGCCTCCTGGGTTAAAACCACCAGGAATCCACTGACCCGGGTTAGACCCTTGTCCTGCAACATAACAATCAAAAATAGTAACGGCTGTTCCATCCGGGCAAACTATTTGCATTTCCAGATCACCTAAATACGAGTGCTCCATATTAAAACAAATCTCAATGATGTCAGAGGCACTAGTAATCGTGGCACCAGGATTAAATCCGCCAACGTCAATTACCGTTTCATAAGGCACGACAGCACCTCCCCAGTCAGGGATAAAAACTTGCTCACCAAATAGACCTCCAAAAAAGTAGGTGCCTGGTGGGCTGTAAACACCGGGTATCCATCCATTTGGTCCTGGTTCGCCCTGCCATTCTATTTGAGTTTCTTCACCAATACAAATGGTGTCTTGCAATGGGGCGACTCCTGGAAATTGAACAGGAGTTGAATGCTGGACGACCATCGAGTCTCTTTGAATTTGACCTTCTGTGTCTTGGATACTGACCACGACATAATAACCAAACGTTCCTGCATAATCGTGAGATACACTTGTCAGCCCTATCCCTTCATAAGTGGTTCCATCTCCCATTGTCCAAACAAAATTGCTATTCGCATCCGTTTGTTCATATCCAGGATCTCCCGGCATCCAAGTGAAATTTCCCGTAGCATCAAGTTCGATTGTCTCAGGAAAACAAACGCGAATTGTGTCGCCAGAAGGGTCTGTTGGAAGAGTTGATGTAATAGTCGGTTCAAATGGCTGCCATACGTCACCGCATAAAAGCTGACCACCAAGATTTCCTCCATTACCATTTGGATCTGAAATTAGTTCAAGTGTTATACATCCTGTTGGGTTACCTCCGGCAACACCACTTGATTGAACTTGAAAACCACCTGGATCTGTAACACTGCTAAACGATCCAATTAATGGAGATAAAGTACTCGGACCATCGTAGATGTTCACTACATCTCCATCTGGGACGTTCCATTGAAATAAAGGCGCAGAATCAAAAAATACAACGCTGGTTGCGCTTCCCGCCTGAGGGCATATTGTTACCACAACGTTTATACCAGCAGGATAACTCGTGTTGCTATTTTGAGCCGTATTGGGGGCATCATAACTTATGGTATTGACGTTTTCACATCCAATATCAATAGTCATTCCATTAGAAGTAGTCCAATTGACATCTAGCTGTGCAATTGAAGTTACTCCCAGTAGCATAAAAACGAGCAACAGGTGTAAGCCTTTTTTCATCTTTTATCTTGGTTATTTACCTCAAATTTAAGGAAAATAAGCTCTTGATTCTATTAGGAATGCGCCAAATATTTCAATCCTAAATATTTCAAAAAATGGGGATCTAGAAGAGCTGATTTCTAGCGAATTAGCGTTACATGACCTTTGAAATTCAATATTTCAGCTCCAAACGGATTTTTAAACGTTAAGGTCCAAAGATAGATATCACTTAGGGCATAGTATTCGGGATTAAATCCGCTGCCATTCCATTGATCTTCTAATCGGCTTGAAAAGAAAATTTCTTCTCCCCAACGGTTGAAAATTCTGAATTCATATTGCTCTGGAATCCCATTAGTAATTATAGGGCCAAATCGGTCATTTATTCCGTCTCCATCGGGGGTGAACGAATTGGGTATGTACACAAGTGGATCTCCAGATACTTCAATAACGCTGCAGAAAGTGCTGGCGCATGAATTTTGATCTATCCCTGTTAGACAAACCTCGTAATTGTCTGGATTGATTTCTGAAAACAGAACAGTCGGGTTGATTTCATTACTTAATCCAATACTTTCAATATTCCATTCAAAAAGCAGATTGTTTTCGGATAGATTGATAAGATTTACAAGCGGATCGGTCAATAGAACTGGATCGGGGTTAAAATAGAAGTTGACCAATGGATTTGTGTAAACCGTTACTTGAACAGTGTCGCTATTGCTGCAGCCATTTAATGCGCCTTCCAATACGTATTCAACAGTGACCATTTCGTCATTAGAGTTTTCAAGGCTGACGGCAGTTTGACCATCAAATGGGTTTGATAAGCCAGCTGTATTGTCCCAGAAATAAATGACATCCGTTAGCGGGGTGCCTCCAATTATTGTTGTATCAGAAGGGCAGATAAATACATCTGGTCCAGCATCAATCGATGGGATTGGATTAACAATTAAGTTTTCGCTGAAAACATTTTGATTTGCACAATTGGTAGTGTTATTAATGATATTAAAAACACCAAATTCACCTCCATTTTGAGCTTGCCAATTCAGCTGATGACCGCTGTTTACCGTCAAGGGCAAAGTGTCGGTTGGATAGAAAAATTCAAAACTGAATTCGTCATTTTGATTAAAGGCAAAAGTCACGGTTACAATTTCATCTTCGCAAACTTCATTTTCACTGATTACAAAATCTACAACTGGGGCTTCATTCGTTTGTACTATGGCATTTCCTGTAAATGTTCCTTCACAAAAGTCATCAGCTAAGGCGATAATCTCATAGTTTCCAGCGTTTTGCGCATAAAAGCTATAGGTGCCGTTTGAATTAAAAGGACCAAAGTTGTTTAGTCCATCTGTATATGAAAAGATATAGTTTGCGGTCCCTCCGGTAAATTCAAACTCAATTAAAGTTGAATCTCCTTCACAAAATGTTGCACCTCCTGATAGTGAACCAAGGGGGTTTTCCAAAAATTCGATTTCTACTGTATCGCTTAAACTTTCCGAACAAAATGCATCGCTTACTCCAGTGAAAACATAAGTCCCTTCAAGATTTAAATCGAAATTGTCGATACTGTTATTGAATATAATGGACGGCTGAGGAAATCCATTCCACTCATAATCAAGGACCCAAGGGCCAGTGCCGATAAAATTGAACTCCAATTGGTTATTGTCGTTTTCACAGAAAACACTGAGGGGTGAAATATTCAATTCGGGTAAATCATTAACGATCAGTTGGGACTGAGATGCGTTTGAAATACCTGTGCAATATTGATTCGATACAAGGTCAATAGAATAGGTGGCTTCAGCATTGGCGGTGAAGATAAATGGGTTTGAAGTCGCAAGGAATGGACTGCCAGCTACAGGACCGTTATTATCGCTGATTTCTATTGTCCAAGGACCTTCTCCTAAAAGATCAATGGACAAGTCAACTGTTTCACCTGGGCAAATGGTATTGCTTAAGAGTTGAAAGTTTGCCTCGGGAATTTGATAGAAAACTACGGGTATTCCAACTCCAACGCTCAAACAAGGATCCGCCAAATTCACATTCCCTCCATTGTTTAAACCTGCGACAGGAGAAATATAATAGACTTGACCGTAGTTTAGATTGTTGTTGAAGAAAAAGAAAGGAGTAGAATTACTTGCGAACACATTTCCGAGCAATGAACCGGGGTTATCGTGCAAGATAAATTCAAGAATGTCACCATCCTGCAATATACTGTCATTACCAAAGTAATTGGCAACATCAATTGCAAGATTTTCGCAAGTGCTTATTGTATCAATTGTGTTCATCGATCCTGAAACGCTAGGAACGCAAGAGCAGTTAATGCTGATATTTAAGGTATTTGATTGGCACCCGAATTCATCTTCTAAGTTGATTGAGAAAACTTCACCGTTAGGGTAAGAGTTACTTTCAAAATCGGAAATGCCCAATGATCCATCAATTCCATTTAAGGTCAAATTGTCGCTATCACCATCAAACAAATCAAAGGTGACAATGCCTTCTTCAGTCAAAGGATCGCACTCTACATCTGCATTAAAAATTTGAGGATTATCACTGAAATAGACTTCTGCGCAATCCGAAACTTGACTAACACATTGCCCAAAACTCATCGGAACTATAGAATCTGCGCAATAAGTTAAAGTTGTCAATCCCGGCAGATCAATGAAGTCCCCATCATTCAGATTCGAAAATTGAAAGAGGTTTCCGTTCTGTGATAACCAAATACTGTAATTGGTCCATTGACCTGAAATATCCACTTCAATTTGGGCTTGACTTCCTGGACATATACTATCTGGTGTGATAAGCTCTAGAGTCGGAGCTTCAAATACCTCAATTGACTCCGAATTGGCCGTTGCTGTTGTGCAAGCTGGCATATTAGCATCAATTACTTCAGCTAAAGCAATGTTTACTGTTCCAGGATTACTCATTAAAATTGGAACGGTCTCGTTTGCAGCAAGCCCTGGAAAAATTTGATTAGGAGCTCCGCTTATATCAATGACAGCTGTGAATGGGCCTGTTCCGGTAAAAGCCAGATCTACAAGAACTTCATTTCCAACACAAACATCTCCGGATAAAGAGATACTTCCGTCTGGTGGGTCATTGACAATTACATTAATTTCATTATTTGCATTCACAAATCCAATACACGAATTACCAGTATCGTCAAAAGAAGTCAAGTAGAATGTAGTCGAAGAGTTCACCAGAATACTGGTACTATATGTGTTACCCACTAGTCCTGTTTCCGATATAATGGTATTTCCGTTAGAATCGGTAACTACGATGTCATAAGGACCTGTTCCATCAGAGAAGAGAAAATCGAAATCTACGTTGACAGGTCCGCATGAAATAATTTGATCGAGCCCTCCAGAAGTCATTCCCGCTTGTGGAGAGATATTGAAAGTGATTTCTAATTCTGCGGTATTTTCACAAACGGAGCCTGCTCCAACAGTATATTCAAATATGATTGCCGTATTAGGTGGATAGTTCATTGGGTCAATAAATCCTCCAGGTATAGGGGTCCCATTGGCTTGTTCTACCCAAGATCCTCCTGCATCAGGGCCTCCATTTAGGAAACCAAATAGATTGATAGATGCTGCAGAACTGCAAATACTTGTGCTAGAGTTGATTCCAGCATTTAACTGACCCACAATTGAAACAACTATTTCTGCTGAAGAAGAACATTGGTTAAGCGTTCCATTTGCGATGGTATATGTATATGTTCCAGCAATTGCATTAGAGGGATCGAGAATTCCTAAATGACCGCCAGGTAATGTATTATTATTGGGATCTGTCCATGAACCACCTATTTCTGGAGTGCCCAGTAAATTATCGAAGAGATTTATAGTATTAGCACCGGAACATAGTGAAATAGAATTATCAGATCCCGGATCCGAATAAGGAACAGAGGTAAGGTAAACAAATACAGTATCACCTGGGCAAAGACCGTTGGAATTTGTGATATACAAATACTCTCCTGTAATATCAACATCTGCATCGTATGTACCGTCCCATGGATTTCCGTTTGGGTCCAACCAAAACCCATTTGGATCTGCAGGTGCGGGAGTGAAAAAATTAATGATATTCAAAACAGGAAAGTCTTCGCATGCCTCAAGTTCAAAAATCGGGGGGCCTGCATCAGGAAAAGGATTAATGGTTATATCCAAACTGCTTTCATCAATACATCCTCCTGCTCCAGTAACTTGGTAAGTATACGTGCCTGCTGGGTCGTTTGCAGGGTTGAAAAAATTGCTCGGTAAAAGCATGCCATTGTAATACCAATCGCCACCTAAATTTTCTCCATCAATAAGGTCATTCAGGTTTATAATACCTATGCTAGAATCAGAACAATAAGTCATGCAATTGTCCTGACCAGCCGAAACATTACAGCAATTGGAAATTGCTGAAAGAGAAGGCATAGGGTCACCAGCGCAATTTGTTCCTCCAGAATTGTTTCCTATTTCCGCATTGGCGTCTGAAAGGGTGTTTATTGTTACGCTTAAATCTTCTCCGTTGATACAACTAGCAAAGTCCGATACAGTAACATTGAAACAAAAATTAAAGCAGGTGCTTACGCAGGTGCCATTAAAAAGAGCGCATGGGTCACCCCAGTAGTTTGTAGGATCTAGATTTCCATCCTCATACAAAAATCCAGGTCCCATGGTATTTCCCGTTTCTGGATTTACATAAGAGTTTGTAAATGTCCAGCTTCCGCTTTGAAAACCGCTACTGCAGGAGATTGTGTTTTCCGGAAAACTTGCACAATTGCTTGGAATTGCTCCGGGACTGATACTGCTTGCTTCCCATCCATTTCCCAGCAGTATTTCTACACCCATGAGATACTCAGGGTTTAAAATGTCAAACTCCCAATCCGTTTGAAAACAGAAAGTGACCGTTTCACCGCTCGTATACATTCCATTGGTAGGAGCTGGATAAGCTGTGAAAGAATAATTCTGTATGCATTGTCCAAAAGAGCTTTGAACAGTAAATACACAGAGAATAAAAGCTACATATGTAAGAAGCTTTTTCACGGATAATTTAATGGTTATTCCTTTATACGTTACAAATGAAAAAAGGTTTTACCTATTAAGATAAAACCTTTTAGAATATTATTTATCGAATTTTATCTGAAAAGCTTCACTTTACCTTGATACATTTCTTGTTTTTTGTCGGTAATAATCAAAACTCTCCAACTGTAATTTCCTTGGTTAGCTTTCTTCTCGGAATCGAGTATAAAACCTTTCCATTTGTTGTTGAACTCTTTCGATTTGAAAACTATATCCCCTTTAAGATCAGTGATTTCCAGAACGAAATTGTCAACAGTCGATAGCTCGGTTGGCATAAATTCATCTCCTCTATTGTCGTTGTTAGGAGTAAATTTATAAGGTGCTCCTAATTTGTACTTAGTTCCTTTGAAATGAACCGTTTTGCGTTTAGTGAACTCATCGATTTCACTTCGAACACCGGAATCGATTCCTTCATTTGCACTGCCTTTTTGAGCAATGTAAGCTGCTGCTTCTTCCTGAGAAAATCCATAGTTATTTGGAGAAGCTTCCTCACCTTTTGTATTTGTTTGATTTTGATCTACAGCAATAGCATCAGCACCTTCAGGTGTTTCATGCGACATGCCTTGTTTTGTTTCAGTTAACGCTAAAGTTTCTTTTAGGTCTGTAGAGGCATTAAAATCTGAATTTTCTTCTATCGAATTGCTTGCCTTTTCATTGTGAGCTAAATCCTCATCTCCAAAACTCTGCATACCTGCGAAAAGACCACCTAATAATATACCAGGTAAGATGAAAAACTTCAGAAAAGATGAACTTTTTGCTCCCATTCCTGCTGCTGCTTGGAAATTAGCCCATGAATTATCGTTCAATGGGAGTTCATAATTATCAAATACTCTTCTAACGCCTTCCTCAAAAAAATCAAATTGTCTCATCTACCTTTTTCCCAATTTTTGTAGTTAAAATCTTTTTTATTCGTTGTTTAGCTTTTGCCAAGTTGGATTTTGAAGTTCCCTCAGAGATACCTAGTTTTTCCGCAATTTCTTTATGTGTATGACCTTCCAACACATATAGGTTAAAAACAGTTCTGTAAGCGGGTGAAATTTGATGCAAGGCATTTAAAACGTCATTTGCACTAAATTCAAATTCATCTTCAAAAGTTTCTTCTTCAATTGAGTCAGACAGCTTTTCCTCCTGATCCTCAAAAGAAGTAAACATATTTGCTTTTTTCTTTCGAATCGCATCGATCGCTGTATTCACAATCACTCTTCTAATCCAACCTTCCAAAGAACCTTTGCCATCAAATTTACCAATTTTGTCAAAAACTTTGATAAATCCATCCTGCAAAATATCTTTTGCCTCATCCATGTTTTCAGCATATCTGAGACAAACGACTAACATTTTCCCATAATGTGTCTCAAAGACCCATTGTTGGGATTTCGGATCACCCTTGGCGCATCCTGCAAGTATATCTTTCAGAGCTTCAGGGCTAATCTTCATTGGTCAGACGTAATAAATTGCATAGGGTTGCCTGTCATCTTAAAATTTATTTTATCTCTTCATAGACTGAGATGACCAAATATAAAATTTTTGCTCAAGAAGCATGAAAAAATGGTATTTGGCTTCAATTGCTACTTAAATTATAAATTTGCAGCAAATTGAAAGAATAAATAATTGTTATAAATCACCTTATTATGAAAAAAGTAACAGTAGTGGGAGCCGGAAATGTGGGAGCGACCTGTGCGGATGTCTTGGCATATAGAGAAGTATGCAATGAAGTTGTATTATTAGACATTAAAGACGGTTACGCAGAAGGAAAAGCACTGGATATTTGGGAGAAATCACCCATAAATTTATATGATACAAGAACCGTTGGTTCTACAAATGATTATTCTAAAACGGCCAATTCTGACGTTGTCGTAATCACTTCTGGCATTCCTAGAAAGCCCGGCATGAGCAGAGATGATTTAATTTCAACCAATGCAGGTATAGTTAAGACCGTAACAGAAAATGTATTGAAGTATTCTCCAGACGCGATTTTGATAATCGTTTCAAATCCTTTAGATGTGATGTCATATGCAGCTTATAAAACTGCGGCAAAAGATTCATCTAAAGTTATGGGGATGGCTGGAATCTTGGATACAGCGAGATACCGCTCTTTTTTAGCTCTTGAGCTTAATGTCTCACCGAAAGATATTCAAGCAGTGTTAATGGGTGGACATGGAGATACTATGGTGCCTTTGCCTCGATTCACAACTGTTGGTGGTATACCGGTTACTGACTTAGTGTCAAAAGATCGATTAGACGCCATAATTGAAAGAACGAAAAAAGGTGGAGGCGAAATAGTAAATCTTCTTGGAACATCAGGTTACTATGCCCCAGGATCTGCTGCTGCACAAATGGTTGAAGCGATAGTTAAAGATCAAAAAAGGGTCTTCCCAGTATGTTCATGGTTGACAGGTGAGTATGGCCTAAGTGATATCTATTTAGGTGTTCCTGTAATCCTTGGAGAAGGTGGTATTGAGAAAATTATCGAACTCAAACTCAATGATGCCGAAATGGAATTATTGAATACTTCTGCTCAGCATGTGAGAGACGTTATGTCTGTTTACGACAATATGGCTGCCGCAGTCTAAAAAATCCTACTTAATTAATGAAGCCTGGACCATTTGATCCGGGCTTTTTTTATTGCTTTATAAATCTCTTTAAGACCTGTTCGGTTCCGAGTTGGAGACGAACTATATAAATTCCTTCTGCTAAGGCAGAAATATCGATTATGCCCGGACTTTTATAGGGTTCATGATACAGTCTTTTGCCATCAATTGAATAAATCTCGACTCGATCGATCGAATTTGCAAGGCTTTCAATAATAATTTCGTTCTGTGCAGGATTGGGATAGAGCAAAATCCGGTTTTCGGCCTTCTCTTGAATTTCTTCTATATTAACCACAAAGCTTCCGTAAAACTGCACTCCTCCTGACTCATTGCCTGTAATAAGATCGTATTTACCATCATCATTGATGTCAAACATTGCTAAAGATCCAAAGGTTCCTAAATGAAGTCCGTACAAATTGCCGTCAATTAAGTTAAAATCACCGTTTAAATTAGAACTGATTCCATCATAGTGGAGTATGGAACCTTCATTATTTGCAACTAACATTTCTGTATTTCCTGAATTTTTGAAAAGGAAGGGAACACTATTTCCTACCGTGTCACCATCTGAATCTACATGGAAATTTCCTACTGAATCTTTTACGAGCTCAAAATTAAAATTGCTGTTTGTTCCTATGTTTTCATAGTAATTGACATTGCCGTTTCTTTCTCCAACGAATAAATCCAAGTCGTTATCATCGTCAATGTCGAATAACTGAGGTGTAACCCATTGGCCTGGATCCAAATCTTCTCCATCTGAACCTGATATTTGCAACTGCCCTATTTCAAAATTCGCTGTGTTTCCTGCTCCCGCTGTGTTCCTGAAAAAATGATGTTTGCCATCCTTATTGCCCAAGATCATATCTTCATCTCCATCTCCATCCAAATCTCCAAATGTGGGATAAAGCGATTCACCTAAACTCAATTGTGAAAGCGAAGCATAATCTTCGTCAATAAGTGTAAAAATTGGATCGGTTTGAGTGCCCGTATTTTCGAATAGATAAAGACTTGATTGATATTCTGATGAAGTTGTTTGATATAATCCACGATTCGAAAGAATGAGATCCATTAAACCATCGGCATTATGGTCAAAGAAATGAGGGTATGAATTGGTGCCTATATCGATCATACTTTCCGAAACGAAGTCGTTTTGGGTAAATTGGAAATTTGGCAAATCATTTAAACCCGTATTTGTATACAACAAAACATTCTCAATATCTTCAATTCCATTTTCCTTATTGACCGTAACAACTAAATCATTGATGCCATCATTATTTACATCTTCATAAAAAGAACTCAAAAAAGTATGCATATCAACTGGAATTCCATCAGACGGAAAACGTGTGTCAATTTGAAAAATACTGTCCGGCCCCAATGCTGATGGTCCATTATATAAGAGAGCTAAGCTGTCTGCAGTAATATCCCCAATCAGCAAATCCTTAAAGCCATTTTGATCGTAATCAAAAGCGCAAATGGTGGAACCTGCATGCAGTCCACCGGATTTCACAAAACTCCGAGGGTTTTCTACATTCACCGGACATGTCGTATCTCCCAAGCTGATTTCAGGGCTAACCGAGCTTTCAATAAAATAACCATAACATTGATTGGCCAATTCGAAATGCAGACTATCGCAAATTCCGAAATTTTCTACACTCATGTTTTGATGGTATTCGACAACACCACTCACGTTCAAAGCAAATGTATGCACGTCCAAATCGCCATCGCCATCAAAATCGTCAATTGAAGGGATGTCAATGGAACTCACAAAAATATTGGCCGTTGTTGGCCCTGGATCTTCGAGAGGATCTGGATCATAATAGTCATAGATACTCAAGACAATTTCTTCTTCCAGTTGAAATTGCGGCACAATTCCACTAGAGGTGTTTTTGAAAACACGAATTCCTCCAGGACGGTAGGTAAATATATCTTTTCTTCCATCGCAGTTATAGTCTCTTAATAATACCCAATCGTTTATCTCAGGCAATATGGATTCAAATTCTGGGGCGTATTCATAATAAATAGAACCGTCTTCTTCTAGTGCAGTAAAGAACATAGAGCGCTCAGAAGTACGATCGAAAATATAAAGGTCTTCCAAATCATCACCGTTCAATGACAAGGTATTGATCAAACAGGCATTGATGCCACCTGCCCAGGCATTTGGGATAGAACTGTTGTTCAACTGGTTTTCGACCTCTATCCAATTGCTCTTATAGAGGATATTCAATTCTTGAGCTGATGAGCTGAAGATGAAGAATATGAAAACGAATAAAAATTTATCTCTAGTCATAATTTTAACCCTAAAATGCGAATCATTGATGAATAATCTCCCTTATTTATTACAAAATTACGAAGAAAAAACCCTCATCAATTAACTGTAAATAAAGCATTAACAAAGATTGTCTCAAAATCTGATATTCTATTCGCTTGAATAGCTTATAAAAGCTATATTTGCGCTCGAATTTTTTCGAGCTGCAACCTTTTCCTTAAATAATTGTAAAACAAAAGATTAACAAAGGAAAAATACAACTCGAACCGAATTAAATTAATACATAAATGCAGAACAGAAGCGCCATTTGGGTTTTTACGATACTCTTAGCTATTGCAGCACTTTATTCATTGTCATTTACCTACTTCACTGGACAATACGAGAAAGAGAGAGATGTCTTTGTAGAAGAAAAATTGAAAACGGAAGCGTATATAGATTCTACCGAGCAAAAAAGAAAGGACTTATTTGAAGATGAGTACGATAAAGAATATGGAGAAGATCCATTAGTCCCAATAATGGGAACTTCTTACAATCGTGCAAAGCAAGACGAGCTGAAGAAAGGACTTGATTTAGAAGGAGGATTCAGCGCAGTTATAGAATTATCTATTTCTGATTTAGTTAGAGAATTGGCAGGAAATCCCGATGAAGAATTTAACAAAGTAATTGACCGTGCTGTTGAAATGCAAAGAGAGGCAGAAGATGACTTTGTAACGCTATTTGAACGTGCATGGAATGAAATTCAGCCGGATAAGAAAATGATTTCCAATTTTCACTCTCAAGATAATAAGGAGTTTTTTCCTTTAGACCTTGAGGATAATGGAGACTTGGTAGAAGTTTTAAGGCAGCAGGCTAATGGTGCAATTGACAATGCGGAGAATATAATCCGCGCACGTGTTGATAAATATGGGGTTGTACAACCTACGATTCAGAAACAAGCCTTTTCGGGCAGAATCTTGGTTGAATTGCCTGGAGTTTCAGATAAGGAGCGATTCAGAAAATTATTGAGAGCAACTGCGAACCTGGAATTTTGGAAGACATTTAGGTTTTTGGATTTTCAAAATGCCTTGGGAGATGTAAACAGAGTTGCCGCTGAAAAATTGGGATTGGAAAACGAGGAGCCAGAAATAGACCCCAATGCCACATGGGATGTGAATGATCCAACGACCTATACAGTAAATGGTCAAGATACAATATATATACCACCTGTTGCGGAAACGACTACTGTAAATGCTTTGTTTGGTGATTTAATTAAAGATCAAAGTTTGATTAACCCAAATGATGAAGGAGAATCCTGGGAAGGAGGATGTGTCTGGGGATATGTAAATGAGGCTGACAGGAAACAAGTAATGGAATTGTTGAATGATCCTGAAATTCGAAATTACCTTGAGCCCGAGTCGCGTTTGAAATTTGCTTGGTCCAATTTACCTAAAGCTGATGGCAGATTCGCATTGTATGGTTTAAAGATTGATTCAGAAGATGGAGAAGCTGCATTAGATGGAAAAGTGGTAATTAATGCTAGTCAGGATTTTGATCCTTATACTTCAGAAGTTCTGGTTTCGTTGACCATGAATTCTGATGGCGCAGCAAAGTGGTCAGAAATCACAGAGGAGGCTGCAAAAGATAACAGGGCTCAAGTAGCCATAGCGATGGATGGAGATATCTATTCAGCCCCAAGTGTAAATGAAAAGATTCCAAGTGGTAGATCAAGTATTACGATTGGAGGTCAAAACAAACAAGAAGCTATTCAAGAAGGTATTGATTTGTCGAATCTTTTAAAAGCAGGATCCCTTCCAGCTCGAGCGGATATTGTCAATGAACAAATTGTCGGATCAACGATCGGAAAAGAGAATATCCAAAAAGGAATTACATCATTCATTATTGCATTGTGTTTGATTTTAGTGTATATGTTCTTGTATTACAAAGGAGCAGGTTTAGCTGCTGATATAGCTTTGATTGCAAACTTGTTTTTCTTAATGGGTGCCTTGGCTTCTATCCATGCAGCTTTAACGCTTCCCGGAATTGCAGGTATCATCCTGACAATAGGTATGTCTGTTGATGCCAACGTGCTTATTTTCGAAAGAGTAAAAGAAGAATTGCGCGCAGGAGCAGGTCTGCAAGCAGCAATGAAAAAAGGATACAATAAAGCCTATTCAGCCATTGTCGATGCCAATGTGACGACATTCTTAACGGCTGTGATTTTATTCGTATTGGGAAGTGGGCCGATCAAAGGTTTCGCAACGACCCTTATGATAGGTATATTTACGTCACTCTTTACTGCCATTTTCATAACGCGTATGATTTTTAGCTGGAGATCTGAAGCTAAAAAGCCCGTTACCTTCTTTTGGAATTATTCGAAAGACCTATTTTCTAATACGAACTTTAATTTCGTTGGTAGAAGAAAAGTATTCTATGGTGTTTCAGCAGTATTGATTGGAATAGGAATTGGTTCTTTGTTTACTTCCGGATTGGATTTAGGAGTTGATTTTGATGGAGGTCGAAAGTATGTGATCAACTTCCAAGAAAATGTTGAGGATCAAAAAATTGAAGAATTAAGAAATTCTTTAGGGGTAGTCTTTACTGAGAACGGCAATATTCAAAACCCAACAATCAAAAGAATTGGAACAATAGGAAAGAGCCTTGAAATTACGACCAAGTATTTGATTAATGATAACAGCGAAAATGTCGACAATTTAGTTGATAATACGCTTTTTAAAGGTTTACAAGATAGTGGATTGTCTTTCGATAAGGAAAGTGATGTAGAGTCTAATAAAGTTGATCCAACTATTTCAGACGGATTCAAGCAGCAAGCAACACTTGCTGTTATCGTTTCGCTATTGATTATCTTTCTCTATATCGCATTGCGATTTAGAAAATGGCAATATGGTCTTGGTGCAATTATAGCGATGACACATGATGTTTTAATTGTATTAGGCTTGTTCTCTATTGGTTACAGTTTCTTTCCATTTTCGATGGAAATTGATCAGGCGTTCATCGCTGCTATTTTGACGGTTGTCGGTTATTCAATTAACGATACCGTGGTAGTCTTTGATAGAATTAGAGAATATTTGAATGAGAATAAAAAAGGTGAACCGCGAACGATTGTGAATGCGGCATTGAATAGTACATTGAGTAGGACCTTGAATACTTCGGTTTCTACATTCATTGTATTATTGATCATATTTTTATTCGGCTCTAATACCATTAAAGGGTTTACTTTTGCTTTGATGGTAGGTGTTGTAGTAGGTACCTATTCATCATTGTTTATTGCAACTCCAATAGTGGTTGATCTTACAAAGAACCTCGGAAAAAGAAGTTGATTTAAGACAGCTTAAAAGAGCTATATTTGAACATGCTTCTTTTTATTAGCGGTCCTGAGATATTCATTATTCTTATCGGATATTTATTGATTTTCGGATCCAAAAGTATTCCCGGTCTTGCGAGAACCTTAGGGCGAACAGCAAGACAGGTAAAGGATGCAACGGATGAAATAAAAAGGGATCTCAATGCTTCAGCTGGAGATATTAAAAAGGAATTTGATCAGCATAAGAAAGATTTCGAAGATTTAGGAAAAGACTAGATTTTTCTTTGTTGAGGACTTTCTTTCAGCTTCAATTCTGTTGCGATGTGTTCTAAGCATTTTTATAGTTTTATAACAAGACAAGATTACCCTTCGAACTCCTGAAGAAGTAGAATTATTCTTCAATAGCTATGCTTTAAACAATCTCAAAAAGCTTATAAACGGTCTTAAATATTTTTTCACTTTTGCATTATGCCTTGGTTTTATGTCATTTTAGGACTGCTTTTTCTTCTTGCCGGTGGTGATATTTTGGTTCGCGGAGCTGTCGGTATAGCCAAGAGATTCAGATTGTCTCCATTGATTATAGGATTGACGATTGTGTCATTTGGAACATCAGCGCCTGAGTTAATGGTGTCCCTTCAGGCCGCATTAAAAGGTAATCCTGATATCGCTATAGGAAATGTTGTCGGTTCGAATATTGCGAATTTAGGATTGGTCTTGGGGCTGACGGTTATGATATTTCCAATTGTAATTGACAGGAATACATTAAGGATTGACTGGCCAGTAATGATGCTAGCGTCCTTGCTCTTTTGGTATTTCATTTCTGACAATGTGATTGATTTTACCGAGGGGTTCATATTTGTCTTAGTGCTGTCGTTTTATTTGTTTTTTCTCTTTTTTTATTCCAAGAAAACGTCTGTTGCTGATGAACCAGAGAAGCAAGAATCAGAATCTTCATGGCTTGACGGTCCGACCATTAATTTGAGCATGGTTGCCTTAGGATGTGTAGGTCTCGTTTATGGCGCAGACTTTTTAGTGAGTGGAGCATCTGACATTGCACGAAAATGGGACATTAGTGAACATGTGATTGGTGTGACCATAGTGGCTTTTGGGACTTCGGTTCCTGAACTTGCGACTTCTTGTATAGCCGCATTCAAAAAGCAAACAGATATCTCTGTAGGTAACTTGATAGGATCAAATATTTTCAATGTTTTTGCAATTTTAGGAATCACATCATTGGTAACCCCTATAAACCTAGAGGATCCTGCGGTGCTTTCAAGAGACATTTATTGGATGTTAGCAATTTCATTCGCAGTTTTTCCTTTAGCCATATTTGGATTGAAATTGCAACGCTGGAAAGGCTTCCTGCTTTTTGTCGCTTATATCGTGTTTATGTATTTGATTGCCGAAAATCTATAGGCATCAAACTAAGGTATGGAGATGTTAAATTCCAATTCTTTGCGCTTTTAATTGAGTGAAAAAAGCCCTTTGGAAGACACAAATTTTTCTATTTTAGCAGTTTAAGTATTCAAATAAGATTAAATGAAGATTTTCAAACTAAGCATTCTAACGCTGTTCGTTTTTGTTTTATCCAATGTTGACGGGCAATACGCACTGAAAAAGAAAGAGGCAGAACATTATTTCATGAAAGAAGGCTATGCGCAAGCTGCGGAAACATTTAAGCAAGCTTATGGTATGGCAAAGACTCCAGAAGAAAAGGTCGCCATGATTTTCAAAGTAGGAGATTCTTACAGAATGATGGAAGAACCTGAGCAGGCGGAAACCTGGTACAGAAGAGCATTGAAGATTAATCTTTCGGATAATGAAGGATACTATTACTTAGGAAAGGCCTTGCAAGATCAAAATAGGTTAGATGAAGCTAAGGAGCAGTTTGAGAAGTATAAAGAGAAGGGAGGGGATGGTTCCAAAGCCAATGCAGCCATAGCAGAGTGCGATAGGGCTGTTGACATGAGAAAGAATGCCACTCGATATGAGGTCGAGCCTATTCCTCAGCTCAACACTGAATTTTATGATTTTGGGATAGCTTTTGCGAATGAAACAAATACGAAAGTGTTGATTGGTTCTTCTAGAGAAGGTGCGACTGGAGTTTCAGATTACGGACGAATCGATCAAAGTTGGATGGACCTATTTGAAAGTAAGCAGGACAAAAAAGGAAAGTGGAGCGAACCAGTTAGAGTAGGATCCAATGTGAATACATATGGCAATGAGGCGGCTTCTTGTTTGAATAGTGATAAGAACAGATTGTATTTCACCCGATGCTACAATGACGAAAAGAGTCAAAACCAAAAAGGATGCGATATATACGTTGCACCAGGTGCGGGTGGCAAATGGGGAACTGCAAAAGTGGTTAACTTAAAGCCCAAAGATCAACCTGAGTCATCAGTAGGGCAGCCCAGTTTATCTAAAGATGGAAAACTTTTATTTTTTGCTTCTGATATGAAAGTCGAAGGAGCGAAAGGAGGGAAAGATCTCTACGTTTCTATCTATGATGAAGGATCAAAGTCATGGTCTCAACCTAAGAACCTTGCTTCAGTGAATACTTCTGGAGATGATATGTTCCCTTACATAAGAAATAACGGAGAATTGTATTTTTCTTCCAATGGACATTCCGGAATGGGAGGTCTGGATATTTATAAAGCTGCAAAAACAGGCGATAATGAATGGGGGAATATTGAGAACATGAGCTATCCGATCAATACTGCTTATAATGATTTTGCCATTATTTTCGATGGTGATGAAGAGCGCGGTTACCTTTCATCTAATCGACCTGAAGGAAAAGGATACGATGATATTTACTTCTTTACTTTACCAGCAGTGGAATTTAAGCTTGAAGCCTATGTCGTAGACAAAGAATCGGGTTCAATGATAGAAGGGGCTGATTTGGAAGTTGTAGGTTCAGACGGAAGTTCTTATGCTTTGAAATCGGATGCCAATGGATTGGTGATGTTGGACAAGAATGGCGAAGAGGCATTTATCAAAAAAGAAGTCAATTATTCTTTGAGAGCAAGCGCACCTGATTATCTGGTGGCTACTGATCAAATTACTACGGTTGGTTTAGCAGAATCTAGAACCTTTATCAATGAGTTTCTCTTGCAACCTGTTATTGAAGGTAAAGATATTCCAATGCGAGAAGTGCGATACGATTTTGGTAGATGGGAATTACAAGTAAATGAAGAGGTTAACTCAAAAGATTCTTTGGACTTTTTATATAATACATTAATTGAAAACCCTACGATAACCATTGAATTACAATCGCATACCGATTCAAGAGGTGGAGATGCGGCCAATATGGAGCTTTCTCAAAAGAGAGCGCAATCTTGCGTGGACTATCTGATTTCAAAAGGAATTCCAATTGAGCGAATTATCGCAAAGGGTATGGGTGAGACGAAATTAATTTTCTCTGATGCAGAAATTAATGCCTTACCGACAGATGCTGAAAGAGAGGCAGCTCATCAGAAAAACAGACGAACAAATTTCACCGTTCTCAATTGGGACTATGTCCCGAAAAAATAAGTCGACAAAAGAATTTAAGCCCTTTCAAAATGAAAGGGCTTTTTTTGTGAAAAAAAGCTGCTAAATCCTATGTTCTTTATTTTTCTCTTTTTCCCAGTCTGATTAATTTCGCAGCTCAAATGACAATAGATACAAGATATCAAGCTCGAGGAGTTTCCGCAGGAAAAGAAGATGTTCATGCGGCTATAGAAGGTTTGGATAAGGGGCTTTTCCCGAAGGCCTTTTGCAAAATTCTTCCAGATATAGTGAGCAAGGATCCAAATTACTGCAATGTAATGCATGCCGATACAGCGGGCACTAAGCCTTCACTGGCATATGCATATTGGCGTGAGACCGGTGACATGAGCGTGTGGAAGGGAATTATTCAAGATGCCTTGGTAATGAATCTTGATGATTTGATTTGCGTGGGAATTACAGATGATATTGTTCTTTCCTCTACTATTGGCAGGAATAAGAATCTCATTCCTGGAGAAGTAATCAAAGCGCTTATTCAAGGAACTTCGACTTATATAGAAGAATTGAGAGAGCTTGGTGTAGGCATAGTCTTAGCAGGCGGTGAAACTGCAGATGTTGGAGATATTGTCAGAACCTTAGATGTGGGCTTTACGGCATTTGCGCGAGCCAGAAGAGATGATGTAATTGATAATGCGAACATCCGTTCTGGAGATGTAATTGTAGGTTTAGCTTCGTATGGTCAAGCGAGCTATGAGAAGGAGTACAATGGGGGTATGGGGAGCAATGGGCTAACCTCGGCACGACACGATGTTTTTTCAAAATACATAGCTGAAAATTATCCAGAAACTTATGATCATGCCGTAGATGCATCTTTGGTTTATTCTGGATCCTTGAAACTTACTGATGAGATTGGTGCTCCGCTTAATGCTGGGAAAATGGTTTTGTCTCCAACGCGAACTTATGCGCCAATTGTTGCGCAGGTGCTGAAGAAGTTCAGAAAGCAGATTCATGGGATGGTTCACTGCAGTGGAGGTGCACAAACAAAGATTCTGCATTTTATTGAAGATCTTAAAATAATAAAAGACCAACTTTTTGATACACCTCCTTTATTTGAAATGATACAAAAGGAATCACATACGGAATGGAAGGAAATGTACAAAGTGTTCAATATGGGGCATCGACTTGAAATTTATCTTCCTGAAGAATTTGCCGATGAAATTATCGCTATTTCAAAATCATTTAATGTTGATGCACAGATCGTTGGAAGGGTAGAAGATTATCAAGGAAAAAAGGTGAGTATTCATTCTAAGCATGGAGAGTTTGAATACGAATAAAGTAGTTATGTTATTATGCATGCATAATAAATATTCATATCTTCGTGCCATTCCTAAATAGGGGATATAGTTTTAAATTCGTCCAATTAATTAAACCGTAGAAAATGAAATTTTTGGTTTGCATAAGCAAAGTTCCAGATACCACATCTAAAATTGCATTCTCAGAAGGCAATTCAAAGTTCGATGAGAATGGTGTTCAATTTATTGTAAATCCTTATGACGAGTGGTACTCGCTTGTTCGCGCTCTTGAGTTAAAAGAGGCTGCGGGTTCTGGTTCTGTAACGACCATTACTGTTGGTGGAGCAGACAGTGACCCAATCATTCGAAAGGCACTCGCAATTGGAGCCGATGATGCTGTCAGGATAGATGGAGAAGGCGATGCCTTCTTTGTTGCAAGTCAAATTGCCAATTATGCAAGAGAGAATTCTTTTGACCTTATTTTGGCCGGAAAAGAAACGATCAATTACAATGGCTCTCAAGTAGGCGGAATGATTGCTGAACTTTTGGACTGGCCCTTTGTTTCAATGGCGACCAAATTAGATTTAGCCGGTCAAGAAGCTACACTTGAGCGCGATGTTCAGGGAGGAACAGAAGTGGTTAGTGTCAACACGCCCTTTGTCCTAAGCGCAGCTAAAGGAATGGCTGAGCAGCGGATTCCTAATATGAGAGGACTTATGGCGGCAAGGACAAAGCCTTTGAATGTAATAGCTCCAAGTGAAGCAGAAAATCTGACGAGCATATCCTCATTTGAATTGCCACCTGAAAAAGGCGATTGCGTGTACATTGATAAGGACAATGTTTCTGACTTGGTTGAATTGATTAATAAAAGAGTAAAAATTGTATAAGATGTCGGTAATTGTATTTGTAGAAAACGCCAATGGTAAAACACCAAATAGCAGTTTAGAAGCTGTATCCTATGCAAGTTCTTTAGGAAGTGCTGTTGCAATAGCATGTGGAAGCATAGGCGATGAACAGAAAACAGCCATAGGAAATGCTGGAGCAAGTAAAATATTGAATCTGTCTCAAGAACGATTAGATGGTGGTCAATGGGCCAAAGCAATAGCTGCAGCAGTTGAAAAAGAAGCTGCCGATACGGTGGTTATCGCTTATGACCTTCAAGGTAAAGAAATTGCTCCGCGTGTCTCTGCCAGAATAAAAGCCGGACTAGTGGCAGGTGCTGTAGCCGAACCTGCTGAAGACGGTAGTATTCGCAAGTCTGTTTTTTCTGGAAAAGCATTTGCAAATTATCAGGTAAACACTTCGAAAAAGGTTATTGGTTTGACACCGAACTCCGGTGATATAAAAAGTATGGGCAACAATGCTGAAATCGAAGTTTTTTCTCCAGATGTAGGAAGCTCAGCTGTCCAAATAAAAGAAGTCAAAAAGCAAGAAGGTGATATCAATTTGCCTGAAGCTGAATTAGTTGTTTCGGCAGGACGCGGACTAAAAGGTCCTGAAAACTGGGGGATGGTTGAAGATCTTGCACAAAGTATCGGGGCAGCTACGGCTTGTTCTCGTCCAGTTGCAGACATCGGATGGCGACCTCATCATGAGCATGTTGGACAAACTGGGGTAGCCATTCGACCTAATTTGTACATCGCAATAGGAATTTCTGGCGCTATTCAGCATTTAGCTGGAGTAAATCAGAGCAAAACCATTGTAGTTGTGAATACTGACCCTGAAGCACCCTTCTTCAAAGCGGCTGATTTTGGTATAGTTGGTGATGCATTTGAGGTCATTCCAAAGTTGACAGAAGCGATCAAAGCAGCAAAGAATTAGGCTTTTTAGGTACCTTATTTTTTTTATCTTCGTTAGATAACAAATTGGCATTTTTTGCTCTTTTGTTGAAAGAAAATCTATGGAAAAAATCAAGCTTGAAATTGTGGGATTATCCTACAGTCAAACGCAGAGTGGGGCCTATGCATTGGTGTTGGGAGAAGCATTTGGAAAGAGAAGATTACCCATTATTATCGGGGGGTTCGAAGCACAAGCTATAGCCATAGAATTAGAAAAAATGACGCCTAGTCGCCCGCTCACGCATGATCTATTCAAAACCTTTGCCACTGAATTTAAGATAGATGTTAAGGAGGTCATTATTTACAACTTAGTGGAAGGTATCTTTTTTGCTAAGGTCATTTGCCAAAATTCAGAAGGAAAGGAGATTGAATTGGATGCTAGAACCTCTGATGCTGTTGCTTTAGCAGTTCGGTTCAATAGTCCTATCTATACGTATGAATTTATTTTGAGCTCTGCTGGAATTATTCTCGATGATGAATTTGCCGTTGATGATGCTGATGCAGAACTTGAAGAACAATTGGAAGAGGTGCTTTCAGAACCTCAGAGTGACGATGCCATGTCTTTGGATGAGCTAAAATCCGAACTTGATGACGCCTTGAAAAAAGAAGATTACGAGCGATCCTCCCAAATTAGAGATGAAATTAATCGCAGGCAACAGGCCAATTAGTGAATAAAAGGCCCTTGTCTTTTCCACGTTTGTATTTACAAAATTAGACTTGAGTTCTTGGATTTATTTCCTTTTGCTCAATGAATACCTTTTGCTGCAAGGTATCTTTCAGCGTCTAGTGCTGCCATGCAACCTGTTCCTGCCGCTGTAACTGCTTGACGATAAACATGATCAGCTGCATCACCAGAGACAAATACACCCTCTACATTCGTCTTTGACGTTCCAGCGTCATTTATGATATAACCTGTTTCATCCAAATTCAACCAGTCTTTGAAAATGTCGGTATTGGGTTTATGTCCAATAGCTACAAAAAATCCAGTAATATCAAGATCCTGAGTTTCTTGTGTTTGATTGTTAATGACGCGCACTCCAGTAACGCCTTCCTCACCCAAAACTTCGACTGTTTCATGATTAAACATGATTTCGATATTCTCTAAGCTCTTTACACGATGTTGCATGGCTTTAGATGCTCTCATCTCATCCCTTCTCACGAGCATATAAACCTTGTTGCAAAGTTTTGCTAAATACGATGCTTCTTCGGCAGCTGTATCTCCTGCTCCTACGATTGCAACATCCTGCCCTTTGTAGAAAAATCCATCACAAACAGCGCAAGCTGAAACACCTCCTCCAGCATCTCTTAGCCTTAATTCGGATTCAAGCCCTAACCATTTTGCAGAAGCACCTGTAGATATAATTACTGTATCAGCAGTAATTTTCTTTTTACCATCAATAGTCAAGGTGTGAGGAGGACTTGAGAAATCAACTTCAGTGATCCAACCTGATCTTACATCAGTATCGAATCGCTCTGCTTGATTTTTGAAATCGATCATCATTTGTGGTCCATTAATCCCTTCAGGATACCCAGGATAATTATCAACTTCGGTAGTTTCTGTCAATTGACCTCCTGGCTGCAATCCTTCATAAAGTACAGGTTTTAAATCTGCGCGTGCAGCATAAATAGCAGCCGTGTATCCAGCCGGTCCAGATCCTATTATCAGGCATTTAACGTGTTCGATTTCTTCACTCATATCCGATTTATTTGGGTTGCAATTTTAAGAAAATTTCTATCAATTAAGGCTTCTGGGATTATGAGAAATGGGATTCTTATGAGCTTTAGAAAAAATGTTTTGCGGTACTATTCAACCAGCTTTAATCACTTTGTTCACATAGTATTCTTTTCCTATTTGAATATGAACGAAATAGGTTCCAGGAATCCACTCAAAGGTGGACAATTCAATTGCGTTTTTGTTGAGCTTTTTAGCGATCATTTCTTGACCATATATATTGAATACTTTTAATTCTTTGAGTTCAAATTCACTTTCAATCCGCAAGACGTTTTCAAAAGGATTCGGAAATAACTTTATACTTCCTTTAGTCAAATCATAAGCATAATTAATGACGTTTTGAGTACAAAGATTCATTGTAGAAAGCCCTTCACTATATGATTCGTAAGCCGGTATTGTTGAAGAAGCCAATAAGGATGGAGGCCCTATGGCAGCCCATTGGTCGTTTTGAACAAATGGAGCTTGCTGACTATAGCCATAACTTAAGTCTTCGAGATTTTGAGTGTTTTCGGGATCAATTGTTCCCTTGTTATTATTTCCGTAGATGAAGTGATCTTCGCCTTGAATGATATAGTTCACAACACTATATGGAATCTCCATATTGGTAATTTCATTGCCTACAATATTTTGATTGGGAGAATTGTCGGCAGTGAAGATAAGGCCATAAAGGTCTGCTCTATTTCTGAAGAAAGTATTGTAAGGACCATTCGGACCATGCGAATTGTCAATTATCATGTTCTGTACATGATTCTGTTCAAAGAGGTTTAGAAAAGGATAATTCCCATGCAATACGAGTTCTCCGGCAGAATTATTCGGTACGCTGCTCCAAAAGGGATCGAGGGAGTAATTATAACTTAAAACATTGCCGTTTGCCCCAGCCTGAAGGAGCATCGAATGTCTTAAATGTTCGAAAACCGAATTTTCTATGCGACACTCATTGCTGGTGAAATGCAAGGTCACTCCATAAGCTCGACCACCGCTTCCATATTCATGGGCATGATGAAAATAGGAGTTGGCGACTGATATATTTGATGAGTTCATGAGCTCTACATGACTGAATGTGCATTTATTTGATTCTATGCCATTTATCCAGCAATTCACTGCATAATTCAAATAGATAACACTGCTCTGAGCGGGAGCCGTGTTGTCTAAGCGCTCTATGCTCAAACATTCAATTCCGATATTTTGCTTAGTGGAGATCTTTTGAACATAGGGATTACGTGTGAGCGAAAAATTTAAACGCAAAGGAGATGAGAGCATTAATCTGTCATCTTCAATATCTTCTATTTGACATATTTGCCCTACAGTTTTTAAGGCCCAAGTTGATGTAACTAGATCATCGTCATCCATTGAAATTTTAATCCAATCGCCTATTTCAAAGTCTTGAGAATTTACGAAGACGTGGGTACTGTCTTTGATACCGTTCTCGTTCAAGTCAAGTGTTTGAGTGTCTATACTTCCCTGGATGACAATCCCATGGCCATTGCCATTCAGATGAATTAATACTTTTGTCAAATTATTTCCTTGTCCACGTAAAACAGTATTTTCAGGTAATGAAATGCTCGAATTGAAAAGGAAAGATCCAGTTGGGAAAATCAAAATATTTCCGCTATCCCCAATGGAATCTAGAACATAATTTAGAATTGCGTCATTTGGATTTATTCCATCCCCATTAATTCCATAATCTTGTAAATCAATGATGTTAAAAGCCGTTGTGCTCGTGTCTCTTAAACCGGCTAAAGTCCAATCAAATCGTCTTTCTTGTGGAATTATTTGCGAAAAGGACTGAAGCGTAAATACGAAAAAGGAGAGGGCAAAAACAAAACGCATGCTCCAATTTAACCAATAAATAGGATTGGCGATTAAGGTGTGCAAATAATTGTATCGTAAGTCGGTCCAAATCCAGCCCAGATACCTAGACCTCCTTCTATATTACTTTCTATATTTTCTGGCAATGAAAAAGGACTACCATTGGTCGTCACTTGTTCTTCTAATCCTCGATAAAATCGATAAGCATCAAAACGAATAGAGACCGGTCGCACGGCAATGGTGTCACCAACTTTAAAAAAGAAGGATTCATCATTATTATCATCAACCTTATTCGAATTGAATTCCTGTCCTCTATTGTAACCAAATTCAAATTGCAATCCGTCAAAAAACGAATCTTCGGAAACGGAATTGGAAGGAGGGATATAACGAGAATCTTTCGGTACTCCTGGTTCATTGGGGTAGGCATTGATGCGCTGAGAATACCATCTGTAATTGTTTCCTGCCGTATCCGGATCTGTAAGTATTCCCCAAATAAAGCCTAGTGAATCCGTATCTCCCCAGATCTCGAACCAAAGGCTATCGAGAGGCACGGCATAATCAATTTTAGTTCTAGAGCTAATCGATTCTCCTTCTGCATTTATTGTCAAATCATAAGTCTTTCCTTCCTCGCCAAAAAAATCGAGGCTTGTATAAACGCACAAGTCAATTGCTTGAATTTCTTCTACGCTCAATCCCAATAATTCTGCAGCCAGTTCCAACTCTGTTGGACTCAATGTGCTTACGCATAACTCTTCCAATTCATAGGTGTCACCTTCAACATGCACCTCAACACTCGCGCCACTTACGAATGTGTTGGCCAAACCCTCAGGGTCGATCGGATCGTTAAAACTCTGCGATTTTGATAAGAAAATTACCGGAGGGCTATTGGTTATAATGAATCCTTCGACAACGAGTTTTTGCTCCCCTTCGGGGATATCGATAAAGACTTCTTTCGTGCATGAAGCAAGCAAAGCTGAAAACAGCACTAAAGAGAATAGATATTTCAATACGTTTTTCATTGTCAAAATTTAAAATTCCAAGTAACTGATGGAAGAATAGGAAATAGACTTAATTGCTTAACTTTTATGTTTGCTTGTTCATTACCTGGATCAGCAAATATGTCATAATAAAGTATATATGGATTTGCTCTGTTATAGGCATTGTAAATTGAGAAATTCCAGTTCGTCTCCCATTTTCTGGGGACTTCAATCTCCTCTCCTGTGCTTGGATCTTTTTTGAATTTATTGGGAGATACATAGAGCGTTGCGCTTGCATCAAAACGATGAAAAGCTCTCATTCTTTGTGAATTTCGATCTCCATATTCAAATGCAAAGACACCTTCCTGAGGCAAGAGGTACCAACTTTCTGCCAATGAAATGGCATCTCCTGTGCCGTAAACCCAGGTCAAACCGAAAGTCCATTTATCATTCAATTTGTGCGATGCAACTATAGACAAGTCATGCCTTCTATCGTAACGAGCGGGAAAGTACTCGCCATCGAGAATGGCTTCAAACCTTCTTTCTGTTTTGCTCCAGGTATATCCAATCCATCCGCTAGTTCTTCCAATTTTTTTATTGATAAAGAGTTCAGCTCCAAAGGCATAACCATCTCCAAAGACCAAGAAATTGTCTACGTTATCGTTGATAATGTCTTCTGGATTTACTCCATCCCCATAAGCAACCAAGTTGTCCATACTCTTATAAAACACTTCTACAGAGGCATTGAAGGTATTGTCCGCAAAATCTCGAAAGTAACCAGCATTGAACTGATAGCCGTCTTGCGGTTTAATTTGATCAGTGCTTGGTAACCATAAATCAGTAGGCAAGGCAATTGGTGATAAAGATGCTAAATGAATGAATTGAACATTCCGAGTTACAGCAGCTTTTACGGAAGAATTGGCGTTTAACTTATACCTCATAGAAAGCCTTGGCTCTAATCTCAGATAGGATTGAATTTGATCACCTCTTGCATAGTCAATAATATCAATTGTTTCTCTGGTCGTTATGTTTTCATTATTGGGATCTTTTAAGAATCGCTTAAATGGGCCGATATGTGCAAAATTCGAAAGCCTCAAACCGGCATTTATTTTTAATTGATCATTTACGGCATATTCGTCAAGGATATATATATGAGATTCGTTGGCATGTATTTTTTCTTTTTCACCAGTAATGAAGTCTGTATCTCCTGAAGAAGCTTCTAAATTGTTGGGGCGAAATGTATGGTAAATATGACCTGCGCCAAATTTTACATTATGTCGAGGTGAAGGATACCATGTCAAATCTGTCTTTAGAGTGAGGTCGCGGACACCACTGAACAGGTTAAAAACGAATTGCTCTTGTTCTCCTCTAAAAGAGAAGTCGTAATCGGAAAAAGTTCCGGTTGTATTCATGAAGAGCTTCTGCCCAAAAATATGGTTCCATCTAGCTGAAGTTGTGGCATTGCCCCAAGGAACATTGATGCTGAAATCAGCTGCCGGATCGCGAAACGAAAAACGATCTCTTCCGAAATACCCTGAAACGAAAACTTTGTCTTTATCAGAAAAAGTATGGTTGAATTTGGCATTCAAATCATAAAAGAAATAACCCGTTCCATCAAAATCTGGATTATTTGCTGCTAAAGGAGCCAAGAGAACATCGATATACGTTCGTCTGCCCGAAACAATAAATGAAGACTTGCCTTTTTGAACCGGCCCTTCCAATGTAAGTCTCGAAGAAATCAATCCTATTCCACCGCTACCGCTAAATTCTTTTTTATTCCCATCATTCATGCTGATATCCAAAACAGATGAAAGTCTTCCTCCATAGTTAGCCGGAATGCCGCCTTTAATAAGTTCTATATTCTTAACGGCATCTGCATTAAAAACTGAGAAGAATCCAAAGAGATGCGAAACATTGTATACCACTGCTCCATCCAGCAGGATTAAATTTTGATCGGGCCCTCCTCCACGAACGTAAAGTCCTGAGTTTCCCTCTCCCCCTGACTGAACACCTGGTAAAAGTTGAATGGTTTTAATAATATCAACTTCTCCGAGGAATGCTGGAAGTGTTTTGATTTTTTCAACTTCCATATTCACTGTTCCCATTTGTGTTCCTTCGATATTTTTTTTCCTATCTGCTTTGATTTCTATCGTTTCTAAAGTTTTTGAAATGGGTTTAAGTTCTATATCTAAGCGCGTGTTCGATTTCAGTTCTACTTCATATTCGTAGGATTCATATCCAATAAATGAAGCCACAACACGGTGTTTTCCTTCAGGAAGAACTATTGCATAAAAACCATAAAGATTGGTTGAACCTCCCTGTTGGCTAGCCTCGTCATAGACATTTGCTCCGATTAGCGTTTCGCCAGTGGAAGCATCGGTTACATAACAAGAGAGTGTAAATTTATTCTGGGCAAATAGAAAGCTTGCAGTCAAGACAAACAAGAAAGAGAATATGGTTTTTTTCATTTTTTTCTTAGACCCCAAAAATAAGTCGAAACTCTTTTAAAAGCCTTGTATTTGTGTTAAAAGTATATGTCTTTTGCCAAGCGAAAGGTATTTGAATGGGCTTCAATAATGTGTTGAATTTTTTCAGAGTATCCTCCACCCATTGAACAACAAATCGGAAGTTTTAAATCATAGGCCATTTGTATGACTTTTCTATCTCTTTCTTTACATCCGTCTATGCTCATGTCTAGTCGTCCAAGTTTATCGGTTTCGAGCACATCAACCCCACATTGGTAGAAAATAAATTCGGGCTTGAAATCATCTAGAATTTCTAATAAGTTCATTTCTAAAATTCTAAGAAACTCTTCATCCTTACAACCGTCTTGCAGTCCAATATCCAAATCTGATTTTTCTTTATGCATTGGATAGTTCTTTTCCCCATGCATACTGAATGTAAACACATTGGAATTATTGCTGAAGATTTGTGCTGTACCATTGCCTTGATGAACATCAAGGTCAATTATCAAAACTCTACCAATGCGCTCATTTTGCAGCAAGAAGTTTGTTGCAATGGCGATATCATTCAATAGACAAAATCCTTCGCCTTTATTGCTAAAGGCGTGATGCGTTCCTCCGGCAACATTCAGAGAAATTCCGTATTGCAAAGCAAATTTTGCGCATTGCACAGTGCCGCCCATTATTACCATTTCTCGTTCAACCAATTGCCTGCTCTGGGGAAAACCTGTGCGCCTTTCTTCATGCCGGTCTAAATTCAATGAGATAAGCTTTTCTACGTAAAACGGATCATGCGTTTGTTCAATTGTTGCTCTATTGAGTTTTTCAGGAGAGAAAATGTTTTCTTTTTGAATGCTACCTTCATAAAGCAATTGTTGAGGAATAAGGTCATACTTTTCCATTGGGAATCGATGTCCCACTGGCAGAGGGTGGCAATACAATTCGTTCCAGGCAATTTTAAGCACGTAAGTAGAACAATTGAATAATAAAGAAGTTTACATTGGCGCAACTCCTTGCATTAAATATCCACAGATTAGCGCTCCATACGTGCCGAGAGCATAGCCCAAAACAGCAAGAAGCACTCCCACAGGCGCTAAAGAAGGATGAAAAGCAGCGGCTACAACGGGCGCACTCGCAGCTCCACCAATATTTGCTTTTGAGCCCACAGCAAGGAAAAAATAAGGTGCCCGGATTAATTTTGCTACTATAAACAACAATAGCACGTGCACGATCATCCAAACGAATCCGACTAGAAAGATCATTGGATTTTCGGCTATTGCCGTAATGTCCATTTTCATTCCAATGCTAGCAACTAAAATATAGATGAATACACTGCCGATTTTTGAAGCTCCAGCGCCTTCATAGTTTCGGAGTTTGGTGAAACTTAAAAGTATTCCGAAAGTTGTCGCTAAAACTATTAACCAGAAAAATCCCGAACCGAGACTAAAAGTTTCCGCTAGATATTTTGCGTTTTCTTTGATAAAAGGAGCAATGCCGTCTGCAAGAAGATGTGCTATTCCGGTACAACCAAGACCAATTCCAAGAATAACCATGAAGTCCGGAAAACTCGGAACTCGGGTAATTTTTTGACTGAATTCTTGCATCCGGTCTTGTAATTTTTTCACCGCGCTAGAATCGGCTTTAAAAAACTTGTCAAGGCTAGCAGTTTTTCCAACACCCAACAATAAAAAGAACATCCATACTTCAGCAACTATGATGTCTACGGTTATCATAATTGAATACATATTACCCGAAATCAAATTTTTATTTCCTTCCTTGAAAATTTCATACATAGCAGCTTGATTGGCGCCCCCTCCGATCCAAGAGCCTGCAACAGTTGTCATTCCTCTCCAAACCTCATTCGGAGATTGTCCTCCGACAATATCTGGGTTAATATATGAAAACAACAAAATAGCGATAGGACCTCCAATGACTACTCCAATAGTCCCTGTTATAAACATAATTAATGCTTTAGGGCCAAGTTTAAAGACCTCTTTAAGGCTTATGCTTAAAGTAAGCAGCACCAAACTTGCAGGAAGCATGTATCTAGAAGCAACATAGTAGATTTTCGATCCGGATACGAAGGGTAAGGCGATATCTTCAGCACCTTCAGTTTCAAAAATATATTTTTTTAAATCGTTGAAATTTGAAATTCCCGATACATCAAAATTAGCCTCCTGCAATGCGGCTAGTATTGCTGATACGTCCATCCACTTTGGAGAAATTATGCCCAGTGTGCTAAAAATTGAAGGCAGAAAATAGCACAATAGAAGAGCGGGAATTATTTTATAGAATTTCTTGAATTGAGGTAATTCAGTTGTTCTAAAGATTAAGGCGAGCAGAATCATTAAAATTCCAAATACAACAGCGTCATTTGTAATCATTGGTGTGTCCGAGACTACTGCTGCAATTGATTCTAACGCGTCCGTGTTTCTTTCAACTGCGTTTTGGTTTTGGTCTGTTAATTCTAACATTTAAATTAAATTTTTGATCTCACTGACCTGAATCATATGGTGAGAGCCATGATATATGGCTTTGTCACTTTCAATTACAATCAATTGAGGACTTTCATGTTGCACGTTCCAATTGGCTTCAATTTGATTAGAAACATCTCTACGTGCAATTAAATCAAGGTGGTAAACGTCCATATCATCACTTGAAATATCGTATTCTCTTTCCAATCGACTTTTGATCATGGATGAAATAGAACATCGCGTGCTGTGTTTAAAGATGGCTTGTTTTTTAGAGAAAGACTTTTGTCTTATTTCTTCCAGATGGTCCAATCCCGTTATTTCAATCCAATTCATAGGTGATGTATTTACGAAGATATTTAATTCCCGAGAACTTGATTCAATTCTTCTTTTCCAGATAGCGTTCGACCTGGATAGTTCTTAAGAGCAATACCTATGATTTCAATCGCCTTTGCTAAGGATTTATTTTCCAATACGTATGCAATTCTAACCTGATTTATTCCGCTGTTTCGATCATCATAGAATCCAGTGGCCGGAGCCATCATTACCGTTTCATTGTTAAGGTCAAAAGATTCCAATATCCATTGACAAAATTTATCGCTGTCGTCAATTGGCAGCTGTGCAATGCAATAAAACGCTCCTCCAGGTTTTGGACAAGTGACTCCTTCGATGGCATTGAGGCCTGAAACCAATAGGTCTCTGCGCGATCTATATTCTTCAATAACTTCATCGAAATAGTCCTGAGGAGTCTCAAGCGCAGCTTCAGAAGCAATTTGCGCCAGAGTAGGAGGGCTCAAACGGGCTTGAGCAAACTTCATAGCTGTTGAATAAACATCCTTGTTCTTAGTTACTAATGCACCTATGCGTGCACCGCACATGGAATATCTCTTTGAAACGGAATCAATCAAAATGACATGCTGTTCCAACCCTTCTAGATTCATACATGAAAAGTGTTCCGCTCCATCATATACAAATTCTCTATAGACCTCATCGCAAAATAAAAAGAGGTCGTGTTTCTTAACAATTTCAGCCAAGACACTTAATTCTTCTTTGCTATAAAGACAACCCGTTGGATTCCCTGGGTTGCAAATTAATATGGCCTTGGTTTTTGCAGTGATTTTCTTTTCCCATTCTTCAACCGGAGGCAACGAGAATCCCGTATCAATTGACGTAGAGATTGGAACTACATCAACACCAGACGTGACAGAAAAACCATTGTAATTGGCATAATAGGGTTCTGGAATGATAATTTGTTCCCCATGATTTAGGCAGGAAAGCATTCCGAATATCAGCGCTTCCGATCCTCCAGTAGTTATAATAATTTCTTCGTGACTTACGTCAATGTCCACACTTTGATAGTAACGAGCAAGTCCTTTTCTATACGACTCAAAACCTGCTGAATGTGAATATTCAATGACTTTTAGATCAATATTTTTAACGGCCTCAAGAGAAATATTTGGTGAGTGAATATCTGGCTGACCAATATTCAGGTGATAAACTTTTTTACCATTCTTTTTGGCAGCTTCTGCATAGGGTACCAATTTACGTATGGGGGAGGACGGCATAGCTTGTCCTTTCTCAGAAATTGAAGGCATATTTCAAAATTTCCCCAAAATTGAGGATTTTCAATGAAAATTAAGGAGCAAAACGAAAAGATTATTCGTTTTCAACCATTACTTTGAATCGCAGTTTTTGAGGATTTTTTTTGGCGTTCGAATAGATCTCTACTGTTCTGTCTTGCCATGCGATTTTACCTTTGGTATCAAACTCTACACGAATCTTACCTGATTCACCAGGCATAATGGGATCTTTCGGGAAAATAGCCTTGGTGCACTTACAGGACACTTTGTACTCTGAAATTATAAGAGGAGCGTCTCCTGAATTGGTAAAATGATAATCGTGGCTGAGCATTTCACCTTCTTTGGTTTTTGGAAATTTGAAGGTGGTCTTTTCTTCAAATGAAAACTCCGCGACTTGACAGAAGCCAAGCGCGGAGTTAAATACTATTATGAGCAGCGCTAGGGCTGTTTTCATCTTATTTCTGTACTGGAGTTCCTGGTGAAACTTCTTTCATTGGAGAAGTATTTTCAGCCGCAGGAGCCAAAACTTTTCCTTTAATTCTAATCACTTTAGTAGGAGAATTAACAGCATTTGAAGTAATGGTCACTGATTTATTAATCGGACCAACTCTTTTTGTGTCATACTTTACTTTCATAACTGAGCTTTCACCTGGCATGATGGGTTCTTTTTCCCATTCTGGAACTGTGCATCCACAAGAACCTTTTGCATTTGAAATAATCAAAGGCTCATTTCCAGTATTGGTAATCATAAACGCGCAATATGGATCTGCTCCTTTATCTATTTCACCATAGTCGTGAACATCTTTGTCAATTGTGATAACTGCACCGTCTTGCAATTGAACTTGCTGTGCATTCACTTGTGCTCCAAAAGCGAAGAACAAGATCGATAATGTCATTAAAATATTTTTCATAATGAAGATTTTGATTTTCTAAATTCTAACAGTACAAATATACGGCCAAAAAGAGGACAGGGTTTGTTTTTAACACTTCATTAACAGGGCTTATCTGATGATGTGTACTGTTCCTATATGTTGCTGATGACGGGGGATACCGGCCTCATTATATGCATGATAATTGATTATAAAACTAAATATTTCAAGGGTTTCTTCATAATCAGTGGAAATGCTACCATCCCAAATATCGTCCGGATCATTGCTGGTATATATGATTCCTCCCCATCTGTCAAACATAAAAAGCTCATAATCAAATACTTCGCAGGTCTGTTTTACTTCGAAATAATCGTTGAGTCCATCGCCATTCGGAGTAAATGAATTGGGAATGAAGACATTGCAATCGCAGTTAACAACCTCAATATCAGCTTCATAAGTATAATTTCCGCAAGCATTTTCTATTTGAGCAGTATACACTCCACTTTCGCTTATCGCCAAGGTACTGTTATTGATTCCTGTATTCCAATAGACTTCTCCATTGTCGGGATCCAAAGCAAGCAATAAATCTTCTCCCAGGCACAGCGTTTTCTCCTCTGGGAAATATTCAGGGTTATAATGTAAATCGATATTTATACTATCTGTAGCCCAGCAAGAATCAAGAAGCGCTGTTACCCAATAAACTCCCGGTTGAGTTATGGTATAGGTCTCTGATGTTGAACCGTTCCACCATTCTATTGTAGGCGTATTCAAATAGCTCAAATCGAGAAACATGGACTGTCCTTCACAAATGGCTGAATCCGGAGGGAGCAACGGTGGTTGCAAGTAGGCTATACTCGTATGCAGGATTGAATCGCAGCCCGTACTTGCAGTCAGAACATCAGTGTAGGTGCCTTCATCGTAATAGATGTTTTGTCCAATTTGTACCGAACTACCAAAGCAAATTTCAAAGGCTTGATCCCATTCAGTTTGAAAGAAATCTATGTTGATTTGGATAATGCTATCGCAACCGGTATTGGTAGAGTAGACTACTTCATGTTGTCCTTCGCTGCTGAAGACGTGGCCATCAAATTCAATTTGATCACTTGGGCAAATTTCGTAATGGTAGGGAGTAACGAAAGTACTCAATAGGCTAATTTCACTTATTATTGTGCTGTCACATCCTGCGCTTGTTTGAAATACATCAATGTAGGTTCCTGCCTCAGAATATACATTGTTTCCTACAGTGACCGTTCCGCCTTGACAAAATTCATATTCGTTTTGAAATGTGTACTGGAAGTCTACATGTGTCAAGGTATAATGAATACTGTCGCAGCCATTGACTGTCTGTCCTTGATAGTCATAAGTAATGGTTGAGTTTAGCTCATCTTGATTCGATTCAGGATTGTAAGTAACACAGTCCAAAGTCTCTGTTTCAGAGATGAATGAATTCCCGCTATCAATAGTTGAAATAACTATACTATCGCATCCAAAAATATTGCTCAGCGTATCTGTATAAATTCCCGGATTGGTATACATTGAAGTTCCCACTGTGACAGCAGTTCCATCACAAATAGAAGTAATATTTTGATAGTTATGTGCTGGAATAACTTCTACGAAAATACTGTCTGTAAATACCGCGCCAGATTCTGAATAACTCAAAAAATACCACTGATCGCTAGTTGGGCTCGCCTGAGGATTTGAAGAAAAAGGGTCATCTAACCCTGTGATTGGTGACCAGACAAAATCTCCAATCAAAGAATTGTTCAAGTTGAGTTCTACCGCCCCTCCTTCACAGATGCTTAACGATTCTTCGAGATTTAATTCCATTTCAGAACCAAACCCTGAAGCTTTAAAAAGCAAAGCAGAATCTCTTTCGTAGTCTTCGGCATCCGCAATAGCAATTTTTATGTGATAGCTATGACCACATTGCAATTTGTATTTCGAGACAAGGAGGTTGGTAAATCCATCATATTCAACATTGTCTGGATCAGATGATAGTGCGGAGTTATCTTGAAACAAATTCGAATTCAGATTCCAATTGCTAGAAATGTTTTCGCAGTTACTAATTGTTCCGTTCGAGCCACAATTTGAATTGTTGATTGTATTGATGCCATAGGGGCTTCCATCAGCATGAGTCGATATGTTTACTGCATTATTCGAATAGGGTCCATTTATTCCAGGACCGCTTAGGAAAATTCCAAAAGCATCTGTATTTAATGCACATACGTTTTCATTGTATTCTTCCGAAGCAAAAAAATATTCGATGTAAATAGAATCACCACAACTGGTGAAATCGAATTCAAGAACAAGAGCATCATTGAAATTACTTCCGGTCATCAATTCTAGGTCTGGGTCAGACACGCCCCAATTTGCCCCTCCTAATGTGTGGCCATCAAAATTGTTTCCAGATTGATCTGACATAAGCCGCGAGTCTCCGGTAGAAAGAATTATTCCAATGCCTAAACCGCTGTTTGTATTGCTCGCATCATAGAGACCAATTTGTTCTGCATTTCCAATGAACGACACATTGGAGGAATTGATGTTCGCTGTCTTCATGAACTGGACGGCTGTATTGGGAGGTACATAGTTCACTGTAGCCTGCGAGAATACTTCAAAAGAAAGTAAAAGAGTATGAATGAGTAGTATGTGATAATAGATTCTGCGCACTAATCCCTAATTGGGGTAATGAGCATAGAATAGGTATCAATTTGAATACGGAATAGGTCTGTTCCAGTTGTCAGGTAAAGAGCAAAATCGATAGATGGTCTTAGCTTTTCCTGTAATTCATCGAATTTGCGTAAGGTGACCTCTCAATTGGTCATGAATCAGTTTTCCTTCGGAATTAACAGCAGAATAGGTTAAGATGTAGTTGTAGACGTTTGAATTATGAATGTATCCCTTGGTTTCAAGTTCTCCTGTCCATGGAATATCTGGATTATTTGCATTGAATACGATTTTCCCCCATCTGTCGAAAATGTTGAGTTCGTATTGGATAAAATCGCATGAATAGTGAATTTGAAAGATATCGTTTGCCCCATCGCCATCAGGAGTAAATGAATTTGGTATGAAGACGGAACAATTGCAGTCTTCAAAGCTAACATCAGCTGTATAAGAATACGCTCCGCAGGCATTTTCTACTAGTGCAGTATAAACTCCTTCACTTTGAACAATATAGCTGGTATTTTGACTTCCATCTTGCCAAGTTACATTGCCGTTGTTTGGGTCCAATTCGAGCAGCAAGTCTTCGCCTCTGCAGCTGTTAATTTCATTTAAAGTATAATGAGGCTGGTAGTGGCTATATATTTGAATCGTATCCGTAACATAACAACTATCCAATAAGACGTCTACATAATAAATTCCCGGTTCACTGAATGAATTATAAGCCCCCACAGTATTATCAGACCAAATAATTTGTTCGGTTTGTATATAGGATAGATTGACTTCATAGCTTTCGCCCTCACAAATGCTTGCGTCAATATCTAAAATTAAATCTTTGGGAATTATATTCAATGCCGTTTCAACGATTGAATCACAGCCTTGTGAACTGATGAGTATATCTGTATATATTCCGTTTTCAGTATATATGTTGTCTCCTATTTCTATCATTTGACCATCACAAATTTCTAAGCTCTGGGAAATTTCAAAATTTTCCAATACCGTTAATTCTGTTGTTACTATGCTGTCGCAGCCATCACCACTCAAATAGAGGTCAGTATATACGCCACTCAAAGAGTAGATAGAATTACCTTCTATATGACTATGGCCTTGGCAAATAGAGACTTCATTATGAATATTCAAACTTGGAGACACAGTCAATTGAAGTTCCACCAGGCTATCACAACCATGTGTACTAGTATATTGAAAAGAAACCGTATCCGATGACTCATAGATTGTTCCATTGAATTCATAGCTGTTTCCATCGCAAATTTGTGGCGAATGAATTTGATGGAAATTAGGCCAGACACTAAGGTTTACATTTACTATACTATCGCAATTAAATTGAGTAACATAAACACTTGAGTAGTTGCCAGAGGCTGAGAAAATGTCATTTCCTTCTTGATGCACATCTCCTTCGCAGATGCTCACATCCTTGTCAAAAGATGGACTGGGGTTTACGTTGACAGTTGTAGTAATTGTGCTGTCACATCCATTACTGGCCACATGCGTGTATGAGTACGTTCCGGGTAAAGTATAAATGTCGTTTCCTTCTGTCCATGAATCCCCTTCGCAAAAGTCTATGCTTTGATTAGCACTAAAGTTGGGGTTTAGATTAAGATTTACCAAAGTAACGCTGTCACAACTTAAAGCATTTTCATGAACGTAATAATAGCTTCCTTCTTCCGTCCAAGTTGCTGACCCTAAGGAGTAATTCTGTCCTTGACATAATTCTATATTGAGCTCATTTGGATTTGCAATAACTTGTAAATCATCCAATCCCATATAAACCCATTTATCATTTGCACTTTTTGGATTAAAGGAGATGAGGTTATGAGCAAAATTAGCGGTAAAAGTCATTTCATATTCAACCCAGCCAGAATCAGAAGAAATTATAGGAGTTGAGCCAATCAATTCGTCAGTGCCGCAGTGATTTGTTGAAGCATAAACATCCAAATAACCCGGCTGATCTCCATAACCACCTCCTCCCCAAAGTGGGAAAACACCTGGAGTTGGAATAATTGCAAATTTAAATTTGAGATAATAGGTCTCACCGGGTACCAAGGTATTTGTAAGTGCTCCTTGAGGTCTCTCGGCAAAATCAAAATCATTGGAATGAAAGCCAAAGTAACGCAAGCCCTCTGCTGCCGGTTCTGTAACTCCCCAAGCACCTGGTTGAATATCAACAGTGCCAAAACAATTGGTCCAACCGTTGGGGAAACCGCTTCCTTCGAGATTTGCATTCTCAAAATTTGGATCGCAGTTAAGAATCATTGATTGATTGAGCTCAAATTTCGTTGAATCCGGATTAGCGCTTTTAGCGTATAGATAATCGCTTGAAGCAATAATTGCAATCAATAAAATGCAATAGGTATTGAACGGTTTTATATGAATCAATTAAATAGGTGTAAATAGTCTATCTTTTTACGCATTTTTCTCCCGCTTGTTTC
>JBCCIF010000009.1:0-52381 GCA_039028335.1 Bacteroidota bacterium
AATGTTTTATCTGTTTCGGCTGAAAATAAAGAAGAGTCTAAAGAGGATACTTTTAAAATGAGAGAATTTAATTATCATTCTTTTAGTCGCTCTTTTAGATTACCTAAAGAAATTGAAGGAGAAAAGATTATTGCCTCCCATGAAAATGGTGTTCTGTCAATAGAAATACCTAAACGCGAAAAAGCGGAAGAAGAGAAAAAGAAAAGTATTACGATTTCATAGTTTTTGGTTAAGGTTGGTTTGAGGCGTCCTGTGCATTTTGCGCAGGGCGCTTTTTTTATGCTGAATTGCGACTGGCATTAATATTTCCATATAATGAACGGATGACCAGTTTTTCGTAATCACTTTCATGTGGTCCTTGCTCATTTTGTTTTTGAATCGCATATTGCTGTGCAACAAGCAAAGGCAAAACAATTCGATCTCTAATGGCAATGGATTTTTCCATTATTGGTTCTTCTTCCATCAAACTCGTATTTCCAGTCATTTTGAAGATCATACTTTTTGTCAATTCAAATTCATTGAATAAGATCGACCAAAACTCACCAAATTCGGGATCACTTTTTATATAACTTGTTAATTCAAAATAGCATTTAGATAAAGACATCATACTATTTGATATAAGGGCTTTGAAAAAATCGTTCTCTTGATAGGCTTTTTGCAATACTTCTATTCCATTTTCTTCGGCTGCTTTTGATAAGGCTGTTCCAATTCCAAAATATCCAGGAACATTTTGCTTGAGTTGACTCCAAGCTCCAACAAAAGATATGGCTCTTAAATCTGAGAGATGAAGTTCTTTTTTCGTTCCTCTTTTTCCAGGTCGACTTCCAATTTTTGCTTGAGAGTAATGTTTAAGCGTACTTTTCTTCTCTAAATATGGAATAAATTTCTCATGTTGTTTTAGGTCAGAATACTTCTTGTATGAATAAAGCGCGAGATCATCAAAAAGGGACTCGAAATGAGGGGATATTTTATTTTGTTCTGAATGCAATTCATGAAACAAACCAGCAGTAAGTAACTGTTCGCAGTTGTGGTTGAACTGATCTTCTGTTCCATATATACTCGTTATGGTTTGACCCTGTATGGTCAATTGAATTTCATTGTTTGCGATTTCAGGTCCGTGAGAAGCATAAAACTTATTTGTTCTGCCTCCTCCGCGGGCAGGGGGCCCTCCCCGTCCGTCAAAAAATATGACCTTAATGCCATATTTGGCACAAATTTTAGATAGCTTTCTTTTGGTTTTATAGATTTCCCAATTCGCTCGAAAATAGCCACCGTCTTTCGTCCCATCAGAGAAGCCCAGCATTATATGTTGAACATTATCTCTATTCTTCAAATGACGCGCATACCAGTCATTTTCAAATAAATTTCGAACTATTTTATCAGACTCTTCCATGCCTACCATGGTTTCAAATAATGGAACGATGTCAAAAGTTATTTCATTTCTTGACCATCCTGCACTTTGAAAAAGCGCCAAAGGAAAAAGTACCGAGAAAATATCTTCAGAGTTAGATATGATATATCGACTACAACCATCTTCTCCATTTTTCCTCTGGATTTTTAGAAGATTTAGAATGTTTTTAAAGGTTTCATTTTCTACTTCATCTGTGAATTCGGGAATCTTAAAATCTTGACTCTTTTCACTGAGATATGAGGCCAATTCTTTTTCTTCCCACTTGCCTTCATACTCATTGTGCGCGAGTATTTTTTGCATCATATTTAAATGAACCGAATGATCCTGTCTAATATCCAATTGAGCAAAATGATGACCGAATATTTCCACTTTAGAGATAAATAGGTCAAGTTCGTTTAAGTAGAGAGAATGGTATTGTTTGACAAGGACTTCGCGAATGGCCATAAGTTTTTCCAAAAGAAGGTCTGAATCAACACCTTGAGTAGGATCGAACATTGCGCTATATATGTGATCGCTAATTTCTTTCATTTTTTCTTTGAGATCTTTGAATGTCAATTTAGACCGGATGGCCTTGAGGTCATTGTAATAACATTTCATCAGCTCCATCCGCAATTTATCCGCAACATCCTCTGTTATTTCGGATGTGACAAAGGGATTCCCATCTCGATCACCTCCAGGCCAAAAGCCCAATTGAATTATTTTGGGGTTATCGATTTGATTATTACTGAGAACTTTCAATTCATGATAGAGCTTTCCTAAGCTATGGTAGTATACAGTTCTTAAAATATGGATGATATTTTTAGCTTCTTCAAAAGGCGTTGGCTTTATTCTATTAATCAATGAAGTCAATCCCAATTGCTGAAGTTTGTCGTCAATTTCACTGACTTTATTCTCTTGGATCATTCGTCTCAACTCTGCTATAATATCCAATATTTCTGGGGTGTAAAATTGAGTTGGGTGAGCCGTGAAAACAAGCTTGGCACCGAATGTAGACAGTTTGTTCACTATTCTATCTTTTTCCAGTTCATCTGCGCCTTTGATGTAGTCATGAATTTTTAATGATGGGCTGTCCTTTTGGAGCTCAGAAAAGGCGGCATCTTCAATTGCGTCATACAATACAATTTGTCTTTCAACGTATTGAATGAGTCTAAACATAAAATCTATTTTTTCCTGTTCGTCTGGCTCATTTAGATAAATCGAAAAGAACTTCTCTAAACTTTCTAAGGGAGTTTCATTTTTCTGTAATGATTGTCTGCAGTGATTTTCGAGCAGAGGGATTAAGCTACCAACATTCGATTCTTTTCCATAGGGCAGATTTAAAAACAGACTATTGTAAATAGCATATTTTTTGATTACAATTTCTTCAAAAGTGCGTAAGCGTTGTAAAGACATCGAACTAGATATTTGGGTTAGGCTCCTAAAATAGGCAGTTTCTCTAATTTCTTCACCGAATACATACATCTATTGCCTTATATCCTTTCGTTGTTCAGAAACTGAATAATTCTTCCGTTCTTAAAGTCATATTAAACAAGATATATGGGATTTTTAGCTTCAATTATTGCAATTTTAGGTGGATTAGTTGCCGCCTCTTCTTTTATAACATCGAAGAGGCCAGACTCTCAGGGATTTATTGCCAAAGTAGCCGAATATAAAGGCGCTATAGGCCTTTTACTTTTCATATGGGGAGTATTTGTTTTTTGGCAAGTCTTGGTTCATGGAACAGCTGTTTCAGGAGGATTTACTGTTTTGCTTTTAATGCTTGCAGAAATAGTTGTTGGGTTTCTGCTCGCTTATGATCTCTATCAAAGATATATTGGTAGCAGAAGTTCAAAGGCGAGAGAAATGGGAGATGAACTCAAGAGAGGTCTCGAAAAATTTCAGACTCCGGCAGGAATAGTTCTTTTGATTCTTGGGGTATTAAGCCTACTTAGATGGCTATAAACCGCTTTCCATCTGAGCGGTTCAATTGGGTCAATCGCACTTTGCTTTATGCATAAGAGTGGAGGCTGGTCTCGAAACAGAGTATTTTAATTATATTTTGATCTTCTTTGGTCCTTGAAAAAGAGAGGTTAAATTTGCTGAGGAGTACAGTGAAATTCTGTTCTGGCAGGCTTTTTGACAATTTAGATTTAATTAAACCGAAGTAATTCTAAAGCAGAGTGTGGAAATGAAAAAATTTGGCTTTCTATGTTTGTTGACAATGGCGGTCTTCGGTCTTGAAGCACAAAAAGAGATTACCTGGAAGGACTTGGCTAAAGTGACTTTTGAAGATAAGTATTATCCGGACCTGGATGCATATTACTGGTATCCTACATTTAGTGATCATGTCAAGTCATTAGAAGGCAAAGAGGTAGCGATTACTGGTTTTGTAATTCCTATTGACTATGAATCCAACTATTTTATTCTATCTGCTAATCCTTATGCCTCTTGTTTTTTCTGCGGGGCAGCAGGGCCTGAGACAGTTGTGGAATTGGAATTAAAGGGGGAGCATAATTATACCACCGATCAAAGGTTAGGCTTCAAAGGGATTTTACGTCTGAATAAAGAGGATGTCTATAAAATGAACTACGTTTTGGAAAATGCCGAAGAATGGTACTGACCTCTTCAATCCTCACATTCACAATTTTTTGTAATTAAGTTTTTTTGTGCGCTGATGATGGTAGAAGTGCTATCAGCTGCCGCAAAGGTGAGTTGGAATTCTCCAAGGTCCTTTGTCGAGTGATTAACAATGTAGATCAAGGGATCGTTTTGTGTGTCGCTATTTTTGAAATCAATATCACCTTCTTGAATTAATGCGTCAATATGTGTTTTATTAATTCCCAGACAGTCCATTTGGCATTTGGCTTTTTTTGTTTGTTTCATTTCTGTCTGTTGAAGTCTAAGTAAAACACGTTCATTTGGGAGCCAAGAAGTGAATAAATTCAGTCGATCACCAAAGGCCCAGATGACCACAATGGTCCCCATTATCATGCCAATAAAAAAGAGTTTGAATCTGCGTAGCATTTCTAAAACGTATGGAAGAGTAGGTCGATATCTTTATATGGGAGGTTAAAGGCTTCTCCCAACATTTCTTTTGTCAAAGTGCCTTTGTATACATAGGTGCCATTTCTGAATCCGGCATTTCTTTTCATTAATGGCGTTGCACCTCCTTCATTCCCCATCGTATTAATCATTGGGGCAAAGATATTGCTTAGGGCGTAAGAAGCGGTTCTTGAAACACGTGATGCAATATTAGGCACACAGTAATGGATGACTCCATGTTTCGTGAAGACAGGGTGCTCGTGATTCGTAACTTCAGAAGTTTCAAAACATCCCCCTCGATCAATAGAAACATCGACTATTACGGATCCTTCTTTCATTGCCTGAACCATTTCTGACGTTACAATACATGGTGTTCGGCCGGCAGGAGAGCGAATTGCGCCTATCACAACATCAGCAGATTCAATTACACTTTTCAAGATGTTGGGTTGAACAGTTGAAGTAAATATTTTATGTCCAATACTGTCTTGCAATCTCCGCAAGCGCGATATTGAATTGTCGAATACGCGAACTTCAGCACCCAGTCCGAGCGCTGCTTTGGTTGCAAATTCTCCAACTGTTCCTGCACCAAGAATGACGACTTCGCTTGGTTTTACCCCTGCAATGCCACCAAACATTAATCCTTTTCCTTCATTAATATTCGATAAGTACTCTGCTGCAATTAGAATGGATGTATTTCCTGCGATTTCTCCCATAGCACGCACGATAGGAAAAATTTCTTCCTCATCTTTAATGAAGTCCCAGGCAATTGCAGTCACTTTCTTTTTCATCAAAAGTTCCAAAGTATCCTTCGGATGAACGGTCATTTGCAAAGCAGACATCAAGGTTTGATGCGACTTCATCATTTTTATTTCTTTCTTGAATGGCGGGGCTACTTTAAGTATGATATCGGCATCAAATACCTGGGTGACATCTCCAATCTCTGCCCCGGCTTCTGAATAGTCATTATCAGAGAAATTGGCTTTTTCTCCAGCGGCTCTTTCGATAATTACACGATGGCCATTGTTCGAAAGCAACTTCACAGCTTCAGGACTCAATGCGACTCTGTTTTCTTGAAAAGAGGTTTCTTTCGGAATACCGATATAAAGCGATTTTTTCTTCTTGCCTATTTCAAGCATTTCTTCCTGAGGCATAAGCGCAGCCTCTTGAGCCAGGGATTTCAATGCTTCTTTGCTCGTTATCATTGTTTCAAATCTTGCGAAAATTGAAGATACAAATTTCGAATGTGCGGCCATTCAAATTCAGGTGAAGAATTTTTTTTGATCGACCTAAAGCATTTACTTTACTACATGATTTTTCTTACCGGAGGCACAGGATTATTGGGAATTCGAATTCTCTATGATTTAATTTCGAACAAAAGGAAGGTACTGGCGCTTAAAAGAAAATCAAGCCCGTTGCAGTATGTAAAAGAGGCTTTTCTATTCTATGACCCCGAATTTGGAGCTCAAAAATTTGATTCAATACATTGGATAGAGGGCGATGTATTAGACGTTATTTCTCTTCAGAAGGGAATGGAAGAATGTGATGAAGTCTATCATGCTGCTGCTATGGTTTCCTTTCATAAGCGCGACCGTCAGATCATGTTAGACGTAAATATTAAAGGTACAGCGAATGTAGTCAATGTTGCTGTTGAAAATGAAATAAAGAAATTTTGCCACATTTCTTCAATTGCTGCCCTCGGAAGAAGTGGAAATGCCAGAGCTATAACAGAAGAGGATTTGTGGACCGATGAAGGAGATCCGAGCTATTATTCGATATCAAAATACTATTCTGAAATGGAGGTTTGGCGGGGTATTGAAGAAGGTTTAAATGCGGTGATTCTTTGCCCTTCTTTAATTTTGGGTGCAGGGAGACCAGAGGTGAGCAGTGGAAAAATCTATTCGGCAGTATGGGAAGGTTTAAAAGTTTGTGGCCCCAATAGTAACTCAATTATTGATGTACGTTCCATTTCTAAGGCAGCTATCGAATTGATGGAGAAGGAAATATGGAAAGAGCGATTCATTCTCTCTGCGCATGATCTGAAAGCAAAGAAATTGTTTGATACTGTAGCCAAGTCTTTAGGTAAAAATGGGCCAAAGAGGGTGATGTCAGAAAGACAGATAAAATTCTTTATGCGTTTTATTAAATTGCTTTCGAAACTGAATATTGAACCTCGGATTTCATATGAGACGTTGTCTGGCGCATTGATGAATTATACCTATGACAATACTAAATTGGAAAAATACATTGCAATCGAATATCCCTCTATCGAAGAATCTATTGCTTACTATGCAAACTACTACAAAAAAATCCTAGGGTCTATGGCGCTATGAGCTCTCTAATCTCTCTATTTTCATAGATTTCACTTTCCCCTCCTTCAAGCCCTACCTTGACCATAGCTTTTGCCAATTCGGTTGATTTAATACTTGCATTTTTTCCAAATAATCGGAGAAGTGGATACAAATAACGCATGAGTTGATAAGAGAAGTTAGGCTCTTCCCGCTTGGTAACGGGATAAATATAACCCGGTCTAAATGAATGGAATCCTCTAAAGTCCATTGCGCTTAATTTGTTTTCGGCAATTCCTTTGTCCTTCGCAAATGCAATCCGGCTTTTTTCTGTCCGATCAGCTCCGGCTCCGCTCAAGAAGCAAAAGCGTGCATTAGGTGAGTTGGACTTTAAAAATCGCCCAAAAGAGACAGGTAAGTCGATATTGATCTTCCTAAACCGATCTCTATCCACCTTTCCCGTGTATACTCCAATGCAAAAGAAAGCGGCTGATATATTTGAGAAATCGTTCTCAAGCCCATCGAAATTTTCGAAATCAGCATGGATAACTTCCTTTACCTTTTCAGGCAATTTTTTTGCTGAAGTTCTATTTAAAAGAATGATCTCTCGAACAGTGTTTGAGGCAATCGCTTCCTTTAATATTAAGGACCCAACCATGCCACTTGATCCGGCAATTAGTATTCTAGTCATTTTCTTTTTTTGATCTCCAACGTTGATCTCTCAATTTCTTGCTAATTTCTTCTTCCTTCTGACCTAATCTTTTGAGAAGGGTGTCAGTCATTTCTAGCATTTTGTTTCTGTCCCTTTTATAATATTCGAAAGAGCGATCAAACTGTTCTTTAGATATGCCAATACTATCAAAGAGAAACTTATAATTGGACAAAGTGAGGGTATCGCTTTGCTCATCAATACCCATGTTTTGAATTTCAATTGCATCGATAAGTTCAATTTCGTATAAAATATCGACAAAGTTTTCTTGAGGGATAAGATCCGATGGGCCTTTTGAAGAAGAGTTACAAGCAATCAATACAAAGAAAATTATCCAACGTTTCATCTTTCAAAGCTTAGCCTATTTCCTTTTTTGCTTTCATCGAATTGACCGTTACAATAAACCAAATGGCCATTTACGAACGTATGACTTACTTGATGGCTAAATCGATTTCCTTCAAATGGTGACCAAGCACATTTATAGAGTATATTACTTTTCTCTACCATCCAATCTTCTTCTTTTATCAAGACCAGATCAGCGAAATACCCTTCTCGAATAAAACCGCGCTTTTCAACGTCAAAAAGCTCAGCTGGTTTATGACACATTTTGTCAACCATCTTTTCTATGCTAAGTCGGCCATTACTTGCGTGTTCCATCATCGCGATGAGTGAATGTTGAATCAAAGGGCCACCTGATGGGGCCTTTGTATATGGATTATTCTTTTCTTCAAGCGTATGTGGCGCATGGTCGGTTGCAATAACATCAATTCGGTCCTCTAACAGGCCCTCCCAGATACCGTTGCGGTCGGCACTTGTTTTTACAGCGGGATTCCATTTTATGAACGTCTTTTTATTTTCATAATCAGCATCACTGAACGTAAGGTGGTGAACGCAAGCTTCAGAAGTGATATTCTTATTTTTAAAGTCACTTCCTTTTTCGAAAATTCCGACTTCCTTTGCAGTGCTGATGTGTAAAATGTGAAGTCGGGCTCCAAATTTACTTGCCATTTCTGCCGCTAAGGAGCTCGATCGATAACAAGCTTCTTCACTTCTGATGATTGGATGCAAATGAATAGGAATATCATCGCCAAATTTTGAGGTATATTTTCTCAAATTCTCACGAATAATAGGTTCAAATTCACAATGAGAGGCAATGATTATTGGGCATTCTTTGAACAATCCCTCTAAAGTCTTGGGGTTGTCCACAAGCATGTTTCCTGTAGAACTTCCCATAAAAACTTTTACGCCACAAACATTCTTTCCGTTTGTTTTGAGCACTTCATCCAAGTTGTCATTTGAAGCGCCCATATAAAACGAGAAATTCGCAAGCGAAACTTCATGTGCCCTATCGTATTTTTGCTGAAGTAAATCTTGAGTCAGCGATTGGGGTACCGTATTTGGCATTTCCATAAAGGATGTGCAGCCTCCTGCAACAGCAGCTTTTGCCTCAGTATATATCTCGCCTTTATGCGTAAGTCCTGGTTCGCGAAAGTGAACTTGATCATCTATTACTCCGGGAATAAGGACTTGACCTTCGGCATTAATTTCTTGGTGTCCTTCTGGAAAATTCTCTCTATAAATGCCTTTTATAAATTCATTTTCGATTAAAAGAGCTCCCTTAAAGGATTTACCCTCATTGACGATTTTTGCATTCTTAATCAGTGTTCCCACTTAACCTAGTTTCATTCTTTTTAGCTTCATTATTCCAAAAAGTGCCTCTTTAGCAATTCCAGCGTTCATTTTAGATTTTCCTTCGGTCCTGTCTTTAAAAGTAATTGGAACTTCTGCCAATTTAAACCCCTTTCTAAACGCGCGATATTTCATTTCAATTTGAAAAGCGTAGCCAACAAAATTTATTTCATCCAAGGGTAATGCTTCTAAGACCTTTCGGGTGTAGCACTTGAATCCAGCAGTAACATCTTTAATGCCCATATTCAATATTGCATTGGTATAATGAGATGCACCTTTGCTAAGAAAACGTCTCAACCATGGCCAATCTTCCAATCCCCCACCTTCAATGTATCGCGATCCAATACTCAGATCGGCTCCATCTAAACAGGCCTGTCTAAGCCTGTCTAAGTCCTCCGGATTGTGAGAAAAATCAGCATCCATCTCAAAGATAAAATCGTATTCACGTGAAAGCGCCCATCGAAAACCATCGATATATGCTGTGCCAAGTCCGTTTTTACCGCTTCTTTGAAGGAGATGAACTTCTTCTAACTCTCCTTGAATCTCTTGCACAATCTTTGCAGTGCCGTCAGGAGAATTATCGTCTACCACCAAAATGTCAAAGTCTTGATCCAAGGAAATAACTTTTCGAACAATTTTTTCGATGTTTTCCTTCTCGTTGAATGTTGGTATGATTACTATAGACTGGTTCAAAATTATTCCGCGACTAAGATAGAATTTTAGAAATGAAGAGGAGCCATCTCTCTCGTTTTACCTTTTTCTGCATCCGATTTAATCTAGATTTAACAAGCTATTGAGGTAATAAATTTTAACTTTGTAACCTCAAAATGAACACGATATGAAAACAGCTCTACTTACTATTTTTTCTTTTTTAATTGCAATTGGAATTTCTGCACAAGGATGCGACAATTTGATTATTTCCGAATATGTTGAAGGGTGGTCAAACAATAAAGCACTAGAGATTTACAATGCAAGTCCTAACCCTATCGATATGGCTCCTTACGGGATTGTGCGATTTCAAAATCAGAATCAAGACCCGAGCAATGCAGTAGATCTGCAAGGAGTTTTAATGCCTTATCAAACTTACGTAGTAGTTATAGATAAAAGGGATTCAACAGGAGTCGATTTTGAAGCACCTGTTTGGAGTGAATTGCAAATGCAAGCAGATACTTTTGTCAATCCACAATACAATAATGGAACTGAAACTATGTACTTCAATGGCAATGATGCGATTATGTTATTAGACATAGATATGTCTGGAGGATTAGTCGTTCATGACTTAGTTGGTAAAGTAGGTGATTCGGATTTCCCAGATGGTTGGGGACCTTATGTAAATAGTCAAGGAGAAACAGTATATATGTCACAAAACCATACGCTCGTTAGGAAGCAAAATATTACAATTGGTTTGACATCAAATCCAGCTAGCTATAACTTGGAGGCAGAATTTGATACATTGCCTGCCAACACATTTGATATGTTGGGCTTTCATACATGTGTGTGTGATCCTTCTGTAGGCATAGATGAGATTCAGGATAACGCATCATTTGCAGTGTATCCAAATCCTTCTGAGAATGGCTTTTTCAATATTGAGTCGGAGCATGCTATTAGCCATGTGTCCGTGTACTCAATGGTGGGTAATTTGGTTTTTGAAATGAATCTTCTTGAACCCAAACAAACGGTGTTCATCGAGACTTTGGATTGGACAGAAGGTGCTTACCTGGTCAATACCCGAACCAGCAACAATTTGGTAGGAACAAAGAGGATAATTGTCAAGTAACGCGATCTTGAGAAACCTTTCATTTCGGCTTTTTCTTTTAGTTGGCTGCTTCGTTTTTATAAATCATTTAAGCGGTCAAGAAGCGCAAGTATCCGGTAAAGTCATAGACTCATATTCCGGTGATGCTTTGATAGGTGCAACCGTCCTCTATGATTCAGGAAAGGGTGCCGTAACCGATATAGATGGTAATTTTTATTTTGATTTACCCTATGGCGAATATGAATTGGTGATTTCGTATGTGGGTTATTTAACCAAGCGTGAAAAGATTAGCGTATCAGATTCTCAGTCTAAAATTAATCTCTCAATCGGGCTTGAAGTTGAGACACTTTCAGAAATTGAAATTTTTGCCGATAAAGCAATTAGCAGAAAGACTCCAGTGGCTTTCACCAATGTTTCGCTTGAATTAATACGAGATCAAATTGCTTCTCAGGAATTGCCCATGGTCTTGAATTCTACTCCTGGTGTCCAGGCTACACAGCAAGGTGGGGGCGATGGAGATGCCCGTGTAACAATTCGAGGATTCAAGCAAAGAGATCTTGCCGTAATGATTGATGGAATTCCTGTGAATGACATGGAGAACGGTTGGGTGTTTTGGTCAAATTGGCTTATTGATGGAGATATTCAGGTTCAACGTGGGCTTGGTGCATCTAAAATTGCAATTCCTTCAGTTGGAGGGACAATAAATGTAATATCTCCCGGAATAGGTCAAGAAAGAAAAACGCAATTCAGTCAGGAAGTTGGAAATAATGGATTTTTACGAAGTACATTAATTCATAACAGTGGAATGTCCAAGAATGGCTGGGGCTATTCCTTGGCAGGTTCTTACAAAAGAAGAAACGGTTGGGTACAGGGATTGGATAGCGAAGCTTACTATTACTATTTTAAGGTTCAGAAGAATTTCAACAAGCATATCTTGACTATATCAGGAACCGGTGCACCTCAAGAACATGGTCAACGATCTCAAAAAGAGAATATGGCTATTTATGATTTGTCGTATGCTTTGGAGAACGGTGTTGATACGAGTTTGTTGAACAATTTTACTAGTGAAAATGGAATCAATTATAATGCTCATTTCAACAATCTGGAGACCTATTCATTGGATGACACTAACAATAAACTGAATCAAAGTGTAAATGGCTACAGTGATCGAAGAAATCAATACCATAAGCCTCAGGCATATGTAAGAGATTCTTGGAGAATTAACAATAGAATGAGTTTAAGTTCTATCGCCTATTTTTCTATAGGTAGAGGTGGTGGTACGCGATTGAACGGTTTCACAACGCGCAATTATGTGAATGATTTGCCCAATTTTCAAGAGTTATATGATATCAATACAGGCTTAGATTTTAATGTTTTTGTTGGCCCAAATATTGACACTGAGATTCATCCAACTGAGCATTTCGCTGTTGACGATACCTTCATTAGAAGGTCAGTAAACAATCACGATTGGTATGGTGCACTTTCTAAATTTGCATGGAGCATAAAAGAAGATTTAGACTTTTCAGCTGGCTTGGATTATCGCAGGTATCGAGGAGAACACTATGCTGAAGTGGATGATTTGCTAGGGGCGGACTATTTAAAAACCTCTCCGAATGATTTGAATCCGAATTCAAATCAGAGAATTTCTAGAGTGGGAGACAAAATTGGCTATCATAATGATTCATTTGTTCGATGGTTTGGATCTTATGCGCAACTAGAATGGGACAAGAAAGACTGGTCGGCTTTTATTAACGTTTCTGGAGCTGCTTCTCAATATAAGAGAGTAGACTACTTTTTACCAAAAATATTAGACTTGGGTGATACCATCATTTCGCCTCAATACCGATTCATTGGCTCTCAGGTAATTCCAGATTCGGTTTTTTACAATGGTGTTTTATACACTCCAGAATCTGAAGGATTAGAATTTCAGAAGAAAGATTGGTTTACGCGCTACGGGGGAACATTTAAAGTTGGTTTTAATTATAATTTTTCTGATCGTTTGAATGGATTTGTTAATGCGGGATATTTGTCGAGAAATCCCTATTTCAATAACATATTCGATTTCGGAAATACGCTCTTAACCGACATTGAAAATTCTAAAGTTCAGGCACTTGAAATGGGCTGGTCTTTTAGAAGTAAAAAATTCAGCTCAAATATCAATTCCTACTATACATATTGGCAAAGTCGTCCATTACCGGGTGGTTTGTCCATTCCTGATCCAGAGGATCCCTTGAGAAGGCTTTCGTTGAATGTGAATGGAATGAATGCCAGACATATTGGAGTGGAATGGGATTTTATTTACAAACCTATCGACAAGGTTTCTGTTCAAGGGGTGGTTTCACTAGGAGATTGGATATGGGATAGCAAAAAAACTGTTCAGTTTACGCGTCCAAATGGACAGCCTGTTTTGAATGCTGATGGAACACGCTACGAGCTGACTTTCGATGCAGAAGGGATTAAAGTCGGTGATGCCGCCCAAAGTCAATTTGGATCCAATATTCGTTATGAATTTATTAAGAATGCTTCCATAACTGCTGCCTATGTTCATTTTTCGAATTACTATTCTGATTTTGATCCGAGTACTTTGCGCGGTTCAAATGAAGGAAGACAGTCTTGGAAAATTCCAGATTATGGTACCTTGAATCTTCACCTAAACTATAGATTTGAGTTTTTTGATTATAGGGCCAGATTTAATTTTAATGTTTTAAATGCATTGAATACAACTTATGTTAGTGATGCAGAAAATAACGCGCGTTTTGCCCGAACAATAAACGATACTCTCGATAGTTTTGACGCCACTTCAGCTGGTGTGTTTTTTGGACAGGGCAGAAGATTTAATACCTCAATTACTATAACATTTTAAGCTATGAAAAATTTAATTGCATTTGTTCTTTTCGTTCTTCTTTCAAGCGGACTTACTGCCCAAATAGATATTGCTGAAGCCCGGACAATGAACATTGGTTCTTCGGTAACAATTTCGGGGATAGTTACTAACGGAAACGAATTTGGATCAGTTAGGTATATCCAAGACGAAACGGGCGCAATTGCTTTGTATCCAGGTTTTGATTGGTCGTCATGGGGCGAACCAGCAGTAGGTGATGAGGTTTTAGTTTCTGGGATTTTGAAGGACTTCAATGGATTACTTGAGATTGATCCAATTACCGATTTTTCAATTCAATCCTCTTCCAACCCCTTGCCTGACGCGCAGCTTATTACACCGAGCCAATTAAGTGAGGACACAGAAGGTGAAATTGTGAGTATTGAGAATGCCGTTTTTACGGATGCCGGACAGACATTTACGAGCACAACCTGGGAGTTTATGTCGAATGGTGAAGAAGGCGTAATTTACTTGAGATCTGGACATCCAATGATTGGTGAGTTGGTGCCAGGAGGTCCAGTTACATTGAGCGGAATAGCCTCTCAATTTACTTTTAGCGTTCCTGCAGATGATGGTTATCAACTTTTGCCAAGAGGACCTGAAGACTTTGTTTCTGATTCACCCGTGAACTTTGTCAGCCCGGTTGAACAATCTGGAATTACGCAAACAAGTTTTGAATTGAACTGGCTCACAGATGTAGCATCCTCTTCTATTATTAAATGGGGCTATAGTCCTGATGCCTTGGTGAATACCGTTGAAGATCTTTCTATGGTTTCAGATCACACGATAACAATTGATGGACTTAACCCTGCAGATATCATATATGCAGTTGCTTGTTCTGGTCTTGGCGCTGATATAATTGAGTCGACAGTTGGAGCCTATGCAACCGTTTCAAATTCTTCTGGAATGATGAAGGTTTACTTTAATAATCCTGTTGATGTTTCGGTTTCGACAGGAGTGAATGCGCAATGGACGACTGAAATTCACGATACAATAATTAAGTATTTAAATATGGCCGAAGTATCGATCGACATGGCAGTATACAGTAATAACAATTTGAATATCGTTGCGGCTTTAAATGATGCTCATAATAATGGTATTCAGGTTCGTGTTATCACCGAAGGGAGCAATAACAATGTTTCTCTATCAAGTTTAGATCCGGGAATCGAATTGCTCGAGAGAACTGATGGAATGGGAAGCGGAATGCATAATAAGTTTTTTATTGTCGATCCAGAATCAGAGCAAAATTCAATTGTCATTCAAGGGTCAATGAATATGACCAATTCGGATATGTTCGATGATTATAATAATATAGTCATTACCCAAGATCAGTCTTTGGCGAGATCATATACATTGGAATTCAATGAAATGTGGGGAGGAACTGGCCCCGTTCCGAATTTATCTGAATCGAAATTCGGGCCTGATAAAGACAATGATACACCTCATAATTTTATAATAGGTGGACGGCCTGTTGAAATGTACTTTTCTCCTACCGATGGTACAACAAGTGCCATTAAGAATGCCATCCTTTCCTCTGACAATACCTTCGAGTTTAACTTGTTTGTTTTCACAAACAATGAATTAAGAGATGCTGTGTTAGAAGTGAATGATTTATTTTTTGTTCAACCCCGAGGGATTATTGACAATACGAGTACCACTGGATCTGACTTTGATGTTCTTTTGGCCGAGGGAGTGGATGTTCTTTCACATGAAGGGGTAGATGGATTATTGCACCATAAATTGGCAATCGTTGATCAAGGAGACCCTACTTCTGATCCTCAAGTAATTACGGGATCTCACAATTGGTCGGCATCAGCAGAATCAGTGAATGATGAGAATACTTTGATCATTCATGATGCAACGATTGCTAATCTATATTTTCAGGAATTTCAAGAAAGATGGAATGAATTGACCTTAAGTATTGCTGAATTTGAGGATTACGGCCTTAGTTTATATCCTAATCCTGCTATTGATGTGCTTTATATAGAAGGAATAGAGGAAAACATGCCTTACGAGATCCTCAGTATAGACGGAAGACTTTTACAACAAGGAATGCTTTTCGCTAATCAGAGAAACGAAATTTCTATTTCTGATTTCCCTCATTCATTAGCTCTTCTACGGGTATTACTTCCCTCTCAATCTTATATTCATCAGGTATTTGTGAAAAGTCGGTACTGATTACCTTAAACTCTATTCGTCTGTTTTCCGCTAGCTGTTTGGAGTTGCATCTGCTGCAGCTCTTGCCGCAATCAACAATGGGCTTTGTCTCACCGTATCCTTTAGTAATGACCTGTTCGTGATTTATACCTCCGCTAATAACAAGATATTCATAGGCAGAACGTGCTCTTTTATGAGAAAGTTCCAAATTGAAATCATCTTGTCCTAAGCAATCGGTATGCGCTGATAATTCAATTGCTATATAGGGGTTCTCCATCAATAAGATTGTGAGATAGTCAAGGGCGGGTTCCGCATCGGGTCGAATCTTCCAACTTCCCAAATCGAAATTTATTTCTGAATATTCATCCAATACAATAGGTATCTCGGGTTCGATAGATTCCATATAACCCCAATCCAGATCGTTGAAATTAATGTGTCTATTAATACCCGTTTCAAAATCAACGGTACGGGTAAAGAATCCTTCGCGCTCGAGCTTAATCGTATATTTTGTAAATTCTTCAAGCCCTTCAAATGTGAATTCCCCATTCGATGCCGTAATGAATTCTTCAAACACTTCTCCGGTTTCACGATTAATAACAGTCACTTTGACACCTCTTAGCGTTTTGTCGTTTTTGTGGTCCATCAAAACTCCAGATAATATCAATGGAAGCTTCTTAACATAAATCAGTCCCATATCGAGACCACTGTTTAGGCCGTTTCCTTTTAATGACCGAGATGTGAAAGTTCCATAAACACCTTCTTCATCTTCAATGACAACTTTGAATCCTTTATTTCTAAATTCTTCATTGTTGAACATGAACGATCCGTCATCGGACATTTCTATTTCTTCGATAACATTGTCGTCAAGGTCCATCAGCTTGGCCTTGAGTTTTTTCGTTCGCTTTTTAGTGTCTACATCAAGCACGCGTCCTTTTACCAAGAAATTCAAGGTGTCATTTAGAACATAAGCATAAATGTCATCCTCTCCTTTTCCTCCAGTTCTGTTAGAGGAAAAGAATCCACGATTATTTTTCGAATCGTAAAAAAAGCCAAAATCATCCCGTGAACTATTGATAGGGTATCCCAGGTTTTGAGGTTCTAAGAATTCTCCCTTTAGCAGCGGGCATACATGGATGTCTAGTCCACCTAGACCGTGCATTCCGTCAGAAGAATAATACAGAGAATTGTCTGTATGTAAATATGGAAATTTCTCATTTCCTTTAGAATTCACCTTATCACCTAGGTTTTGAGGGGCACTCCATTGTCCCGTTTCGTCTTTTAAGCACATATAGAGATCAGTACCCCCAATTCCTCCTGGCATATCTGAAATAAAAACCAGCATCTGACCATCTTTACTAACTGTCGGATGACCTACTGAATAGGCCTCATTGTTATGAGGGAAATCATCCGTTACATTCCAGCCATTTCCAGTTTTCTTGGCTCTTACAATTTTGAGTGTTCTTAAGAGTTCATCTTCTCTACCGTCCTTATATAATTTCTTGTGATTTCTCGTGAAGTACACTTCGTCCTCCCCATCAAAAGCTAAATTACTTTCATGGAATTTTCCATTAATTCCATTTACCTCAACATACTTTTTAGAAGGTTTAATGCCGTCAACTTCCGATTTGTATACATTGAGGAAATTCGAATTTGTAGCAATATCTATATTCGTTTGTCCACCAAATTCATCCATGCTAGATGAGTAATACATGAAGCCATCTTTAATTGTCGGACAAATTTCATTGGATTCCGTATTAATTTCTTTGAGATTTCTTACATCTATTTTAGCCGAATCAATTTTAAATCGTTCGTAGTAATCCTCACTTACCAGGAATTGCTCGTAATCCGGATCTGCAGTTGCCATGAAGTATTGAGAGGCCCATATAGTCGCTTCAAAGTACTTTTCGTTTTGACGAAGTACTTCGGCAAATAAGAGCTGATCGACAGTTGTGTATTCTCTTGATTCGAGTAATTTTTCGAACCATCCGTGACTTTCCTCTGGCCTTCTCAAGTCCAGATTAAACTGTGCTAATTTACGGTAAACGTCAGCTGAATTAGCTCCTTGCTTAACAGCTTTTTCGTATTCTTCAACTGCAAAAATTAAATTGCCTTCTGCCTCATAAGACTCAGCTAGTTCAATACTCTCTTTTTGGGCACTAAAGCTAAATGCAATGAATAGAGTAAATAGGCAAATGAATTCTTTTTTGGTAATCAATATACTCATGACTTAATTAAGTACATGATTTTACGAAGTAAGCGAGCTTTTGTTTCTATTTAAGGGGTTTAGAAATGCGCTTATTGACAACCTAAATCCTGTCTCGATTCAGAATCATTATTGGGGAAACAGAAGCCACTTGGCAATGAAGAAGGTTCATATCGACTTAAATTCGGATCATATAATGCATTTTCCACAAAAAGACTGATCTTTTTAATTTCTTCTGCTGACAGTCCTAATGAATGAAAATCCTCTGAAAGTGCTTCATCTGGAACACTTGTATTTTCAGAAATTCCAAGATTCTTGTAATTGATTACTTCCTCAACAGAGTTGAATGAAGCACCATGTCCATAGAACTTAGAGTCTTTCAAATTATAAAGCTGGGGGGTTTTGAACTTATAGTTGTCTTCAGGATTTTGAGTGAAACCACCACGACCTAAGTTTTCCTCTTCATTATCGTTCGTATCATAAGTTCCGGGGATTTCATCCAAGTCTTTCATTCCTAAAGCGTGAAATTCCATTTTGTTCAGTGCTGGACCGGTATGGCAATTAGAGCAAGACGCTTTTCCAAAAAATAATAGAGCTCCTTCTTTTTCACTGTCTGACATTGCGGAAAAATCGCCTTTTAACCATTTTTGGAATGGTGATTCATTTGCAAGAACAGTCCTTTCAAAAGCCGCCATGGCTAATCCCGCAGTAATATTGTTTATTCTCTGATTTTCAGGTAGATAAGAGTAGGCTTCATTAAATAGATTTGCATACTCTGGGTAGATATCTGTAAATGTCGAGTACAGATTCATTCGGTGAACTTTCATTCCGGCAATGGCCTGAGTTTCGAGGCCTTCAAAACCCAAATTATTATGTTCTTCTATACTTCCTGGAACCCATTGGCCTTCCGTGCCAATATTAGCCCCTGTAGCTCCGAATTGACCATTCCAAAGCATAACTTCTTGATAACAACCATTTAAAATCGATGGCGATCGGATTGGTTGTACATCAAGGTCATCAATAGAATAATTAGGACTGGGAATTCGTCCCTCACCATGTGAACCGAAACCAATTCCTCCTTCACCAATTCCCTGTGATACATTGGCCTGAAATCCTGCTGCAGCATGATGACAACTCGCACATGAATAGGTTTCCGCACTTGATTCATAAAAGGGCAATGAACCAATAGCCGACTCGTGGAAAAGTAATTTTCCAAGCTCTACTTTAGCTTGATTGATTGGATTATTGGGGTCTTGAGGGATATTCTCGAAATCATCGCTTTCCGGTAATATAAAATAAGCTAATCCTTCATCATTTGATTGCGCGATCAAGGCATCATGCAATTCTTTATTTAGCGTGGATTCTTCCAGCGCTAAATCCTCTTTTACACATGAGGAAAGCGCCAAAAAAAGTGCGATTAGCGTAATATTTATTCCCTTTTTCATCAAATACTTTTAAAGTTCAACAAACCTGACGAACTGATCAAAAATAATTTAAAATTATTTCTTTGAGTTCATTGGGTTTTTCAGCGTGAATCCAATGCCCAGCGCCTTCGATAGTTACAATCTTGGAATACGGAAATTGTTCATTGATGTTCGCATAATCTTCTTCTAAAATATAGCCAGATAACTCGCCTCGAACAAAAAGACTATCCGTCTCCGAGATTTCTCCGGTGACACTGGTTAATATATTTTCCATATTACTTTCAAGGCTATTGAGATTAAATTTTAGCCCATAAGATCCATCCTTATTTCGGAAGAGCCCTTTCAGGAGAAAGAATTGAACTGCCTTTTCCTCAATGTATAGGGCTATTCGTTCTTCTGCTTGTTTTCGAGACTCAAGTGTTTTGATATCTAGACCATTGAGACCGGCCAATATTTTTTGATGGTGCATGGGATACTTTTTGATGCCAATATCTATTACCATCATTTTCCGAATGCATTCGGGATGATTTAACGCCAATTGAATGATGGCCTTTCCGCCCATAGAATGACCAATAAAGTTTGAGCGTTCTATATTGTGCTCTTTCATAAACTCGAACAAGTCCGAAGCCATAAGTTCATAATTCATATCCTCACTATGTGTAGACTTCCCATGATTTCTTTGATCAATCAGATAAACTGTGAATTTTTGACTTAATTGACGTGCCATGGTCATCCAATTGTCCAGAGAACCAAATAGGCCATGGACGATTATTAAAGGAGCGCCCTCGCCAATCTTTTTAAAATTGAGTTTCATGAATCTGTAATTCCTTTTTATACATGTTTACTGTGTTCTCAAGCCCAAAATATAAAGCATCAGAAATTAAAGCATGACCAATAGAAACTTCATTTATTTCAGGTATTTCTGAAATGAAATAATGAAGATTATCTAAATTTAAGTCATGACCTGCATTTAATTCCAGATCGATAGATAATGCAAATCGTGCAGCTTCTTTAAAGGGTAGAACCGCCATTTCTTTATTTTCAGAAAAAGCACTGGCGTAGGATTCGGTGTATAATTCAATTCGATCCGCGCCTAATTCCTTAGCCTTTCTTATATGCTCATGATTGTTTTCCATGAACAGTGAAATTCGGCAACCAATTTTCTTTAATGTGGAAATCACATCAAAAAGAAAATTTTCATTCTTCTCAGTGTCCCATCCAGCATTTGAAGTTAAAACTTCAGGCGAATCAGGCACTAAGGTCACTTGATCGGGGCAAACTTCTTGAATTAATTTTATGAATTTGGGATTTGGAAATCCTTCAACATTCAATTCAGTTTGAACCACATTTTTGAGTGCCATGACATCAGAATAGCGAATATGTCTTTCATCCGGTCTCGGGTGAACGGTGATTCCTTCAGCGCCATATTCTTCAATTCTTCTAGCCGCTTTCAATAGATCTGGAGTGTTTCCTCCTCTAGCATTCCTTAAGGTTGCTATTTTATTGATGTTGACACTTAATCGGGTCATAAATTGCTTATTTTCGGTCGCAAAAGTAAGTATAAATGCTCGCATCGGATTTGATTGAAGTAGATGTTCCTGTGGTGAATTGCCAGACAAGTGTAGGTGAAGTTTTGGAAGTAATGATTGAATACAAAACCAGCCAATTGCCGGTTATTGATGAGCAAGAAGTTGTAGGTATTGTCAACGATACAGATATAGATGATAAGCGTTCTGAGGAGAAGATCGGATTATTCAAAAATGAATTTCAAGCTTACTTTATAAATGAAAAGCAACTCATTTATGATGTGGTCAAAATCATGAAGGAATATGACCTTGTGGTAGTTCCTGTGGTTGATGAAAAGCGAAAGTACATTGGCGCCATAACGCCTAGAGCTATTGTGGAGTACTATGGAAATACACTAGCGATTGAAGGAGGCTGCACAGTTTTTGTTTTACGAATGAATGCGAGCGACTACAGTTTAAGTGAAATTGCCCAAATAACTGAAGGCAATGATGCGAAAATTTTTGCCCTGCAAGTGTTTCCAGAAGAACAGGGACAACAAATTTCAGTGGTCTTATCAGTAAAAGCAGATGATATTTCAGGGCTACTTCAAACTTTCCATAGATATGAATACAATGTTGCTGCTTCATATGATCACAATACATTTAGCGAGGACATTAAAGATAGATTTGAAGAATTGATGAAATACATTAACATGTAGATTTTGAGAATACTAATTCTTCTTTTCATTTTCTTTTCAAGTTCGCTTGCTGCTCAGGATGTAATTATTAAGGCCATAGCTATAGATGGCAATAAAATCACCAAAGATTTCATAGTTCTCAGAGAGTTACCATTTCAACAAGGTGATACGCTTAAGGCAAGTGAATTACAAGCATTTGTTGATTTAGGTAAGCGAAATTTGGTCAATACGGAGTTATTTAGCATTTCTGAAATAACCATAGTGCCGGCTTTCGATAACGAGGTTGTAATTGTAATTGAATTGAAAGAACAATGGTATATTTTCCCAACTCCTATCTTTCAGTTAGCAGATCCAAATTTCAATATTTGGTGGCAAACCAAGGATTTTTCTAGAGCGAATTATGGAATTTCCTATCTCCAAAAGAACTTCAGGGGAAGAGACGAAAGGCTCTCGGTCAAATTGCAATTTGGTTATTCAGAAAGTTTTCGGTTGAAATACGAAATTCCCGGAGTCAATAAAAAGAGAACTTTGGGCTTGCTCGTAGATGCTGAATATTCTCAATTTGGCGAGGTTACTACCGGCACATCGGAAAACGTCAGAGTTTTTTTTGACGATCAGAGTGGTAAGACGAAGGAACAAACTCGATTTGGAATTGGGTTGCTCAATAGGCCACAATTTTATATGAGCCAATTGTTGTATATAGGATACGATGCTTATAAAGTCGTAGATTCTTTATTGATTCTCGCTCCAGACCATCTGAATAATGGCAGCAATAGACTTTCATTCATGGAAATAGGGTATAAAATTCGCTATGATAACCTCGATTTCATCGCATACCCACAAGAAGGAGTAAATTGGGCGTTTGAGGCTCAATTAAAGGGAATAGGCGCGGCCAAAGAGAATAAATTGGTCAACTTATTCTTTGATCTAGGCGTTCACAATCGAATTTATGACAGACTAGTTTTACAAAATGGCTTTCGTGCAAAGCGAACCTTTTATGACCAGCTGCCCTATACACTGCAAAGAGGCCTTGGCTACAATGATATTCAAGCAAGGGGATTTGGTCTATATTTGGTTGATGGTCAAGCCTATTACCTGTTTCGAAACAATATCAAATACAATATTATTGAGCCTTTCGAGATAAAAGTAGGCAAGAAAAAAAGAGACATTTTTACCTATCCTTTTGCCTTTTATGTAAATCTTTTTGCTGATTTCGCATATGTTGAGGACAAACTTTATGCTGAGCAAAATTTCTTGGACAATAAGTGGTTAAAAGGTTACGGCATAGGTTTGGACGTGGTGAGTAAATATAATCGCGTATTCAGAATTGAATATTCTTTGAATGATATTCGCGAACAAGGTATATTTTTACAGTTTAAAAGATCAATTTGATGACCATCGGAATATACGGAACGGAATTCAAGCAAAAATTTGATAGAGGCATTGAAGACTTGCTCAAAAGTCTGCTTAAAAGAGATTTGGACTTGATGATTTACGGTCCATTTAAATCCTATTTATCTGAGAAGTACGATTGGATTAAAGAACTAGGGACCTTTGATAGTCATGAAGAAGTCAGAGACAAGATTGATCTTTTTTTCAGTATTGGTGGAGACGGAACCTTCTTAAGCACAGTCTCATTGATCAGAGATTCGTTGATTCCGATTCTGGGAATAAATACAGGTAGATTGGGTTTTCTTTCAACGGTTGCTGTGCCAGGTATAGAAGAATCACTTGACAAAGTGCTAAGCGGAAAATACAGCATAGATAAAAGATCTTTGGTGCAATTGGATTTGGAAGATAATCCGTTTGGTGAGACAAATTACGCATTGAATGAAATAGCGGTGATCAAGCGAGATAGTTCAAGTATGATTGTTATTCATTGCGAAATAGATGAGGAGTATTTGCATGCATATTGGGCGGATGGATTGTTGGTATCCACTCCTACGGGTTCAACCGCCTATTCCTTGAGTTGCAGTGGCCCTATTGTCCACCCGGATACAGATAGTTTCATTATTAATCCTATTGCTCCGCATCATTTGAATGTCAGGCCAATGATTGTGCCTGATAACGTCAAAATAAAATTAAAGGCAGATGGTCGGGAGGACCAATTTTTAGTCACTTTGGATTCAAGATCTGCCATTATTAATTCGGGTGTCGATCTGCATATTTCGAAGGCGCCCTTTGAAATTCACATGATAAATCCAGAGGGACATTCATTTCTTTCGACCATGAAAAATAAATTAATGTGGGGAATGGATAAGAGAAACTAACCATTATCTCTTGCGATCGTACAATATATTTGCATTTTTACCTTTTAGACAATCGGAGCATTGAAGAAATTAGCATTCATACTATTTATTCTTGTGAGCACGAACGCTCAGGCCCAGCTTTTCGGTAAAATATTCAGTGGCTATGATGAGATTGGATTCAATTTTGGAACCAGCTATTACATTGGTGATTTGAATCCTTATCAGCACTTTGAAAATAATAAAGCACTCTTTGGAATAACTTATAAATGGAGTCCAACTCCCAGGCATACATTGCGAATGTATGCGCTCAGAACGCAGTTAGAGGCATACGACTCGGATAATAAGGACATCAACTTAGTAAATAGAAATCTGCATTTCAAGACAACACTTATGGAATATGGTGCAGCTCTTGAAATCAATTTCTACGAGTATATGATAGGGAGTAAACACGATAATTTCACTCCTTTTCTTTATGGCGGATTGGCCTATATGAGCTTTAACCCTATGGCCGAATTTGAAGGTGTTTGGTATGAATTAAACCCCTTACATACGGAAGGACAAGGATCCGTATTGATGGAGGAACCATACAAACTGAATCAAATAGTAATGCCTATTGGAGTCGGCATAAAGTGTAATCTTTTCGGCCGTTTAGCTTTGAACGTGGAATACGGCGTTCGTAAAACATTTACAGATTATTTGGATGATGTCAGCACAGAGTATGCAAATGAGAATTTGCTGCGCGAAGACAATGGTATATTGGCAGTATCTTTGGCCGATAGAAGTTTGGTTCAGATCCTGCCAGATGGCACCAATGAAGGTACTGCACGCGGAAATCCAAATAATAATGACTGGTATTTTCTTACTCAAGTCTCTTTAGCAGTTCGATTAGGCCCTCCAAACTTGGGATGCTTTAAGTGATTTGCTTAACATGATTTAACTCATTTTTTATTGCTATTCGGTGCGTTAAGACCGTATTAATCCTAATTTTGTTCTCCATTTAAGATAGGGATGGATTTTAAACATCAAATCGACCAAAACAATATTCCACAGCATGTTGCCATAATTATGGATGGCAATGGTCGTTGGGCAAAGAGCCAGGGAGAAGATCGCGTATTTGGTCATATGAATGGGGTCGAATCTGTTCGCGAATCACTCAAAACAGCGAGAGAATTGGGAGTAAAATACCTTACTCTTTATGCATTTTCGACAGAAAATTGGAACCGACCCAAGGAAGAGGTTGATGCTTTAATGGATTTATTGGTTCAAACCATTATCAGTGAAATTAGTGAATTGGATGAGAACAGTGTTCGCCTGCAGGCAATTGGCGATTTAGAACATTTGCCAAAGAATTGCCGAAATGCGCTTGAAGAGGGAATTGAGAAAACGAAGAACAACAGTAATATAACATTGATATTGGCGTTGAGCTATAGTGCTAGATGGGAAATTTCTAATGCGATGAAGAATATCGCATCCTCAGTTAAAAAAGGAGAGTTGGAGCCTGAAGATATCAATGAACAACTCATTTCAGAAAATCTCAAAACAGCAAGTTTTCCTGACCCCGAATTGCTGATCAGAACAAGCGGAGAGCATAGAATATCTAATTTTCTACTCTGGCAAATTGCATATGCAGAACTCTATTTCACAGATGTATATTGGCCGGAGTTTAGAAAACAAGACTTTTATAAAGCCATAATTTCCTATCAAAATAGAGAAAGAAGGTTTGGAAAAATTAGTGAACAAATAGCAAAGAATTGAAAAATTTAGTCGCCTTAATTATTGCTTTCACATTTAGTGGCGTTATTAACGCACAAATCACATTAGGTGGACAAAGCGATCTGAGTGTCCCAAAAGAATATGTTGTAGGGGGAATAACCGTAATGGGAACGGAGACAACAGAGGTCCAAGCCATTAAATTATTTGCGGGAATAAATGTGGGCGATAGAATAACTGTCCCAGGGGAGAAAGTTTCAACTGCCATTCGAAATTTATGGCGTCAGGATCTATTTGGTGATGTTCAAATTTATGCTGCTGACATTAGAGGGGAAGAGATTTACTTGGTGATCAAAGTTGAAGAAAGAAATCGCCTCTCTAGATTCAGATTTAAGGGGGTTTCAAAGTCAGATGCTGAGTCCCTAAAAGAAAAGGTTGGCCTGGTCAGGGGAAAGGTGATTAACGAAAATTTGATTCAGCGTGCGGAAAACAATATTCGAAAGCACTATATCGCTAAAGGATATCTAAATGTAGCCGTAAATACGCAACAAATTGGTGATACTGGGAGACTCTACGATTTTGGAGATAAGTTGGAATTTGATATTCGCAAGGGCGATAAGATCAAAATAAATGAAATCACCTTCGATGGGATATCTGCGTTCTCAGAAAAGAAGCTTGAGAGAACAATGAAGGATACGAAAGAGAGAAGGTGGTGGAGAGTATTAAAGCGATCAAAATTCACTGAAAGTAATTTCAATACAGACAAGGAAAATCTTTTAGCTTTTTTCAATAAACGGGGATATAGAAATGTGAAAATCTTGTCCGATACCATTTGGAATCACGATGACAAGACCATCAATATTCACCTTAATGTTCTCGAAGACAAAAAATTCTTTTTTAGAGAAATTAGTTGGTTTGGTAATACAATTTACAATGACGAACAGTTGGCACAACGATTGGGAATTATCAGGGGCGATGTGTATAATGAAGAGAAGTTGCAAGAGCGCTTATTCCAAAGTCCGACAGGGGGTGATGTAAGTTCTTTATATCTCGACAACGGTTATTTATCATTCAACGCCACACCCGTAGAAATACTCATTGAACAAGATTCGATTGATATTGAAATCAGGATGTATGAGGGGAAACAATACCGTATTGGAAAAGTCAGTATAATCGGAAATACAATCACCAATGACCATGTGATTTTAAGAGAAATAAGAACCAAGCCTGGGGATTTGTTCAGCCGTTCGGATATCATTCGAACGCAAAGAGAACTATCTAATTTGGGTTATTTCGATCCAGAACAATTTGGAGTGAACCCCAAACAAAATCCTCAAGATGGAACTGTTGACATTGAATACACCGTTGTCGAAAGACCTTCAGATCAGATCGAGCTTTCTGGTGGTTGGGGAGCAGGAAGGGTTGTAGGTACTTTAGGATTAACCTTCAATAATTTTAGTTTAAGAAAAGCATTTACTGAAGGTGCCAGTGCTTGGCGCCCCGTCCCAAAAGGTGACGGACAGCGTTTGTCTGTAAGAGCGCAGTCGAATGGTCAATTTTTTCAAGCTTATACATTGTCCTTTGTTGAACCATGGCTTGGAGGGAAAAAACCCAACTCGCTTTCGGTCTCTTTGACGCATTCTATACAAACAAATGGGCAATCTAAGTTTATTGAGATTGATGGTGAAAGGGTAGAGAATCCAGATAGAAGAGATCTAGGAATTACCGGTATTACCGTAGGTTTGGGCCAGCGATGGCAGAAACCGGACGATTGGTTTGTTTTTAGAGCAGCTCTTTCCTACCAGTATTATGATTTGAACAATTTTGGAAATATATTCACCTTCGCGAGCGGGTTCTCAAATAATTTGGCACTTCAACTACAGCTGTCTCGAAATTCCGTTAATGCACCCATTTTCCCAACAAATGGCTCAGACGTAGGCTTTACGGTGAAATTAACTCCTCCATATTCGGCATTTTCTGGTAAAGACTTTTCGAATGCTACGGACCAAGAAAAGTTTAAATTATTGGAGTATCACAAATGGAAGTTTACTTCTGCATGGTATACTACTATTGCAGGTAGCGGAGACAATTCTTATAGTGAAAAAGCAAGAAGATCCTTGGTACTCTATGCGAAAACGGGCCATGGTTATCTGGGTAACTACAATAGAGATATTGGGGATTCTCCATTTGAGCGATTTTACTTAGGTGGATCTGCTTTAACAGGATTTCAATTAGACGGTAGAGAGATTATCGCCTTGAGAGGTTATGACGACAATTCTATTTCACCTCCTACGGGTTCTACATTCATTTCGAAATATACAACTGAATTGAGATATCCGCTTTCTCTGAATCCGAGTGCGACAATCTATATGTTAGCATTTGCTGAGGCTGGAAATACTTGGAGCAGCTTCAAAGATTATAACCCCTTTGAATTGAATAAATCTGCTGGTGTTGGCTTGCGTGTCTTCTTGCCTATGTTCGGTCTTCTGGGCTTAGACTATGGCTGGCGATTTGACGATATTCCAACCGCACCAAATATGGCTAAGAGCCAATTTCACTTTACCATTGGCACGAATCTTGGAGAACTGTAGTCGAAAATGTTAAATTCGCCTTCCAATTAGGAAAATGCATATGAAAAAGATTATCCTTCTTACTTGTTTTAGCGCCTTTTTAGCGCTTGGAGTATCTGCTCAGAAATATTGTGCAGTTGATACTAAGTACATTCTTGAACATATGCAAGAATATGTAGATTCTCAAGAGGAATTGGACCGAAACGCACAAGAATGGCAGGGTGAGATTGAAACAAAATACGGAGCTATTGAACGATTGCAAAGAGCCTATGATGCAGAGGCAGTTCTTTTAACTGAAGAGATGAAGAAGAGCAGGGAAGAGGAGATTGAAAGAATGAAGCAGGAGGCTAGAATGCTTCAACAGAAAAGATTTGGAGTCGAGGGAGATTTGTTCAAGAAAAGACAAGAATTGATTGCCCCTATTCAGCAGGAGATCTTTGATAAGATTCGGGAATATGCAACTGAAAATGGTTACATGTTTGTTTTTGATAAAGCTGCAGGACAGACCAATGTTCTTTATGTCAATTTGAAATACGATAAGAGCGATAAAATTTTGAGGAAATTGGGCTTGAGACCGGGAGAGAAGGTTGGTGGAGACAAATCCAAAGATGAAGGAAGCAAGGATGGAGGAAGCTCTTCAGAAACAAAAAGCAATACAAATAACAGCGCGAATGGTGGTGGTAAAACCATGGACCGCAGAAAATAATAATTAGAAAAGCACATTTGAATATGAAACAGATATTACTATTAATCGCTTTTGTTGGAACATTTAGTATCAACGCAATCGCACAATCCAAAGTTGGGCATGTCAACAGCCAGGAGATTTTGGCTGCTTTACCAGAACGCGTAGAGGCTGAACAAAAGGCTGAAGCATTTGCAAAAGAAAAAGAAAACTTGATTCAAGCAATGGTTGCAGAATATCAAGGGGTAATTGCCAAGGCCCAAGGCCTGCCTGAAACCGCAACACAAACGGAAAGACTTTCGCTCCAAAATCAATTGGTTGAATTGGAGGAAAGAATCGGTAAAGCTCAGCAAACAGCACAACAAGAAATTGCATCGTTTGAGCAAGAATTGGTGAAACCTATGTTAGATAGAGTTCAAAATGCGATCAACGCAGTAGCGGGCGCAAATGGCTTCGCATATATCTTAGATACGAGCACAGGCGTTGTTGTCTTTGCTGACGGAGGCGAAGATATTGGGCCTTTAGTAAAAGCCAACTTAGGTCTGCAATAAGCATATTTAAAGCATTGAAAAGCCATTTTGATAAATATCAGAATGGCTTTTTTTATATCCTATATTTATACGCAAGAAGTGAAAGCAAATCAAGCCATTGGAGTTTTTGATTCGGGTATTGGTGGATTAACCGTTGCCAGTTCTATACAGAGAAAAATGCCTCACGAACGTTTTGTTTACTTTGGCGATACAGCTCATTTGCCCTATGGTGATAAGTCTCCTGCAGCTATTCGAGCGTGGTCAAAATCCATAGCAGATTTCCTCTTAGGAAAAAAGGTAAAGTTGATCGTAATTGCTTGCAATACCGCCTCTTCGCATGCCTATGCTAGCTTGAAAAATCTCCTGAAAGGAAAAGTAGAAGTTATCGATGTAATTAATCCAACAGCAGAGTATGTAGCTAAGAAATACACCAAAGGAAGAATTGGGGTAATTGGCACAAAAGGAACTATCCAGTCTAGAATTTATGTGAAACGCATCGAGAAATTGAATAAGAAGCTCAAAGTTACTTCCAATGCAACACCTTTATTGGCACCAATGATAGAGGAGGGCTATTTCAACAATAACATCAGCAAGACTATAATTAAATCGTATCTGGACAAAAAGACCTTTCAAAATATTCAGGCGATAATATTGGGTTGTACCCATTATCCTTTGATTAAAAGGGAAATTGATGAATTGTATCAAGGACGCATTGAGGTGATCGATTCTGCGGAAAAAACGGCTGAGAGGGTTAAAGAATACCTAGAAGCGAATTCCTTGCTTGCCGGTGCAAATCAAAAAAAGAATCAATTTTTTGTTTCGGATTACACGGAATCCTTTGATAAAAGCACCAAGATCTTTTTTAAGAGGTCAGCATCGCTCAAGAAGATGAATCTTTGGCGTTAAATTCTATGCTCCTCTTTCTTAAGGACATAATGAGAGGCCGACATTTTATTCATTTCTCTCATTTCAGCAATTGAGATCTTTTTCACTTCTTTTGCGGGAATTCCTGCATAAATGCATCCGCTTTTAACTACGGTGTTTTCGAGAACGACTGCCCCCGCTGCGACAATTGAATTATCCTCTACAATCGCATTGTCCAGAACTATGGCACCCATTCCTATTAAAACGTTATTTCCAACTGTACATCCATGAACAATCGCTCTGTGACCTACGGTAACGTTATTGCCAATTGTGGTCAATGATTTTTTCCATGTGCCATGTAAAACGGCATTGTCTTGAATATTTGTTCGATTCCCAATTTTAATCAAACCCACATCTCCGCGAATGACTGCACCGTACCAAATTCCGCAATCTTTCCCGATTTCTACTTCACCCATAACTTGCGCAGTCTCTGCCAGCCAAGTGCCTTTTCCAATTTTGGGTTGAAATTTTCCAATGTATTTTACGAGTGCCATTGACAATTCTTTAGCTGTAAAGATTTAAAAAAATAAATGAACAAGAGGAGGCAATACGCAATTATTCCTCTGGATCTATCTTCTTTTTCTCATTCCGTTTTAGATAGGCATTGATGAAAATTGTGCTTAGAATAATCAATGTTCCTAAGTAGAACTGCCAAGTCATTTTTTCATCCTCTCCGAAATAAATCCAGGCCAGGATGATGGCATAAACGGGCTCTAGATTTACCGTAAGTGCCACAGTAAAGGGGGAAAGAACCTCCATTACTTTCACACTTGCAATGAAGCCAATTGTGGTTGCCAATAGTGCCAAGAGAATAAGGTATTTCAGGTCCTCTGTAGAGATGTAAAAAAAGGAGGGATTGAATTCGCCATTGGCAAAAAGATAGATGCTTGTGAAAATTAATCCGCCAAACATTTCCCAAAGAGTGATGGAATAGCTATCCGATTTTTGCACGAAAAGCCCATTAAAGACGGTGAACAGAGCTGCAAGAAATGCCGAACAAAGGGCGAGACAAATTCCAAGTAGAAATTTGGTTTCAAATGAAAAAATAATGCTCAAGCCGATTATGGTTGCAATACCCAAGATGGATTCATACCAGACGAATTTCTTTTTTGATATCAAGGGATCTAGGCCTGAAATGAAGAACGCTGTGCTTGCCATTACAGCAAGTGCGACACTGACATTTGAGACTTTTATCGCCCAAAAAAATGTAATCCAATGTGCTGCTATAATAAAGCCGACACCTATAAAGCGGAGAGCGCTTTGAATAGTCAGCGCCTTCAGTTTCTTTGCAAAAATGGTGAACAACAGAATGGAAACGAGCGCTATCGCTATCCTCCACCATACTAAGGGAACCGCATCTAAGCTGATGAGTTTTCCCCATATACCGGTATAACCGAAAATGAGAACAATTAGATGAAGGACAATGAGATTTTTAAGTCGCTTGCTCATGTTTAACCTCCGATACTCCTCCAGAAACGATGTATTTCATTACTTCTTTAGCCGGTTTGTCTATTGGAGTGATGTTCTCTTTTGGAACGATAAATAGGTTTCCAGAAAAGTTGTAAGAGTGAGGAAGATAAACAGCTACTTTTCCTCCGGGAAGACCTAATTCACTTAAATCTTCATCTGTGATGAAGCCCAATTTTTCGAGCTCTGAGTGCTTATTTACTTTGACCAGAACGGGTTTGTCAAAACGCTTCTTTTCTCCAACAAATGCAGATAAAAGATCTTTGATCGCTTCATAAATAGTTTTGATCAAGGGAGCCCTTTCTAAAAGATCTTTGAAATAAGATTTAACAGGGTTTGCGATGACAGAAGAACCAATGAATCCAATCAATAAGATGAAGCAAATGATGATTAGAATATTGAATACTTTATTTTCCCAAGGGAGTAGGCCGCCAAGAAAGTTGAAAACCAGATAGATGGCATAAATGGTAAGCACAACAGGCATGCTAATCAAAAGTCCTCTCAGAAAGTATTTTTTGAAAAAATCCATCAGCATAAATGTCGGATATTCACCCTTAGTATTTTTCAAAAAGTTATTTTTTTATTGACTGTTTAGGGCTGGCTTTTTCACAATAAGTTCAAAGCAGATCTTTCTTTTTTTGTCAATGCATTTTTGACCAGTTCATAAGAGGTGTCAATCATTTCTTTTAGCAATCCATCGGGGACATCTGATTGAATGTCAACGGTGTTCCAATGTTTCTTATTCATGTGATAGCCCGGTTCAATTCCCTGGTAGTGTTCACGGAGTCTAATATTTTCTTCAGGTGTATTTTTGAGGTTTACCGTCTTGCCGCTATCGACATTGGTTATTGCAAAAAGTTTTGAGCCTACTTTGAAAACAAGTGCCCATTCATCAAAGGGAAAAGATTCAGTAACGGCATCTTTACTCAAGCAATATATTCTCAATTCTTCGATATTCACAGGACCTCATATAATATGGGTTTGCTCGGGCTGGCATCGTTAACAAAAGGTGCAATTTGCAAGTTCAGCAAATACAGTCCATCTTGAATCGATTCCTTTACGTAGATAAATTCAGTTATGGTTGCAAAGAATCGCGGGGATTTCGGATAATTCCAAAATGTCTTATGAGCAATCAATTGGCCCCCATCGACTTCACGGTCAATGGATGGTAAATCGATAAGTAAATGTTCAATTTCATTGGCGACAAGAAAAGCCGCAGCTTTTTGATCGAGATAGGGGAAATTGCTGTTGGAATAGTGGCCGGTTAATTTTTGAGCGTCATTTGGCAAAGTGCGTAGAACAATTGCATTGAATTTTTCACCATTGAAAGCTGCTTCTATGTCCTCCTTAAAAATAACACGGTCCCCCTTTTTTCGATATTCAGATTCATCCGATTGAATAGTTGTCGGTTCAACAGTATGCACTTTAGCCATGAAAAAAAACTTTTTCAAATGCATATTTATAGAATGGACTTGCCTGCTTATGTGTCCAACGCATTCTGTATGTGTCCCATGGCCATGAGGATTAAACGATATGTTTCTAAAATTCACAGAGCCGCCTTGATTTACAGCACCTACAAAACCTTCGCCTCGCACGGGTTCAATAACTGGAGCATCTACATACCATGCTTTTGGGTTATCCTCCTCTGCTCTCAACGGAATTGAAATGTCCAAAGGATGATTCAGATTCACCTTGTACTTTTGATCGAATAGCTCAAATTCAGCCCTCATCCTTATCTCTAGAGTAGTTAGAAATTAATAGATTGAGAAGATAAGCACAAAAGCCCGTAACGAGAAAGGCAGCTGCCAAAAAAATAAGTGCTAGCATGAGTACTCTTTTTTCTTCGAATTGCTGAGGATCTGCTGATATAGCAAAAATATGTGCATCAACCTGGTAATACCCAAACATGCCTATAAACATCAACAGAAAGCCAAAGAGCGTGGGCCTATAGTGCCAATTGGTAAGTTTCTTTCCAAAATCTTTCTTTCTATTCACCCAGTAACCCACTGCAGACAGAAGTAAAAATGAGACCATTAAGACAAGATAAGTTGTTCCGTTTTGTTTGAACCAATGGTCAACGGGAACTTCACCTAGAACATATGGAAAGAAGAAGTAAAGGAGAACAACCGGGGGAATGAGAATCAGAAATTTCTTATGAACCATCTTGCCTAAATTAGAAATTTCTGTATAGAACTAAAATGCCTACTGCAGCCATTTTTTCATAGAATAATCGGAAGCATTTAAACGGCCGATTACATAGATGTCAGAATTTTCGAATACCGAAGAGCTATCAGCTGCTTCATCTATTACGCAACTCGGGCCTACAAAAGTAGAATGCACAAAGCGAGTCGATTCGTTTTTCTTACATACGAAACCCACGTGATAAGAGAGTCCTACAATACATATCTCACCATCTTCAAGTCCATTTAGAAATTGCAAGACGTCTTTTCGTTTTCGAAAAGTCCGGGTGTATTTTTTTTCGCAAAAGGAATTTACTATTTCAGAAGAAGCTTTTTGCGCTATTCTATAGCGATTGATATTGAATCCCAAATCACGCAGAGTGGTGCTTACAAAATATCCACAGGCGATTTCGCCATCGCGAGGTTTTTCGCTTATTCCATTGAAATCCCAGGCAGTTCCATGCCAGTATGGAAAGATGGAATCATAAAGCAAGATGGAGAATTGTTCTTTGGCAAAGTCATTTGCAATCAAGCTGTCTTTTTGTTCGGCAATTCTATTCTTCAAATTTTGATAGTTATTCAAGTGATTTTGCAAATCGAATGCTTTGCTATTTAAACTGTCTTCTTGTGCGTTGGGTGCAGCGCTAGATTCAACCTTCAGATGGTCGTTTTGACAAATGCACGCAAAAAGGAAGAGAAGAGTGGTCAGACTTAGCAGTTTCATGCTTGAATAACGCATCATGGCATAAGCGTTTCAAGTCCAAATGTTAAATATTTAAAAACTACTCTTTCGAATCTTCGAATAGAATTTCTAGTCGAGGAGGTTCTGCTCGAGAGCTTTTCCCCAAGTCGAATACAAGAGGAAAATCCATATTTAAGGATAAATATCCTACATGAACCTCCTTTAAAATTTCATCCACTTTTTTTCGATTTTTTACTCCCCGATCTACCCTTAGCATAATAATCGGGTCGACTTTTTTCTCCTGGAAACTTTCCATACTTTGAATGACAGCGGCAGCAACAGCGTTTTTCTCTGTCTCATTTCCATCAACAAGAGTTTGATGCTTATCATCTATGATCACTTCCACAACATCGCCTTTTGCAAATAATGCCTTGAAATCAATGGTGGCCGAACAGTCGTTTTCAGCTTGAAAATTCAACCTTATTTCTTCCTCATCTTTAATTTCAATGATATAGGAAAAAGGAATAATACCGCAGGTATCTTCAACACCTTTGAGGATAATTTGATCCAAATTGTATCGAAGCTTTTTCTCAAAGCTATAGGCATATTCGATTGGCTGACTCTGTGCGCTGCAAACAGATATGCTAAGGAGGATACAAGCCAGGTATGAAATTAATTTGCGAGTCATTTGTAATTAAGACTTAGGACCATGAATAGGGTCACAACCATCGGCATTGCATATAGGCTTTACTTTTTCTTTCGGCTTTCCTTAATGTTCTTTTCATAAATCTGAATAAAGTCCTGAGGGGTAATTTTTTGAGCCAACTCTCCAATTAAGTCAAAGGGGATCTTATCCATCTTCTTAAATCGAATACAACTCTTGCCCATATCTAGTTTCGTGTCACAATGCTTGGGATATTCAATGACAAACCACTTCAAAATCTTTTCGTCTGCATAAACACCGGAATGATAAAGTGCGACAAAATTTTTCTGTGAGGCATAATTGATAAATGGCAGTGGCAATTTTGGGTCACAGTGATATCCCTCTGGATAAAGAGAGTGAGGAATAACAAAAGCAGACATATTGTAGCCAATTACTTCCTTAAAGCCTTTAGGTAAGTTTGCCTTCAGAACTTTCCGCATTTTACTCATTGCTTTCTTTCGGTCTTCAGGCAACTGGTCTAAATAATCTTTAACGCTTTCTGCTTTGATTGTCATGAGCTTTATTTTTCAGCCCAAGATAGAAAATTACGCCATAAAAAAGTCAACAGCTATGCGATCAGCGATGGGGATTCCATTTTGTTTGAGCTTTAAATAGCCATTGTCGATTGTGATGGAGTCTGCATATTTTTCGAGCTCGTCTTGAAACACATTTTCAATGTCGATCTCAAATTTCGATTGAATCTCTTTTAGGCTTATGCCCCATTTTGTCCGAAGCCCCGTTAAGATTAGTTCATTGTATTTTTCTTTATCGCTGAGCAACTCATATTCTCTTAAAACAGCCCCATTTTCGCTCTGTTTGATATAGAGATTGTTATTGCTGATATTCCATTCGCGCTTGTCATTTTTGTAGGAGTGAGCCGATGGACCTATGCCGAGATAGGCCTTATTTAGCCAATACGAAGTATTGTGTTTCGCATAGAATCCATTTTGTGCGAAATTCGATATTTCATACTGTTCAAATCCAGCATCACGAAGCATATCTTGAAGCAGGCGAAGTTCAGTAGTTGTCTTTTCATCAGACTTTTCTGTCAATTCTCCTTTCGTCTTTCTTTTACCGAATGCGGTGTTGGATTCTATAGTTAAGCAATATGCAGAGATATGCTGAACACCGCATTGAATAGCCAATTCGAGATTCTTTTTCCATTCATTTAGGGATTGATCTGGTATCCCATAAATCAAATCTAAAGAGAGATTTGAGAAGCCTTGCTCTTGAGCTTCATACATGCATTGCAAAGCTTGGTCAGAATCATGTGCGCGATTCATCCATGTGAGATCTCGATCATTGAATGATTGAATACCTACACTCAATCGATTTATTCCCATATTTAACCAATCTTTTAAGTTGTTTTTGCTCATATCATCAGGATTGGCTTCAAGCGTTATTTCCGCTTTGTCGCTTACCCTAAATAGCTCTCGAGCTTTTTCAATAAGGCCTTGAATGAAAATAGAGGCTACATGACTTGGAGAGCCGCCTCCGAAATAGATACTTTCTACTTCTTCATTTCCGAAATAATCTTTGAATTGAAGTAATTCTTTGTGCATGGCAGCAAGCATGGATCCCTCGTTTTTTCTTTGCGTAGAAAAATGAAAATCGCAATAATGACAAGCTTGTTTGCAATATGGAATATGAAAATAAATTCCAGCCATCTATTTGTTGAGGACAATCCGAAATGTCGTGCCTTTTCCGAGTTCAGATCGTTTTACAAATATTTTTCCTTCATGATAGTTTTCGATTATTCGCTTTGAAAGGGAGAGGCCCAATCCCCAACCTCTTTTTTTGGTTGTGAAGCCCGGTTGAAAAATGCGCTTTTGCAATTTGGAAGGTAGCCCTTTTCCCGTATCTGAAATATCGATATAGCACACTTGAATTTCATCAATCACTTGGATATCAATACTGCCTTCTCCGTTCATGGCGTCAATTGCATTCTTACAGAGATTTTCAATAACCCAACCAAAAAGTGGTTTATTCAATTTTACTGTAGAGGGAGATTTTTCTTGATCATTGAGTGAAAAATTGACTTTGGTGCTTACACGGGGTTGCAGGTAATCTACACTAGACCGTAGGACTTTATATATGTTTACTTTGTTGAGTTCTGGAAGGGAACCGATTTTAGAAAAGCGATCCGTTATCGTTTCCAAACGCAATACATCCTTATTGAGTTCTTGAACCATGGTTGGCTCAATGTCTTTGGCCTCAAGCAATTGTACCCAAGCCATTAAAGAGGATAATGGTGTGCCCAGTTGATGGGCAGTTTCCTTTGCTAAGCCGACCCAAACTTGATCTTGTTCTGCCTTTCTAAATGTTGAGAAAATGAGATAAGCGACAAAAAGGAAAAGTCCAATAATTAAAAATTGAATGAAAGGATAGTATTTGAGTTGTTTGAGAATAGTTGATTCGTCATAGAAAATGTATGAAACCCCTCCTTCACCAAGGTCAATTTCAATCGGCACATTCGCTGCGGCCATATTCTTGAGTTTTTGATCAAGTAGCAAAGGATCCGCAATTACTAATGAATCGATGTTGCCATGACTCAATACCTTTTTTCTATCCGATTCTGTTAGGATAACAGGAACGGAAGCTGAGTTGATCACCGTTTCTGATATGAAGGAATTTATCAATGCGTCCATTCGCTCTTCCAACTCTGTAATACGGTAAGAATCTTTATAAAATACAAACTGATGAATGCCGTATTCATTGATCTCCATAGGTTCGTAGGAGCTGGCCATTATATTCAACTCGCTGCGCAGGTATTCGGGATCTTCTTGTCTTTTTTCATCAAGATTTACCTTGAGAACCACATTCTTTTTGGTTTCATCCGTAATGATTACTGGAATGGTATGGTTGTCAAAAAGAATTTTAGTCGCAATGTTCGAGATGTTTTCTTGATTAGATTGTAGACTTTCTTCCATGGCATCCCTCCACAATTCAACCTTCTTTCTTTCGTCAATCCTCAACTTTTTAAAGAGGTCCTGGGTATAGCGGACTAAGGAGCTTTTCTCTTTGATTGCTTGCGACCACAATTCAACCTTTTGCTTCTCTTCATTGCGGATTTTACTGACAATCAAATTGCTATACCAAAGCGAAGCTCCAATAATCATTACGGCAATGATTAGGAGAATTATTTTCCATCGTTGCTTTTTGGAGTAGATACTCAATTCAATAAATTTAAAGGTAGAATAAAGCTATAGGCGAGAATTTGGGCTAATTTAATTAATTAATCCTTCACCTTCAGATTTGGGTCAAGTCAATCGTCTATGATATCGATTTCTAAAGCTTCCTCTTCTTCTGGTTCATCGCGAGAGAAGAGTTTCTTGAGGCCTTTTTTCTTGGTTTGCTTTTTCTCTACAACAGCTTGATCTTTAACTTCTATTTCAATCTCTTCCTCTTCTAGTTCCCCGGGCTTTTTTCTAAAAATGTCAAGAAAATCCTTTTTTGCTTTTTGCAGATCACTTTTGCGTTTGGCTCTGGCGCTTTCTTTGTCAAAGGATACGTCTGGGTCGTCAACATGGCCTTTCATGGCAATAAAGATTCGAGATCCGGTTCCATCATCTTCGACTATGATTCCTTCTATCTCTTCTTCATGTTGCTTTAACATTTCCCTCATGCGGAAGTCCAGTCTATAATCTATGTTATTGTCAAAACCATGGACGCCCCGAATATTGCAGTCCATTGCATTGGATTTTATTTCCATTTGTGGAATGGTAATCTTCGAATTTTTGATCTCTATACGATTGTTGATTTCAGAAAATGAAAGATGATGTACTTTCTCTTCGAATTCATCAATATTTAAAAAGGGGTGCAATAGCCTTTTCTTTCTGAGATACTGCGCTATTTCCAACATAGAAGGATGCTCAATGAGCTCACCGTCAGTGAGTCGAATATCGGCAACGGCTTGAATGGATTTCTTATTGAACTCTAGAAATCTATCCATATTCCCTTGAAAGAAAACATCGGTGTCCGTCTGACCAGAGATGTGCTCTTCGGTTAAAAATATTTGGTCAAAGTTCCCAAATTCTTTAAAGACCTCTTTGATGTTCAGGTTTTTCGATTGACTTTCTGAAGTAACTAAAAAGTCGTTTTGACTTTTCTCGGTTATGCTAATTCGTCCGTTAAAGTTTCCCTCGCATGAATTGAAGGAAATGTCATTGGCATTAAATCGCTTGTTCTTGTATGTGATAAGCCCTTTTATCTTTTGAGCTTCAAATTTTTGAAATGACAAATTGCTGATGTTCGAGTTCAATTTGAACTCTATATTCTCTGGGAAAGACAGCTCGGAATTGCTGTTTTGACTCTCTGATTCCTTTAAGAATTCCTCGAGTTTCACAATGTCTGCTTCTAGGAATGCCTCTATTTTCAGTATTTCATCCTCAAGAAAGGCATATTTCAAAAGATTGCTAATGGTTCCATTGAGTACGAAAGTTGAGCTGCCAACATCACCGTTCAGATCTTTTACGGCAACATGGTCTTCGCTAAAGGTCATTTTGCCATTTAGACTGTTCAAGAGAATTTCTTTTTCTAACCATTCAATGCTGCCATTTTCAAGCGAGGCGTTTCCTCCTATTTCTAGTTTATTGATCCACTTTTGATCTTTGAAATCACCAGCGTTTAGGCTGGCAAGCAAGACATTGTTAAAGTCTATTTCACCGTGAAAGAGTATTGAATCTAAAGCCAGAAAATTTGAAAGCTCGGCTAAATCCAAGGCGCCTTGAATATTCAGATTTACATCTGCGTTTGGAATTTTTTTGATCTTGCCATTTACTTGAAATTCTCCATGCGCCATCTCGGAAACAAATTTCTTTATTTCCAAATCCGAAATACCGTTATCATAATTGTACTGCCCATTGAAAGAGATGTCTTCAAGTGATTCCTTTGAATTTAATTCAGTGAATGTTCCCTTATTTAGGACAACCGCATTTTCAATTTTCAGAGATTCTTCATTCCCAAAGTGGTAATCGAGTTTGCTCAGAATTTCCGTTTCCGCTTTGTATGAATAGTTTTCAGGAAGTGTTAGGTAATGTTCGAAAATACTTAGCAAGCCTTTAGCTGAGCTTTGAGTTTGAATATTCAAGCTCAGCGCTTCTTTATCTTTTTCGAGATCAAGCTGTCCTTGAGCGTCAATCGCGCTTTCTTCATTGATTACAGAAATATTTTCGAATAGGAGCTTATTTTCTTCTTCCAGGAAAGAGAATTGAGTTACTAACTCCAATTCCTCCTGCAGAATGCGTGTAGTTGTGTCTTCAATGAACGCAAATGTATTGAGCTCTCCATCCAGAAGAATATCCCAATTTACGTGGTTAAGATGCAATTGAGCATCTAAATCCTTGATATGTGTAGTGTATTGATTTTCCGTTTGTAAGTCAGCGTAATTGACTTGAACGTCATTGAACTGAATTGATTCTATAGCAAATTGCATTTCTCGTTCTGAAGTAAGGGTGTCGTTTTTCCATACTTCAAAATTCAATTCACCATTTTCAAGGGTCTTCAATTCAATCAGACCATCCGAAACTTCCAATTCAGTGATACGGTAGTCTTTGTTGATGAAGTCAAATAGATTCAATTTCAATTGCAATTCACGACATGCCAATAAAGTATCGGCTACAGCAATTAAGTGGGGTTGTTCCAAATTGATGCTAACACTTGGAAAAGAACTCAGCAAAGAGGCTTCTGCGTCTTTGACGTTTAGGCTTCCATTAATGCTCTCATTCAATTCTTGAATGGCCATGTCCTTGATTTCATCTTGATTGAAATAGACATAGGTCATTCCTATTCCGATTAAGGAGAATAGCGCGATCAACACGCAAACCAAATATTTCAGACCTTTTTTCAGCATAGATGGGCCAATTCAGCAATTTAGTTTCTTTGTGATGAGTAAAATCAATGGTACAGCATTAGAATTGAGCAATCTAATGTTGATAGCCTATTAACGCTTTCTTCGGTCTTATTAGTGTGATAATGTGTGCTAACATTCAAAATTTTAGTGAATTCTACAGAAGGATTTTCATTTTTCAATTTTGATAGATATATCTTTGAGAAAATTTAGGAAATGTCATTCGTAGAAGAATTGAATTGGAGGGGTCTTGTTCACGATAAGATGCCGGGAATAGAAGAAGAATTAGCCAAGGGCATGGCTTCTGCTTATGTGGGATTTGATCCTACCGCGGATTCTTTGCATATTGGAAATCTCGTTCCTATAATGTTATTGGTTCATTTTCAGCGTCATGGTCACAAACCCTATGCGCTGGTTGGAGGTGCAACAGGAATGATAGGTGATCCTAGCGGAAAAAGTGCAGAGCGGCAGCTATTAAGCACGGAGACAATTGAACGTAATTTACAGGCACAAAAAAAGCAATTAGCTAAGTTTTTGGATTTTGAATGCGGAGATCATTCCGCAGAGATCGTCAATAATTACGACTGGTTTAAGGAATTCGGATTTTTGGAATTCATTCGAGATGTGGGCAAACATATCTCCGTGAACTATATGATGGCTAAGGAATCGGTCAAATCTAGATTGGAGTCTGGAATGTCATTCACTGAATTCAGCTATCAACTGATTCAAGGCTATGACTTTTTGCACTTATACAAAGAGAAAAATTGCACCATTCAAATGGGTGGATCAGATCAATGGGGTAACATTGTTACCGGTACTGAATTGATCAGACGAAAAGCACAAGGTGAGGCCTTTGCTTTGACAGCTCCTTTGATTAAAAAAGCGGATGGATCTAAGTTTGGTAAATCGGAAGGAGGCAACATTTGGTTGGATAAAGAGAAAACATCCCCCTACAAATTTTACCAATATTGGTTGAATGCTTCAGACGAGGATATGATAAATTTCATTCGTGTCTTTTCGCTGAAGTCCAAAGATGAGATTGAAGCTTTGGAAAGCGAACACAATGAGAAATTAGGTGCGCGAATTCTACAGAAAGCCTTGGCTGAAGAGTTGACAGAACGCATCCACTCTGCTGAAGATTTAAAGGCTGCTATTGCTGCATCGAATATTCTTTTTGGTAAATCGACTTTGGAAGACCTGAATAGTATCAGTGAGAATGATCTATTGTCGGTTTTTGAAGGAGTTCCTCAAGGAGAGATTTCGAAAGATGCAGTAGAATCCGGTCTTGGCAGTATAGATGCTCTGTCAGAAAGTACGGGCTTCTTAAAGTCAAAAGGTGAAGCCAAAAGAGCGCTTAAGGAGAATTCGATTTCAGTTAACAAGCAAAAAGTGAATGAAGAAAAAGTGCTGTCGAAAGAAGACCTGATCAATGGGAAATTTATAATATTTCAAAGAGGACGCAGAAATTACTTTTTAACCAAGGTGATTTAAGCGACCATCAGATTACAACCTCTGATATCGCTTTCATCAAAGCGGCCAATAATCTCAAAATAACCCTTGTCATGGACCCTTCCAAGATCTTGGGTGGCAATAAACGAACAAGAGTGCAGATTGGCAAAGTCAATGATGTTTATGCCGCCCGTTTTATTCCTTTGATCTCGACTTAATGGGTCGTTCAAATCTCGTGTATGCACCCTCATCCAAGGAGGGCATTGGAATAAACCCTGACCAAGCGAATAAGCCTGAGACAATAATTCAGTCATACCGTATTCGGAATGGATAGAATCTGTGCCAAAAGCTCTGGTTAATTTTTCATGCACTTCTTGTCTTAACAGTTCTTCTCTTCTACCTTTCATTCCGCCCGTTTCCATAATGATTATGTTTTCTAGAGGAGTGCTGAATTCCTCTGCAAAATCAAGTAACGCGAAAGTGACGCCAAGCAATATGGTCTTTTGTTTCCGTGCATTGAGGTCTTTTAGCACGCTATGTAGTGCAGAGAAGTCATCGAGATAAAAACCACTTTTGACATGAGCTGAGTTTTTTATAAGCTGGTCCATCATGAATATCAAAGAAGATCCTTCTCTTTCAAGGTAAGAGGGAAGCAATGCTAGAATACAATAGTCAGAAGCCGGACCGAAGAAATATTCAAATGCAGATTCGAAACTCTTTATATAGATGGAGATGTCTTGAACATGATGTTTACTGGTGCCTTGCTGCTGTGTGCCGCTACTCTCAAAAACAATATCGGTCCTCTCGCTACCTGAAAATATGGAATGCGACTTAAAAAATTGAATAGGCAAAAAAGGGATTTTTGATGAATGATCAATCGTTTCAGGGTGGATGCTTAATTGATCAACATAGCTTCTATAAACGTCTATTTTTTCGTATTGGTAACGAAATATTTTAAGTGCCGTATCGTTAAATGATTGTTCAGAATGGGCTTTAAACAGTTGACTGAAATTCAATTCGCTATTGTCCCATAAATCTTTCAAGAATGTTTTAACTTTGAATGGATGCAAAGATTGGGAAAAATATTGGGCTTTGCTGCTTTGTTGGCATTGCTCTTGTCTTCGTGTAGAGATCCCGTGCAATTCCCAACGATTCCAGCTGTCGAGTATAAATCTTTCGAAATTTTAGCAGATACTGCTTTTTTAACTTTTGACATGACGGATGGAGATGGGAATTTTGGACTTGATGAAGAAGATACCCTTGGTGATTTTGAGTTCAATGCCGTTCCCTTCAACAAGTTTCATTATTGCATATTTATTGATCCCTACAAATTTGTGAATAATGAATGGGTGCTCATCGACAAGCGTCCCAATGCCGCAAATCCAGATGCAATTCCACTGTATTATCGGGTGGAGCGATTAGACCCTTCAGGTTCGGATAAAAATTTAGAGGCTGAGATTCGCATTGATTTTCCCCCTCCGGTCTGGCCTTTGCCCGAATGCGAGCTAGGGGATACCATTAAGTTTCAAATACAAATTGCTGACAGAGAACTCCAAGAAAGTAATGTTGCTGAGTCTCCTGCATTCATTATTCAATAGGGAGTTTAACCTCTTCTAACAAGCGCATTACGGGATAACGGTTATGGCTTTTTTCATAAAATTTTGAATTCCGATAGATGAAGTACAATTGCGCCCAGTTGTTCTCAGCAAAAGATGTATCGCTTGCTTGCTTCTCACGAAATTCTTGCTCTAATTCAGGGTTTTCATCGAGAATTTTTTTGGCTTCTGCTTCAAAGACATAGTCGGAAAAGTATTCTTTTTGTCCCAAAATGGCATCGAAGTAATTCCATGCAAAAAAGGAATCTACATTTCTAGGTTCGAGACATTCCATGATGAATCGATTCCCTTTTTGATTCAATTCAACTACATAGTCTCCTTTCAAAAATTGAATTTTTTCATCGGCCTCTTTAGTTTCGACATTTTTTATTAAAAAGTGCCCTTCATAAGGTCTGTTCAGCGCTTCATAATGAGTGATATAAGAGTAATTCACATTGAGGGCTATATCATCATTCAACCTGCTCATTTCAATTTGATTGAGTCTGAAATGATCTATGACTTTTTTCCATGCCTGCGGAATGATATAAGCGTAGGGTTTATTAATGGTGTCTGTTGCTCGATACGTATTGAAGTGTTTGATTTCGAGATTTACAGGTTTGCGTTCGTATTTAAGCTGATCCAAGCCGGTGACACTACTCTCTTCATAATAAGAACGAAATCCTTTAAATGCAAGGGAATTGTGCACAGTCGTATCGAGCTGATGGTTCATGGTCAAGTAATTCATTCTTGTACTCTGTCGATCTGCTTTGTTCTTTAATTGAACCAAGAGATCTCCATTTTCGGCAGTGAATTCTGCAAGATTCTTAAGGAAGTAAAAAGTTGCTAATACTCGTTCGCGATAGGGTTTAAGCATATGGGATTCTGTAACAAAGCCAATGCTATTGAAGAGAGAAGTATAACCTGTTGAATACCTTGGACTATCATTAAAGTCCGCAATACCACTTTCAGGTGTCCTTCCCATGCTGTTGACGTAATGACTCATTGGATAGGACTCTTCCATACGTTTGAATAATTCCGGAACCATGTTGCCCCTTACGAAAGTCTGCAATTCTGGATTGAGTTTATTTACTTGTGAAGTAATAAGCGTCATGACATATTGATAATCAGCTCCGTTGCTCGTGTGCGTGTCAATGAAAATTTCCGGTTGCCAGTCATGATATATTTTATAAAATGCTTCGGTATTTCTGCTGTCGCATTTTATGAAATCTCTGTTCAAATCTAAATTTTGGGCATTGCCTCTGAAGCCATGTTCCTTTGGTCCATTTTGATTGGTTCGAGAAAAACTATTTCGATTCAAGGCACCTCCAATATTGTAGACTGGAATGATGGCGATATTGATTTTGTTAAGAATTGGACTGTCAGACTTCAATAAGTCTTCTGCAAATTTTAAAGAAGCATCTATCCCACAGGACTCTCCAGGGTGAATCCCATTATTAATTAAAAGCGTTGGCTTGAATTCTTTCTCAGTATCTCCAAGAACGACCAGATGAATGGGTCTTCCGCAATCTGAATTTCCATACTCGTGAATTTTAACAGTCAAATAAGCCTCTTCAAGTATTCTCCATGCAGCGATGCACTCGTCATACGTGAATGTTTCATTCTGTTCATATTTAAAATCAATTTGTGCGTTGCCGAAAAGAACGAAAAGGCAAAAAAGAGGAAAAGTCAGGATGCGCATACCTATCTAATTTGCTGAATATAGGAAAAAACAAAGTCGCGAATTTCGTTTCTTGTTTTTCTATATGCTGGTAAAACTTCATTTCCTTGGTCCGCTAATTTAGAGGGATCGGAGAAATTGTGATGGGTCTTTTCAACTGCTTCAGAGAAAATGGGACACTGTTCTGCTGCGTGGTCACAAACGGTAATAACATGACTAATTCCAGTGTTCATATAGTCATCAATTAAACTGCTTTGATGATGGCTGATGTCGATTCCATCTTCCTTCATTACCTCTACCGCCCTCGGATTCAGTCCATGGGTTTCAACCCCTGCACTAAAGACTTCTATGTCCAAATTGAATAGCTTTTTAGCATGATTAAGCCAACCATGAGCCATTTGACTGCGGCAGGAGTTTCCAGTGCAAAGAACCAAGACTTTAATTGTGTTCATGGATCAAATATATCCTCTTCTCATCAAACAACACTTAACTTTGCTTTAACATGAAGTTGGCATTGTCTTAAACTGCAGAGCGTATACTTGGATTGTGAAAAAAATCATCTTTAGCATATGTGCAGTTCTCTTTGTTGCATGTCTTTTTGCCACGGAGACGGAATGGGTGACACTTAAGGGAAAAGTAGTCGATGCCCATAACCAGAGCGTATTAATTGGGGCTAAAGTGGTGATAGGCGATTCTGAAATTGTTGCTTATACGGATCCTGATGGTTTTTTTGATATCGATGTTCCTCTTGATGAGTTGGGACATATTCAAATTTCATATATCTCTTATGAAGAACGCTCGTACTCATTGAATGAAGTAAGTGAGGAACTGGTTTTTGAGCTTAGTCCGCGATAGATTAATTTTCTCTTTGATTTATATATTCTAGAATTTTTACAATTGCTTAACATTTCAACATCTTGATTGTGAATGGTTTGTGAATTTTATTTGATCCAATGTTAATTTAATGTTAACTTAGCGTTAGATTAACGTAACATAAACAAGAAAATCACGTTTCATATAACATAAATTCATTCGTCATGAGATCATTACTTTTATTATTAGCATTGTCATTCAGCATGGTTGCATTTAGCCAGCAAACTGAAATTTCTAAAGATTTTACTGGAGAAAATACGGTTTATGACAATGATGGAAATGTTTATTCCATTGCTGAATATAAAGACGGAATATTACATGGTGAGATTACCATTTATTATTCTAATGGTGACATAATGGAGAAAGGTCAATACAAAATTGGCGATAAGCATGGACAATGGAAAAAGTGGGACAATAATGGTGCCGTGACAGCAGAAGCACATTATGTGAACGGCCAGAAAAACGGTAATTGGAAAATATGGGACAGCAATGGCGTTTTAAGATATGACATGACTTACGAGAATGATCAGAAAGTAAATATCTGGTACATGTATGACGAAAATGCCAATTTACTCAGCGAGCGTTCATTTAATTAATATTTCTGCTCAGCCAATTATTAAGTGCCGCAGCTGATCTGCACTTGAATACTAACTCTTTTTTATCGTTAACCAGGAAAAAGGCAGGAGTCGAATTGACTCTATAATCTTTGACAACTGGACTTTGCCATTCTTCTAGTTGACTGACATTTATCCAATTGCATTCCTTTGTTTGAATGCTTTTTCTCCAGGCTTCTTCGTCTTTATCAAGAGCGACACCAATCACTTCAAAACCCTGTGATGAATAAGTTTCGTAAGTTGTTTTGAGCATTGGAATTTCATTTTCACATTTATGGCACCAGGATGCCCAAAAGAATAAGGCCGTATAAGAGTTGGAACCGGCCACTTGATCAAAGCGCACCGCTTTTCCCTCTTCATCATTGATTTCGAAATTAGGGGGGCTTTGACCAATTTCTAGGCTCCTAATCCCCTGAGCTTTTTGTTTAATAAGATCACTAACTTCTTGGGTTCCACAAGCATCTCCATAGATATAGTTGTCTATGATATAGCTCGAAACCTCAGTCATATTGCTGCCGTAAAAGCCCTCCATCATTGCATACAACATAAAATTCATTACGCGCTCATTCTTGTTGCTTATTGCATATATGAAATCAACTGCATTCATGAATCCGTCATTTCCTTCGAGTCCACCTTTGCCGTGGCTGCGCATAAAATCCTGTATACGATCGTTCAGCATGCTTGAATGGATGAGTGACTCGTCCGTAAAATCAATATCATTCCAATACCGGTCCTTATCGAAGCGATGCGGACTTTGAGCAATATTGATAATCTTGGCTGCAAAGAGTTCTGGATTTTTCTGAGCAAGTCCCTTTTCTATTTCTTTCAATTTTTCTTGCTCATTGCGAATTTTTAGAAGCTTGGTTTTGCGATCAAGCTTTTCTCTTTTCACCGCGCTTATGCGCTGATTGTGTTTTTGCTTTTCTAATTGGTATTGGCCATAGAGATCGTTCTCTTCAGAAAAATTGTGTTTCATCTGACGACTGAAAGAGGTGCCGTTCAAAACCAGTTCAATCTTTTCCTCAATAGGATTTATAATAAAATCATGAAGGTCATGTCTATGAATTCCAATTTTGTAAATACCCATTTCAGGCTTGGTAAGTCTAAATACAAAACGTCCTTCATTTACCGAAGCAGTATCTAGCAGAAATATGTCTTTTCCTTCTGTTTCATAGAGGAAGATTTTTTCACTTTCAAATCCTTCATTTGAGATATTCCCGATGATTTCATATTCCCATATTTGACCTTTTTCCTCGGAGTCAAGGTCCTTTTGAGATTCAACTGACTTCCCAGAGCAGGATAAAAGGAATAAAAAGAATAAAGCTGCGTATAGTCTCATACCTTTGATAGTTGACCAAATTTCGGAATTAATTATTTGCCAACCGAATGGTTTCGCCTATTGAATAATCAATAAATGCGTTTAAATAGGATCAAATTATGAAGTGGGCAATAGATTTCTATTGCCCATTTCGCTTATTTTATGGTATAACGATACGTTAAGCCAAATCTTCGCCCTTCTTCAAAGTAAGAGGCAATGCGATCATCGGCTTGAAAAGATTGAAAAACTCTTTGGGTCTTTGCATCCAAAATATTTTGAACGCTGAAGCTCAAATTAGACCGTTTTTCCTTACCTAAATTCTTAGATACTCTTGCATTTAAACTGTGAAATGGTAAAAGAAAGATATCTGGTGCCCTTCCAATACCGACAACACTCAATGTTTTTCCTTGAACATTGTAACTCAGATTTGCATTGATATCGCTTTCTGAATTTCCATAATTTAAATATGCATTGATGAGGTAAGGAGCTTGTCCTGCCATATCTCTGGTATCTGATACATTTTCTCCATCTCGTGCATTGTCAATTCGAATATTGTATTCAGAATCTACAACTGCATCTCCTCCTGGGCTTGGTAATTGAACGCTCGTGATGTCCAATTCAGAATTCACAATAGAAATGTTCGATCCTATGGAGAATGAATTTGTGCTGTCCGATAAAAAATTCAGATTTTTTCGAATTTCCAATTCAGCTCCATAAACTATACTGTTGCCGGAATTGATGGGCTGTACATTGTCCAATGCCTGCTCAAAAGCGACAATTTCTATATGACCATCAAAGGTTTTATAGAATGCAGATACGGAAATAATTTCTCCAATATTTGGAAATGTTTCCCATCTCAAATCAAAATTATTGATATTGGTTTCCGTTAAGTCAATATTCCCAATGAAGGTCACTTTTGATATGGGATCAAAGATTTGCGCATTGGACTTTTCTCTGAAACTTGGACGAGCTAGGGTCTTATTATAAGACGCTCTCAAATTGGTGTTCTCACCGATCTGATATACCAAGTTAGCTGAAGGTAGAGCAGTTAGAATGTCTAATGTTTTGATATCGTCTAATCGATTTCCGCTTTGATCTTGTCCCGTATAGAACATATCTGTCTTTTCGATTCTCAATCCATAAATCGCTTTAAGTTGCCGATTTAAAGGCAGTTCATTCATGGCATAGGCAGCAAAAATATTTTGTCTTGCAGAAAAAACATTTGCTGAGTCTATAGGACTGTTAACGAGATATGTTCCATTACCCGTTGCGGTGTTCCAGATATTTTCCGGTTGAAAAAACCAATTGGCATCGGGCTGTATTTGAACTTGAAGTGGATTTCTAAATTTGAAATTGTACTGTAAAATCTCGTAATCTCTTTCTTTGTAAGAGTCTGCCGCGCCAATCTTAATTTTAGATTCCTCACCGTTTTTCAGCTCAAATGGAAATTCCAGATCCACTCGTAGATTTTCATTCCATTCATTCAAATCTCTGTAGAATCGATCAATTCTTCCTCCAGCACCTGGATTAAGTGTAGTATCTTCTCCAACAGCTATACCAGTGATTCTAAAATCAGGATCGTAAACGCGCGAAAGGGTGAATGAATTTCTCCAACTCAAGTCGAATTTTTCGAAATGATGTTTACCTGTTAAGATCGCATTTCTCAATGATCTTTGCGTAAAGGTTAGAACATCTTCTTGCAGATCCTCACTGGTCTGTTCAAAGTTTCTCGCAATACGCTGAGATGCTTCAGAAGTTGCATTTTGTGTAGTGAAGATGTTTAATGCGAAGCTGCTGTTCTTGGTTTTTAAAGATCCACCGACTAATGCGCTCCAAAGTGCGTCTTCACGGCCCAGTTCTCCTCTTCGTACTTCACTGTTTTCTAATTGTGTATTGGCACTGTTGGCTTGCTTGATGTAAAAGCCAAATTCAATGTTATCATAATAACTATAATTCAAGGCATAGTTCAAAGCAGCGTTGAAACCCAAGGTTACTTTTTCTTTTTCGAATTGATTGCCATAACTCAAACCAAATGACTGGTTCAAGAAATTATTTTGTTTAGCGGCAGCCATCGTTGGATTAAAACTCGAAGTCATGCGCTCTAAAAGCGGGTCCAACAAAGTCGGATCCGGAATATCCCTTAATGGATTAATCGGCAATTCGCGTGTTCCATCGTCAAAACCTAAGAGATCTGTGGCTCCTCCTTCATAACCCAAGAAATCACTTTGCAAGTTCATTGCTGGATTATAGGAAGTTCCATATCTGAATGAAAAGGTCTTTCTTTCCGGAAAGTCCTTGGTAGAAATGTCTACGATTCCCCCCGAAAAATCTCCCGGAAGATCTGGAGAAAAAGTCTTGTAAACAATGATGTTATCGATCAAATTGGTCGGGAAGAGATCCACTTGCACTGCATTTCTATCAGGATCTAAACCGGGAATGGACATGGAGTTAAAAATCGTTTTGGTATAGCGATCTCCAAGACCTCTTACGAAAACGTGTTTGCCATTTTGAACACTCACTCCAGGAACTCTTTTGAGCGCTTGTCCGGCATCTGAATCACCCGTTTTTCTGAAGGTCTGTGAAGAAATACCATCCATGACATTTCCAGATTTCTTTTGAACTGAGATAAGGGCATTTTCAGTATTCCTTATCTGTTTTGCCGTAATCACGACTTCATCAATTTGCTCTACTTCGGTGCTCAATTGAATGTCAAGTAAAGTAACTTCTCCGGCTTTGATTTCAATGTCTGTAACCGTTTTTGTGGCATATGAAATGTAGGCGAATTCAATCGTGTGAATTCCCGGTTCAAGTTCCAATGAATAATTTCCTTCAAAATCTGTCGCAGCACCGATAGTGGTTCCTTTCTTAACTGCAGTAGCTCCTATGAGTGTTTCTCCGTTTTTAGCATCTGAAATAACTCCTCTTAACTTTCCTTTCTGAGCGGAAAGTGCGAAAGCGAAACACATGAACGTAAAGAACAATAGAGACTTTTTCATTTTGATCGATTTAAATGCTAAAACCATCCCAAAAATTTTGAGGATGGTTTCTAAGCTTTTTAAACTATTATAAGACTTAATATTTTCCATTTACTGAAGCCCAAGACCAGCCGTCAAAGGCGCTTAGATCAGCACCTATGCTAGGTGCACCTGCTTCTGTGCTATGCCCAGCAGCATCAAAAACTCCTGATGCTGTCGTTACATAAGCAGCAGGAACATCACATAATACTGGAGGATCTACAGATTCATCTTCCGACTTGGTATAAACGGATACCATTTCATCACCTGCAGTATTTCCAAATTCGCATCCGCTTAACACCAAATTATTTGATCCATTGGTGAAGTAATCGTATGCATCTGTTTTCGGAGTCGCACAATCATCAGTGAAGCTGCATCTTAGTTTCAACCATTTTGCATTTGCATATCCCCAGAAAGTCGTGTTTTCGATTAATCCTTGAGCTTTTGACTTTAAATCAGCTGCAGAACCGGCTCCATCTGTAGTTTGAACCGTTCCATTTCTCAATGTAAATAATCCATCATTTAAGGTTCCTTCTGGTCCGTCAATTTCCATTGCTTC